>CAJXVZ010000054.1 GCA_913062845.1 uncultured Psychroflexus sp.
ATAGATTTATGATCATTACCTGTCCTGCACAGGCTTATTACAACAAACCCGTAAAGGTTTTATTTTCTGAAAAATACAGCCGTGCTGCAAGCGGAGGCGTTGGTTTCGCTAAGGCTGCCGGAAATTATGGTGCTCAGTTTTATCCTACAAACCTGGCCAAAGAGAAAGGCTACGAACAGGTGATCTGGACAGATGCTGACTCCCATCAATATCTTGAAGAAGCAGGAACGATGAATATCTTTTTTAGAATAAACGATAAACTGGTGACTGCTCCAACTAATGAAAGAATTCTGAAAGGCGTAACACGGGCAAGTGTTATTCAATTGGCTGAAGATAATGGCATTGAGGTTGAAGTAGGTCCGGTTGAAGTAAAGCGCATTGTGGAAGCAGCGGAAAAAGGTGAACTCAAAGAGATTTTTGGTACTGGTACAGCTGCCACAATTGCTCAGGTTTTGGGTTTTGAATATCAAAATAAATATCACGATCTGCCACAAATGGATGAGCCTTATAGTGTTTTCTTTAAAAAAGCTTTACAGGATATCCAATACAATCGCGCTGAAGACAAGCATGGCTGGCGTTTTGGAATAGAATAAGCTGACAGCTATGCAATTGCTTTTCTAAAAATTTAATTTTAGAAATACATTGGGCGTAAAATCCAGACTCCTGTTTTCTACACGTTCAACTACCAATTCATCATTATTCAGACGGTAAAACTGATTAGTGATGTCTCCGGAACTGAACAAATTGAGTATTGAAATACCCGTTTCTGCAACCAATCCTTTAAATTTTTTGGTATAGCTACCAGTAAAATTGACCTGTGTGTATGCTGAAATATTATCAGCATTTGGACTTAGGAAATTGATCTGAGGATTCGTTACCGGATTAATCAGAGGTTTTGTCTCATCAATTAAGGTTGTCGGTCTTCCTGTAAAATATCTTCCGCTTATACTCATTTTGAAAGGATCAGAAACACAACTCAGACCAAGTTGATACTGATGAGAGGTTTCAAAATTATTCGGAAATACTGCGGGTGAAAAAGTATTAAACTCATAATCTGAAATATTGTAGGCATAATTAAACCAAAACCTGAAATCTAAAAAGGTTTTTTGTATGAAAAACTCTGCGCCATAAGTCTGGTAATTACCTGAAAGTTGCAAAAACTCTAATTGATTTTGAAAATTCTGAGCAGATGATGAAATACCCTGAACTGTTTTGTAAAACAAATTGGCTGTAAGCAACAAAGACTTTTTAGAATACACCTGAGCAATCTCAATCTGTCTTAACCTTTGTACGGGAATTCGGGATTGGTCGGCCAAAAACCATCGCCTGTTTTCAATACCAAAAAAATCATTTTGCAGATCTATCAACTGGGCAGTGACTTGATTTTTTTGTTCCGCCAAAAGTATAGTGCTTAAAAAGGGGCTCCATTTATAAGTCAGATTGATGTGAGGCTCGAAGCGAAACTCAGAGAATTTGTCATAGTAATTTGCCCTTAAGCCTATTTTACTTGAAAGCTTGTTACTAAGAAAATCCGACTGCCATTCTGCTATCGCTGAGTGTGTTTGCAAAACAGATTTTTGCCTGATGGTAACATCCGGATTGGTTACAATATTATTGTTTCTTATTCCTATTTCATTAAACTGATAGCCCATGCTCAAAACGGAGTTATTATCAAATTCAATATCAGATCTTAGTTTGAGGCCATAGTCCTGTATTTCATTTTGCTGTGTAAGTTGCTGTTCTGAAACCAATACAGCATTTTCAGCATCCAGATTATAATAAGAAGCATATGCCAATGCAGAAGCTGAAATATTTTTTGAGAATTTTTTATCTATTTGCGTAGTTGCAATGTATGATTCCTGCCGCAGTCGATTATTTTGCTCATCTAAGCTATTTAAGTTCTTTTCTGAGAACTCCAGTTTATTGGAAATGGCCAAAAGGTTAATCTGCCATGATGTACGTTCATTTAATTTTGTTTCATACTGCAGGTTTGCATCAAAGTAATTTAAAACTGCTTCTGAAGAAAGTCCGATTTCCTGATCATCTGAAAATGATGTAATTTCAGTGTTTTGAAATATTTTGTCGTAATAGTTTTGAAATGTTGGTGTATCCCAAAAACCTGTCAATCCGTATCGACCGGCAATCCTGAGATGAGAATCTGAAGACAACTTAAGGTCTGCCCTTGCCCTACTTTCAAGAAGGTTTGCAAATACTTCATATCTGTTTTTCTCGGGTTTGTTGCCTGTTGAAGAGATATCTACTACAGATGATAAACCTTCCGTAAAAAAAGCAGAACTACCGTTTTTGTATATGTCTATCCCATGTGCTATTGAAGGATTAAGTGCCGATATCATTCCAAAGAAATGACTGGTTTGATAAAGCCGTGCACCATTCCATAAAAAAAGATTCTGATCATGTGTGCCACCACGCACGTTGATATTCGAAATACGTTCGTCGAGACTGACAACACCAGGCAGAAGTTGCATGGCTTGTAATACATCAGGCTGAGTTAGCCCGGGAAGTATTTCAAATTCCTGTGAATTGAGGCTTAAGGACATATCTGAATTGAGATCTAAGCCTCGTGTCAAAAATCCTGTGATTGTAACTTCATCTAAATCAATTTTTTGCTCGAAAAAATAACTTTGGCAAACTACTGGTTTTAGTGCAGAAGCTTCTATTTCCAATATTTCAAAGCCTTCACGATAAGCTTTTAAAGATGAGCTATCCGGTAATTCCGATAAAATAAGTGTACCATTTGTATAAGTTTTACCTATAATTTTATCTTCATTACTCAGGTAAACATCAGACAATGGAAAAAAATTCGGCTCTTTAGTAAAAAATTGAAGGCAATAATAGGTTTCTAACCGCTTTACAACAATATTTTTAGCATCCAAAAATTCAAAATCTATGGGTATCTGCAGAGAAATTGCTTGAAGTTTTGATTCCAGGCCCTCAAAATTATCAGACCTGCTGACCTTATATACTCTTAAATCTTCTGAAAGGTAATTAAAATTGACCCTATGCTTCTGCCCGAGATCTGCAAGATAAGTTAACAGCTTAACCTGGCTCTGCGAAAAGGCTAAACCAGGAATCATAATCATACAATATAAAACAAGTCTAAAACTATTGGCTGGCATCATCAACAAAAATATAATTATTTCCGTTGGCTGATTTGTATTTCAACTTAAAAGTTTTTGAAATTATTAGCAACGCTCGTTTGACGTCATTCTTGGGTAATTTTCCGGTAAAATGCTTTTCCCTTTTAATTTCTCCTACTGATAGTTCTATATTATAATATCGCTCAACATCGTTAATCAAATCTTTAAAATCCCGGTCTACAATTTGGAAGTAATTGCTTTCCGTCGGTAACTCGTTCAGAATAAGCTGATTTTTACTGAGAACTTTATCATTTTCCAGAACGACATATTCATTAGCCTGGATAACAGCCCTGGCCTTATCTTGCACAACCTCTACCCGACCTTCATAACAAACAACATTCAACCCATTTGCCATTGATTTTACATTGAACTTGGTTCCCAAAACCTGAACTTGCCCTACATTGGTTTTCACGCTAAAAGTTTTACCCTTTTCAACTTCAAAAAAGGCTTCACCTTGAAGCTTGACTTCACGTGTAAAAAACCAGGACAAGGTATTGAATTTTAATTCAGAACCCGCCTGCACCAGAACTTCAGAATTATCAGGAAGGCTCACGGTCTGGTTTTGTGCCATTCCCGTTTTTGTTATTTGCCAGCTCATCTGATGAATAATAGCTGTAACACCTACAAGGGCTATGAATATCGCTGCAATTTTTAAGATGTAATTGTAAGGTGAAGTTTTAGGTTTAGTTTTTTCTGCCTTAATAGATTTTATCTTTTCGAAGACACCTTGTTTGTCAAAAGCAGGAGCTTGCAATTGTGCGGAATAGGTTTTTATTTTTTCAAAAGTCTTCTGACCATCAAGATCCTGAGGGAAATCAGATTTACCGTCTATCCATTGGCTTAGGCTAGCTTTAGTTTTCATTGACTACTGTTTTAAATATGTTCTATATGTTCTCTAAGTTGACTCAAGGCCTGACTCATACGTTTTTCTATGGCTTTTACAGTCTTTTGTTCTATTTCGGCTATTTCCTTGTAGGATTTACCGTCAATACGATGCATTAAAAATGTACTTCTTAGCTTTGGTTTTAGCTTATCTATAGCCGCCTGCAATTTCAGTTTGAATTCTTCTTCTTCCATTTTATAAGCAGGATCCTGAGTGTCCATAGTTTTATGGTCTTGTGTTGTGGCATATTTCAATTTTACCTTTTCGTGTTTTATTTTGTTGAGTGATAAATTATTAGCGACTTTAAATAAAAAGGATTTTGCCTTTTCCACAGGAACGGTTTTACAATTTTCCCAAAGTTTTATAAAAGCTTCCTGAACTGCCTCTTCTGCATTTACAACATTACCATATTTATAATAAAAAAAACGGTTGATATCATCGGCGTATTTTTCATAAACCGCTGCATAAATTTTTTCCTGACAAACATGACTTAAGGATTTTATATCCATGCTAAAAAGTAATTTTCACTATTAAAACAATTCAAAATGAGATGACCCTACTTTTTTAACCTCGTAAACATAAATTAAAAATTATCAGACATTAAAAAGCTTTTCAAAGCCACCTAAAAAACAGTTGATCTTATTTTGTTCATTTGCTATAAAATCAATTTCTTTTATTGTTACTTTTTACTTTTTTGAACACAACACTGTTATACTTTATCTATTATTCATCTTTAATAAATCCAGGTTTTCAATTTTAGGGTAAAATCATTTTGAGTTGTTTAATCTATGAATAAATATAATTACATTTGAAAAGCATATGAAAAAAATTTACTTTATCCTTTTGTGTTTTGGACTTTGTCTGGCATGCCAGGTTGAAGAGGATAATCAAATTATAAACAACCCAGACAGCCTTAATGCAGATAGTCCTCTAACGGGATTATTGAAACGCACTACACAGAATCCCACTGCTTTAGATAATTTTATCGACGGGTCCAGCAAGATTAAAGTTGAGTTTCCGGCAAATTTGATCATAAATGAGGAAGTGAATTTTAGTTTGACATCATTTGAAGATTATTTTTCATTAATCCAGGTTCTTGAAAACACACCGATAAAAGACACTATTGCCTTTAGTTATCCAATTACAGTCTCTGGAATAGATTATTCTGAAACTATTTTAAATTCGGATAATGATCTCGCGGAGGTTTTAGCTGAAAGCCAGGAATCCAGCGAAGTGAATTGTATAGATCTAAGCTTTCCTGTTTTTATAAGATTCTTCGATGCGACAAACAGTTTTTTGGATACACAGGTCTTCAGCAACGAAGCGCAGTTTTTTAATTTTTTAAATGCTGAAAGTAATGAAGATTTGTTTTACGACATTCAGTTTCCCATTAATGCTACACTGAATAACGAATTTGAAACAAGCATAAATTCGATAGAAGATTTGAATACGATTTTTCAGGAACTTGATAATTCCTGCTTTGAACCTCTGCTTTACGAAAATGTAGCTTCCGGCACAAATCCAACTGATTTGGAGATGTTTACTATGTTTATTTCTGATGGTACTTTTCAGGTCAGTGAATTGATTGATGAAGGCGAACAAATTGCAGACTATGATGATTTGTTTTTCAATTTTAGCCTTGGTGATGCCTTTAATGGCAATATCATCGTACAACAAGAAATAGTTGGAGACTGGAATGCCTTCTTAGACGATGGTGTAATTGTATTTGAATTGAACTTTGACGATTCATTTTATGGAGAATTGGACGATGACTGGGACGTTGTAAATTACAACGAAACAAGTTTGAATTTGATTGACATCAGCTCAGATGGTGAAAGTTCAAGCCTTGTTTTTAGCAAAATAAATTAGTCTGGATATCTTTTCAAATTGAAGTCTCGACACCAAAATTGTACACTCCGGCATCAATTTTATCAGCTTTAATTTTTCCTGAATAAAAGTTAGTTCCGTTTCCTTATATTTGATTTTCAAACCAATATGCATTGAAGAAAAAGCAAAGTTTCTGGCTCAGGCACAGTAAATACATCTTACTTTCGTCATTTCTGATGGCTAGTCTTTTCAACGCTTCGAAGCTTGTACTGCGACTAAGACCTGGTCGGCTGGTGCGTTATTTTGAGGATAACTTAAACGAATTCTGGTACCAGTACATATCCCATTTTTTATTTTGTCTTTTCGTATTTGCACTAATATCATGGTTCCAAAGCTGGAAATTTACAAAAGGCAACTTCTTTTCTCTCAAAAGAATGCTTTTGCTCTTCAGTATAGTGATGGTAATTATTATTATAAGCTCTAAGCTGCATGTCACTTACTTTCAGCTTCCCCGTAAATTTATATTGTTTGGATACATTGCAAGATATGGCTTATCGACGGCGCTTATATTATTGATTCACCGTATACTAATCCTTGTTGATGAATCCAAAGCCAAACAAGATCAAATTCATCAATTGCAGATTGAAAAAGTAGAAGCTCAGCACAAACAGCTAAAAAATCAAATAAATCCGCATTTCTTTTTTAATACTTTGAATAGTCTTTCTGCATTGGTAAAGCAGGATGCTGATAAGGCCACAGATTACATCAGCTATTTGTCAAAGGTGTTCAGGCAGAGTCTAAGCAACCAACCTGATCTGGTGACCTTAAAATCTGAAATTGAATTTATAGACTACTACATCAAACTTCAAAAACTCAGATTTGGAGATGCTTTTAAGGTAGATATGAAGCTCAGTCTGGGTAAATATGAGAAACTTGTTTTGAGCATGGGCTTGCAAACCCTGGTTGAAAATGCATTGAAACATAATACTTTATCCAAACAAAGCCCGTTACTGATAAAAATTTATACCGAGGATGATTACATTTGGGTAACAAACAATTTTCAGCCGAAAAAACAGGTTCCAGGCGGTGAAAATTTCGGTTTGAGTAGTCTTCAAAAACGCTCAAAATGGCTTCAAAAGAAAGATATTATTATCAAAAAAACAGAAACAAGCTTTAGCGTAGGTTTACCTTTAACTTAAAAAATCAATAAACCATGAAGATCATTATCATAGAAGACGAACATGCCGGCGCTGAGCTTTTGTCTTCAAGCCTGAAACAGGTCGATAATTCCATTGACATAATTGGCATTTGTGAAGATGAAGCTCAAACTTTGGCCTTATTAAAATCTACACCAAATGTGGATGCTGTTTTTTCAGACATTCAGCTTACGGACTGTTTGAGCTTTGGTGTTTTAAAAAAAATTGATCCGAAGATTCCTGTCATTTTTGTAACGGCCTACAACGAATATGCTCTGGACGCTTTTAAACATCACGGCATAGATTATGTGCTGAAACCCTTCAGCCGGAAGGATATAGAAAAAGCAGTTGAAAAACTAAAAACCTACAAAGCCGGGCAGCAGGCTTCAGGTTCCGGAAATGTTGAAGAACTCCTTAATTATCTGAACCAGAACCAAAACTACAAAAACACTTTTCTGGTAAACTTCCAGGACAGATTGATTCCCTTGAACACAAAAGAAATCATTTGTTTTTACACTTATGATACAGAAGTTTTTGTACTTGAAAAAACCGCTAAGTCATTCCGAATGAACGAAAGCCTTGAACAGATTGAGAAGCAACTAAACCCTAAAATATTTTTCAGGGCTAACAGACAGTATATTGTAAATAAAGAATATATTGAAGATATACGTCATTATTTTAATGGCAGGTTAAAATTAAAACTAAAAGAGAGAACACCGGAAGATATCGTTATAAGCAAAGCTAAATCTTCGGATTTTAAAGCGTGGCTCAGCTTGTAAAAAAGTGATTTCAAGCTATAAATTATCAGCTTGAGAATTAAGTAAACAAAATGTACTGAAAGTTATAATATTTTTGAATAAACCCTTAAAATTAAAGATCATGAAAAATTTAAAAAATCATTTAAACACCAAAACCTTATTCTTGGGTTTATTAACCCTATTATTCTTCAGTTGTTCAGACGATGATAACAATTCTCCGCCTCAAAGTGTGACTGATGAGGAAATTAATGAAGTCCTGAGATCATCTTTGGTGGATGAAGGTGGAATCATCCCGGATATCGACTTCATGTCCTCTACTCTGAGCAATGCTTCATCAAGACCATCAAACAGTATTACAAAAAACCTGAATGATAATTTAAGCCTTGCTAACTGTAACCAGACCATTATGCAGAGCTTTTCAAATTCAAATACCATAGGCGACAGAAGCTGGACCATAAGTTCAAACTGGTCCTGGACTCTGAATTGTGATGCCCAGAACAACAGTATCAGCTTTGACTTAGATGGTAACGGAACTTTAGATTTTGATGGACCAAATCTTTCAAAGGACATCAACAGAACCCATGATTTTAATATCACAGGAATAGAACCTGCTTCAACAGAATGGATTTATAATGCAAATCATACACGGAACGGACTCATACAATCTAATATTGGGAACCAAAACAGCATGACTACAAATTTGGTTTATGGCTCAACAGATATCGTAGTTTCAAAATCTACCGAGCAAATAGTCTCCGGCACTTTTGAAGTAGATTTTACCGCAACATTACCAAATGGTAATACGGTAATAAGAGGTGCTACGGTCGTGTTTAACGGAAACCAGACAGCTACGGTAATTTTAGAAAATGGTAACACTTTTGAGGTAAGTTGGTAGATTTTCCTTATTTTGAGGAAAAACCATTTATGAATTTGAAAATTAAATATTCGACACTTTTTTTAATTTACTTGATATCAATCTCGGTTAAAGCCCAAAATCCGGATAATTTTGAAAATATTCAGGTGAAGACCAACGAAGCTCAACTTATAATAGATCGAAAAGAGTTGAGTAATTTCAAATCCAAAGTTAGACTTTTTGAAACAGCCTTCTTAAACAGGAATGCAGATAAAGTAAACAAGATAAAAGAGGACTTGATCTATTTGATGAAGCGAGAATGGGCTCAAAGTAAAGCTAAAATTGATCAGGATAAAAAAGCTCTAAAACAGAGCAAAAAAGAATATAAACTGGCCAAAAAAAGAACCAGAATTTCTAAAAAGGATTATAAAATGTCCGAAGATGACAAAGCTGACGCAGAGGCCTATAAACTTGACAAAAAAGCAGAAAACAGAGATAAAGAAAGAAAAAAAGAAACGAAAAAAGCCTACAGAGCTCAAAAGAAACTATCGAAAGCTTAGGGCAAATTTATGGAAAAGCTAAAAGCCTGTAAATTTGAATTTGAATCGACAAGTCAAAAACAGGATCAAAAATGTAAAGAATTAATTTTTGAATTTGTAGAACTAATGGAAGAGGATATCGATGCTACAGAAAGCGATATCAGGGATTAGATGAATGTATTAATTAAAAAAAGCTCGCTAAAAGCGAGCTTTTTTGTTGGCTAATTCGGTTAAACTTAATTTTTGTTATTTCGTAAGTTAATTCCATTTTTTCAATATTGAAGACTACCGTCAGCCGCCATCAATTTTTATCCTACCTGTTATCATAAAGCAGAAAATCCTGCCATCTATGATAAAGTAGCTTTGTGTTTTTAAATTTTTCATAGTCTTTTCATTAAAGAATACAATTATAAGAGTAAAAATCTTTACAGGGTTGCGTAATTGTTTTTAAATTTGAACAAAAACATATGGAAATTTCTGTGGAGTTAACCTTTTCACCCCTTCAAAATGATTTTGAACCACCAATTATTGATTTGATTAAAGCACTAAGAGAAAGCGGTTTGGATATCAAGGAAAATTCCTTAAGTACACAAGTGTTCGGACCTTATGACAAAGTCATGGCTGTACTTCATAAAGAAATGAAAACAGCTTTGGAAGCGGTTGAACATGGGTTGCTATACATCAAAATAGTAAAATCCAACAGAAAAGACTATGTCTCAAATTATTGATTGGTTTTTTCAACAGTATGATGGAGTAGACACGCATTTGATTGTTCTTGAAATTACAGGGAGTATTTTCGGACTGTTGAGTGTTTGGTTTTCAAACCGTGACAATATTCTTGTATTTCCTACCGGTATTATCAGTACAGCTATTTTCGTATATATATTGTGGGTTTATAGCTTGCTGGGTGATATGCTTATCAACGGCTATTACTTTATCATGAGCATCTATGGCTGGTACATCTGGACCAGAAAGGTCGACGCTGATCATTTTGTACCAATAACATCAATGGATACCAAAAAAGAATATTTGAGATCAGGACTAATTTTTCTTGGAACCCTAGTTTTTGTAGGATTTGTGTATACATATTTCCAAAAATGGAATTCGTGGACGACTTATGTTGATACATTTACAACGGGCATATTTTTTGTGGGCATGTGGCTCATGGCCAAAAAAAAATTAGAAAACTGGACCTTCTGGATCGTCGGAGATATCATAACAGTGCCTTTGTATTTGTATAAAGGTTTGGTATTTTCGTCTTTTCAATATCTCATTTTTACAATCATTGCCATTTACGGTTATAAAGCATGGAAGAAACAACTCAACAGGCCCAAAGCGACATTATTAGAATAGTTTTTTATGGCCCAGAGTCAACAGGAAAAACCACTCTGGCTAAAGCTATGGCTGAACATTTTGATACACAATGGGTACCTGAATTCGCAAGGGATCTACTACAGAAAAAATACAATAAAACCGGAAAAGCCTGTGAAGCTTCAGACATTAGGCCAATTGTTGATGGCCAGCTGGAAACTGAAAATGAATTGATCAAAAAAGCCAATCAATATTTATTTTGTGATACCGACCCACTAGAAACTTATGTGTACGCTAAGGTCTATTTTCCGGAAGGAGATTTTTCCTGGCTGGATAAACTTAATGATAAATTGATCTATGATCATTATTTTACTACTTATATTGATACCCCATGGGAGGCCGATGATTTAAGAGACAAACCTGATGCCAGAGAAGAAATGTATGCCGCTTTTTTAAAGGAACTTAAAGTCAGAAATAAAAATTTCACTATCTTGAAAGGCGACTTAGAAACAAGAATTAAAAAAGTTCTGGAAGTACTTAAAACATTATAATTATGCAATTACTCGACAAAGATCTTCAACAGCTCAATGAAAAAAATATATCTAAAGAAGAACTGGAATCTCAAATAGCAAGATTTACACAAGGTGTGCCTGATGTCGAAGTTATAAAAGCTGCAACTATAGATGATGGCATAATTAGATTCGATGATGATGATTTTAATGAGTTTGTTTCATTCTATGAAAATAAAAACAACATAGACGTGTTGAAGTTCGTTCCGGCAAGCGGTGCAGCAACCAGGATGTTTAAAGCACTTCATCAATTCCTGAATGATGTTAGCGTTGATGAAAAAGAAATTAATAATAAGCTTAAGCAGGAAGAATTTGAGCTATTTGTACCGCTATTTGAAAGGATTGATGATCTTGCATTTTACGCTGATGCCTTAGATATTGCGAAACGAAATACACCCCAATTTGAAGATTATTCAGAAAAAGAGCAAATTTTAATAATTTTAAGACATGCTATTTCAGAAGATGGCTTAAACCTGGGCAATCTCCCTAAAGGCTTAATTCCTTTCCATAAATATAAAGACCAGACATTGACGCCATTCGAGGAACACCTGGAGGAATCTAAGGCTTATGCAGAAAAGAGTAATGAAGTACAACTCCATTTTACAATTCCAGAAGGTCTGGATTCTGAATTTAATCAGATTCTTGATAATTATTTACAAAATCAAAACAACAACAGAACTGGTTTTAAGGTAAATTATTCTACTCAAAAACCATCAACCGATACCATAGCAGTGAATGAAGACAATAGCCCTTTTCGTGATGACAGCGGAAAATTGTTTTTCAGACCTGGTGGCCACGGCGCTTTAATTTATAATCTAAATCAATTGGATGCTGATATTATTTTTATCAAAAATATTGATAACGTATCCAAAAGAAATAAGGATAAGGCAGATACCACAACATTTAAAAAAGCGCTCGCCGGTTTGCTTCTCAAACTAAAAGAACAGTTGGATAATTACCTCCAGCTGCTTGAATCCGGAAAAGCTGATGAAAAAGATATTGAAAATATCAAAAAATTCATGCATGAAAAACTCAATATCGCAGATCCGGCAGAACAGCAAGAAGAGCTGTTCAAACAGCTCAACCGACCATTAAGAATCTGTGGGATGGTGATAAATGACGGTGCTCCCGGCGGTGGACCCTTTTGGATAAAAGACAAAGATGGACGTGTAAGTCTACAAATTGTTGAGACCTCACAAATGAATGTGAAAAATAGTGCACAAAAATCTATACTGGATAGCGCAACGCATTTTAATCCAGTTGATATTGTTTGTTCAATCAAAGATCATAATGGTAAGACTTATGATTTATTAAATTACGTCAACAAAGACCGGGCGTTTATTGCGAGCAAATCTGTTGATGGCCATCCAATTAAAGCTTTGGAACGTCCCGGGCTTTGGAATGGTGCCATGGAATACTGGCACAGCATTTTTGTAGAAGTACCTTCAAGCACGTTTAATCCTGTAAAAACAGTTGTTGATCTACTAAAACCCGCTCATCAGGACCAATGACATTGAATTTTGAAAATATATTAAATGAAGTAGAATTCAGTACAAGTCTGAGTGGCGGTGCCGGTGGACAGCATGTCAATAAGACCGAAACCAAGGTCAATTTGAACTGGAATATATCAGACAGTCAGTATTTGAGTGAAATTGAAAAAGAAAGGCTTTCAGGTAAATTACAAAACAGGATCAATGCAAACGGAGAACTCAGACTGAATTGTAGTGAAACCAGAAGTCAGCACCAGAACAAAAAAATCCTTATTCAGAGGTTTCAAAATATTATTACTTCAGCTTTAGCAAGACCAAAAAAAAGAAAATCGACTATAGTACCCAAAAAAGCAAAGCTAAAGAGGTTAAAAGAAAAAGCGAAGCAGGCGGAAAAAAAAGCATTAAGGAAAAAACCTGAATTATAGTCTTAACTAATTTATTTGAAACATAATTTAATATCACACAAAAAATGTAAATGATAAAATAACACCAGAATTAAATTATTAATATATATTTATCAAATTATTAGAATTTATATGATCTATAATCTTAACGAACAGAATCAACTATAGACCTATATTTATGAGATCCTTAAAAATATGCTTTGTACTAATAATCCTGGTGATGTCAACTACTTCTCAGGCCCAAAGCTTGTTCGAGCATGAATTTGGAATAAATGGAGGATTTATGCAATTGAGAAGTGATTATGGTGAAAGGTTTGACACAGAGACTAATTTTGGCAACCAAGGGTCAACTTTTGCGCTTACCTATTATTTAAACAGAGCATCAAGGAGAAGAGTCAGCTATTTTATGGAGCATGTAAAATATAGAATAGACTTAATTTATTCCAATGTTGAACTTCAACATTATGGTCAGTGGGCCGACGCCCCAGTACTGGAAGCGATGACAGGTTTATTTAGTAATATTGGACTTAGTACAGGCTTAGAGTATTATCCTTTAGGCATTAGAATTCAAGCCTATAACCAAAGGTATAGTTTTATTGAAAATTTTTCGCCTTATGGCGGTGTTGCGGTTGGCCTGAATTATGTTACACCAGAAGCACAATCAAGTCTACCAGGAGGTTTAAATAATCCTGAGAATATATTCCCGACATTTGTTCCACAGGATACAGATGATGGTTTAAATCTGGATAACAGAGCTGTACTTAGTTTAAACCTTAGAGCCGGAATCAGGTACAATATTGGACCAAGAGATGGTTTTATGTTAGAGAGCAGCTGGATGCTTTTTGGCTCAGACCTTGTAGATGGCTTGAAGCCAATAGGGCCTCAAAACAAATATACAGATTGGTCCTGGGGAATTAATATCGGTTACACCAGACTATTATTCTAAATCGGGATGGCATCAATAAGCGTCTTTGTATAGTCATTTTTTGGGTTTTCATAAAGTTCATCGGCTTCACCCTGTTCCACTATTTTACCTGACTTCATTACCAAAATCCTGTCTGAAAACTGCCTGACCACAGACAAATCATGAGATATAAATATATAGGTCAATTGAAATCTCTCTTTCAAATCTTCCAGTAAATTTAAAACCTGTGCCTGTACTGAAATATCCAGAGCAGAAACAGATTCATCACAAATAATAATTTTTGGTTCTAGCGCTAAACATCTGGCTATACCTATTCTTTGTCTTTGTCCACCACTAAACTCATGTGGATATCTGTGATAATGAAAAAGCTGCAGTCCAACAGCTTTTAAAAGCTCTTCTGCTCTTTCTTGTCTTTCTTTTTTAGATTGGACAAGCCGGTGAACTTTCATCGGTTCTGCAATAGCATCACCGACTGTCATTCTTGGATTTAAAGAAGAATAGGGATCCTGAAAAATAATTTGGATGTCTTTTTTTATTGTCTTGAATGCTTTTGCCTTTAAACCTAAAATATCCTTTCCATTGTAGTAAATCCGGCCATTATCTGCTTTCATTAACCCGGTTAACAAATGCCCCAAAGTTGTTTTACCACATCCTGATTCTCCCACTATTCCTAATTTTTCACCCTTAAATAAATCAAGACTCACGTTGTCAATAGCTTTAAAATAGGCTATTGAATCAAAAAAAGAAGCATTTATTTTGAATTGCTTTTCTAAACATCTGGCCTTTATAATAGGCTTTTGGCTGTAAAGCCTCTCATGTTCTGCAGCTCTATCAGATTTGCTAACTTCATCAATTTTAAATCTGTTACCTGAAAAATCATTTATTGTTGGTAATCGCTTTAGACGCTTATCGGCCTTGGGTCTGGCCGCTAAAAGTGCTTTAGTATAAGTTTCCTTTGGATCATAAAATATATCTTCGGCTGTACCATCTTCAATAATTTCCCCTTTATACATGACTTTGATTTCATCGGCAATATTTTTAACCAATGCCAGGTCATGTGAAATAAAGATGATAGCCATACCGGTTTCTTTCTGAAGATCCTTTAACAACTGTATGATTTCCTTTTGAACACTGACGTCAAGTGCTGTCGTAGGTTCATCCGCAATAAGTAATTTTGGTTTGCAGGCTATCGCCATAGCAATCATTACACGCTGCTTTTGTCCGCCACTGATTTGATGCGGGTATTTATCGAATGTATTTTCAGGGTCAGGTAATTTTACCTTCTCAAAAAGTTTTACGACTTCAGCTTTGACCTTTCGTTTATGAACAATCTTATGATTTAATAAAATTTCTGCCACCTGTTTCCCACAGGTCATTGAAGGGTTTAAAGAACTCATAGGTTCCTGAAAGATCATCGAAATTTCACGGCCGCGAAAGGATTGTATTTTATTGCTTTGGATTTTATTCAGATCCTGTCCCTCAAAAGCCATTTTCTGAACTTCAACACTTGCATTTTTAGGTAAAATACCAAGCACAGATAGTACAGATAATGACTTACCTGAACCCGACTCACCGACTATTCCCAGGATGGTGTTTGATTCCAGCGCGAGATTAAAATTTCTGACAACAGATTTACTGTCAAAACTGATATTTAGATTTTGTATATTTAATAGCATGATATCAGGCTAAGTGTATAATATCCTCTTTCTCTATGAGTGGCATATTGGAAAATCTCAACATTACCTGTGCCACAGCTATGACATCTTTTTCACAATAGTTGGCAATGCGTTTCAGATTCTTTTCTTCATAATAGACATTCCTGACTTGACTGCCGTCTATATCGTCTTTAGGAGAAGCTATACCTAAAATCTCTGTGAGTAACTTTAGTGAAGTGAAATGTTTATAGTCTCCAAATTTCCAAAGTTCCAGGGTGTCCAGATGAGGAATCTCCCAGGGCTTTTTACCAAACAAATTCAGTTTTTGAGGCATAGGTAATCCTTTAATCAATAATCTTCGACATAAATAAGGTATATCAAACTCTTTAATATTATGTCCGCAGAGTAACTTTTGTGGTGCGTTAAAATAATTTTCGATAAGGTCTGCAAACTCTTTCAAAACTGTGCTTTCATCATCACCGTAAATGCTTTTTACTCTAAACTCATATTTTCCGCCATTGAAAAAGTTAAAATAACCAACAGAAATGCATATCACCTTTCCAAATTCTGCCCAAATACCGGAATTCTTGTAATAGTCTTTGGGCGTTATTTCTTCTGCATCTTTGGCATCAAAACGCCTTTTGTAAGCAGATTTTTGTTCCCATAGTTTTTGTCTGGTATCATTCAGATCTTCAAAATTCTGGTATTCAGGTACAGTTTCAATGTCAATAAATAGAACATCTTCAAGATTTATATTACCCAACATTAATATTATTTTTGCAACTAAATTTATAATAAAAAGTTGAATATTAGTTGATAAAAATATTTTTTTTATTCTAAAAATAATTTACTTTTGCACTCCCAAAAATTTAATAACCGGGTCGGGAACCCAAAATTTAAAAATTATGCCTTTAAAAATCAGATTACAAAGACACGGGAGAAAAGCGAGACCATTTTTCTGGATTGTTGCTGCAGACTCACGTTCAAAAAGAGATGGTAAATTCATCGAAAAATTAGGAATTTATAATCCTACTACCAATCCTGCTACTATCGAGTTGGATTTTGACAATACCTTAAAGCACGTGATGAATGGTGCTCAGCCTACAGACACGGCCAGAAGAATTTTATCCTACAAAGGTATCATGCTTAAAAAACACTTGCAAGGCGGCGTAATAAAAGGTGCACTTACCCAGGAAGAAGCTGACAAGAAATTTGAAGAGTGGATGAAGGAGAAAGAGGGCAAGATCATGGATAAGGCAAATTCTGTTGAAAAAGCCAAAGCAGATGCCAAAGCTGAAGCACTTGCCAAAGAGAAAGCAAAAAATGAAAAAAGATTAGCCAAAGCCGCTGAGGAAGAAGCTAAAAAAGAAGAAGCCGCTGAAGCTGAAACTGCTGAAGAAACTGCTGAAACTATTGAAGATGCAGCAGAAGAAGCAAAAAAAGAAGACTAAATCAGAAATTGATGGATAAAAATGAATATTTTTATCTTGGTACAATTTCAAGAAAGTTTAGTTTTAAAGGAGAAGTCGTTTTACAAATCAATCCTGATTTAGACTACTTCCCGACAGACATAGAATCCGTTTTTGTTGAGTTCCAGCAAAAACGGATTCCATTTTTTATAGAGTTCAGCAAAGCCCATAAAAAAAACAGTATCAGACTGAAGTTTGAGGATGTTAATTCGGAAGATGAAGCTGATAAGCTTGTAAAACGTGATATTTACGTTCTTAAAAGTGAGATTGATATCAATGAAGAATTTTCCTTGAAAGATCTGATTGGCTTTAATGCCTATGATGAGGAAGATGTTCTCATAGGCGAAATTACTGGACTCAACACTTCTACTCCACAAACCTTATTTGAATTATCCTCAGATAATGGTCCTCTTCTTATTCCCTATAATGAAAGTTGGATTTTGGAAATAGACGAGGAAAATCAGGCTATTTATTTTGAATTGCCTGATGGTTTGCTGGATCTGAATATTTAGTCTGTACCGCCATTATCCATAGGTTTAAATAATTCTCTTGTTTCTGGCGGTTAATCCCGACTTAGAAAAACTCAAATTTGAGGTACGAAAATTCTGGTTTTTCTTAGTCGCAACAAGACGCGAATTCTTTTGTAATAAATTTTGCGGGTTAAGGCTCTACATCGAATGGTTTGTAAAAAAGATGAAACTCAACTAAGTGCTGGTATAAAACTCTAAAGCATTGATCTTTCTTTGTAAAAAGTCAAGTACACTCCATCTATATCGTTAAAAATAGCCAAATCCTGACATGACGACCTGAACCCTGCAAGGGTTTGGAACCCTTGCAGGGTTATTGCTTTAATAATATAAATTTACTTCCCAATAGTCTCTTCAAACAACTTCAAGATTCTTTTGTATTCATCCGTCCAGCTTTCTGGTTCAGTAAAACCATGACCTTCTACGGGATAAATCGCCAGCTCCCAATGGTCTTTTTCTAATTCTATCAATCGTTGAGTCAACCTGACGATATCCTGAAACTGCACATTAGTATCCATTACACCATGACACATTAACAAATGGCCTTCTAAACCTTCTGCAAAGTAAATCGGAGATGATCGTCTATAGGCTTTTGGATCTTTTTCAGGTGTATTCAGAATATTGGATGTGTACCCATGATTATAATGAGCCCAGTCTGTAACAGAACGCAAGGCTGCTCCGGCTTTGAAAGTATTCGCTTCATTAAACATGGCCATGAGCGTAATGAAACCACCGTAGCTTCCACCGTAGATTCCAATTTTCTCCGGATGGATATTATGCTCTTTAATGAGATATTTCGCACCATCAACCTGATCAGACAAATCCTTACCACCCATGTGTCTATAAATCGCTGTTCGCCAATCTCTGCCATAGCCTGCGCTACCACGATAATCTATATCTAAAACTGTATAGCCCAGATCAGTAAGTAAATTATGAAACATATATTCTCTGAAATAGCTGGACCACCATTTATGTGCATTTTGCAAGTATCCCGCACCGTGAACAAAAATGACCGCCGCTCCGTTGGCATTAGTCGTTTTAGGCTTGTAGAGTCTTGCCGGAACCTCAACGCCATCAGACGCCTTAAAGTCAATAAATTCAGGCATTTTCCAATCGTAGGCTTTAAACTCTTCAGACACACTGGAGGTAACCTGCTCATATTCAGCATTGATTTTATTTTTTTTAATATATAACTCCTGGGGTTGATTTGCCTTTGAGAAAAGAACAGCCATATATTTTTCGTCAGGAGATAACACAACGTCATGCCTCCCAACGCCTTTAGTGAGTTGAATTAATTCGCCGCCGTCTACCGGCATTTTAAAAAAGTGCCTCTGGCGCAGGTCTCCTTTGGAAGCCGATAAATACCAGTATTTTTTGTCTTTTGATAAATTAGCCCGAAAAACTTCAAATTCACCGGAAGTCAGTGCTTGTTTATTATTAGAATTGATATCAAGCGCATACAAATGAGAAAAGCCGGTCTCCTCGGACTGAAAATAAATTTTGGTATCATCAATCCAGCCTACATTACCTGATCCGCCGTAATTCCCTATACCAGGACCGCCAATCCATGCTTCATCTCTTTGATGGTCAAGACTTTTAAGGCTACCATCATTTAAGTTCACTTCGCATATCCATCGGTCTTTATTGTCATGGGATCGCACTACCACTATCGCCTTTTTACCATTTGGAGAAAACAATAATCGAGAAAAATTAACCGATCTTGAGTCCTCTAAATCTTCCTCTTCATATTCCTTTAGGTAATCCGGCTGTTTCATAATGCCGGGAAGATCATTAGCATTTACAACAAAGGCTGTATCCTTCTTTAAATTATAAATAACAAGATCGGACTGACTACTTTCTTTTCCGACTTTTGGTCTGGCCTCGACCATTTTGGTATAACCGCTGACATCAACAAAATCTGCTGCCTTGGTGTATTCGCTTTTAAACCTTTTGCCAAGATTAAAGCCTACTGAATTAAGATCAGGAGATATGCTAAGTCCATAAGCATATTTATCTTCAGTATAAAATGTGTACTTTTCTCTTTCCTGTGTCTCATAATATTCATCCCTTAAAGAATCTTTTGCTCTTTCTCTGGCTAAAACTCGGATCAACTTCAGATTTTCCTTTTCAAGCCAGTTTATATTTTCCTTTTTTTCCTTCGGGCGCTTACTATTTTCAATATTCGTAAGTGGTTTCAACTGAAAGTTATCTAGATCAAGAACAAAAGCATTATTTTCAATAATTAATCCTATTTTATCCTTACTTATAAATTCAGCATCTCTGATGATAGCTTTTAAATCCAGAATAAGTTTTGGTTCATCCTGATTCATTTTTAACAGGAATAAATTTCCGTTTTCAATTTTAAGGAATTGGGATGCATTTTCATCTTGGGAATTGAAACCGTTCGCAGCTCTTAACTTCTGATTTTTGGTAGCCTTTTCAATAACCTCAGGTTTTTTGATATCAATATAATAAACAGAGTCTGCGGGATAATTTTCAGGATTATATTCAAAGAAAACAATGGGCTTATCAGTATTATGTGCCAAATAGGTCCAAATATAGGACTGGGAGGTAGCTTTTTTGCCTGGCTCATTCAGTACTTGTAGTCTAGTTTCATCTGCTTGAATATAATTACTGTCTAGTAGCTGGTCTTGCATTAAATTAACTATGGGCTGCAGTAGCCCAGCTATCTTAATTGCCCAACTAGCTAAAGTATTGCGGTTTACCTTAAAGTCATGCTGCGCTAACATATCTTGTTGGCGATAAAAAGGCAAGTGTAATAACATCTTATTATTGACAATATTGGATAGTAGCTCACTAGTGGCATAACTACCTGGAATAGCTTGCTTAGGGGCCTTGGCTGGTTTAATTACATCAGCACAGCAAGGACACTTGTAGCTATAAATCTTCTGCGCACACCAAGCGTAGCGTGCCTTAATATAACGCAGGAGATACTTTTTTTTATAACTAAATGCCTGCATTTTACTATTGCACTCACACCGCAACTCATCTTCAGGCAAATGGATTTCCATCTCTTGGGTTGCTTGCTTATCCTGATTCCTACCGCGGCCTTTTTTCTTAGCAGGGGTAAAGTCAACATCGCTAATTGGTATATCAGTTGTGGTGATAGTCAATAATTCATCTACTTTGTTATCCTCAGCTACTGTG
>CAJXVZ010000055.1 GCA_913062845.1 uncultured Psychroflexus sp.
TCCATGACAAAAACAAAAATGGCCATCACGATGATGAAATAGCCAAAACCTTTTTTGAGTTTTTGACCTTCAATAAATTTACCTATAAATACGCCAAGAAAAATACCGGCAATAGCAATGGCCGTAAAAATGAAAAGGAATTGCCAGTCGATTTCCATGGTAAACGCGTCTCCAAGAAAAAATCCTAAAATGGACTTGAGAGCGATAATGATCAACGACGTTCCTATGGCTTTTTTGATTTCCAGATTGGCCAGGATGACCAAGGCAGGAATGATCAAAAATCCGCCACCAGCTCCAACAAAACCTGTAATGGCACCAACGACCAGACCTTCTGCTAATATCAATGGATAATTATATTTTACCTCACCGGTCCCGCCTTTGTTTTTACCGGGCATGAGCATACTTACAGCAGCCCAGACCATGAGAATGGCGAAGAGACCAAACATGCCCATACGTCTGGTAAATTCGAAGTCATCAACAGTAAACAGAACCTCAGGAAGAACCGGAATGACATAATGCCTGATGATCCAAACGCCAATGATGGCAGGAATTCCAAATACAATGGCTGTTCGCCAGTCAACGTTTTTATTCCCATGCTGTCTCAATCCGCCAATAAGCGCGGCAAAACCGACTACAAAAAGTGAATAGGCCGTAGCTACTTTTTCATCCAGATAAAACATATAGGCGAATACAGGAACGGCGAGTATGGAACCGCCACCACCTATCAATCCCAGTGAAACGCCAATGACCAATGCCATGAAATAACCTGCTATTTCCATACTTTAAATAAAAATCTGATTAAAAATATTGAGGATTCGACGGTCCTTGATACTATAAAATACCTGTTTACCAATTTTCTCAGAAGTAAGAATACCATTATCCCTCATTTTTGCAAGGTGATGAGACATCATGGATATTTCACATTCCGCACCAACTTTAGAACAAAGTGTAGTGACATCCAAAGGTTCTTCTTCGCTAAGAAGATGTAAAATCTGAAGCTTTACAGGGTGCGCTATAACTTTAAGTGTATAGGCAAATTGCTGGTATTGATCTTTGGTAAATTGTTTAAGCGTTGTTTTCATGCCACAAACATATATAATCATTTGAACATTTATTTAAATGTTATAATATTAAATCATGAAAACATGATATTTATCAGTTTTTGAAAAAATTATAGGCTAATAAATTCTAAATTTACGGTATGAAAACACTAGATGTATTTGGTAAAGCCTTGGAAGATTTTTACAAAAAGAAACAGTCAAATGCTGAAAGCGATCCTTTTGAAAACATCATCACCTGGACCAATATTTCAGATGAAGATGAATTACCTCTGCCCTATCTGTTCAGGTCATTTGAAGATATGCCCAAAATTGAACAAGAGGCATTGCACTTATGCAGAGGTAACATACTGGATGTGGGTTGTGGAGCAGGTTCTCATAGCTTATACCTTCAAAATAAGAACATGAATGTCAATGCCATAGACATCTCGGATGGTGCTGTAAATGTTGCTCGACAAAGAGGCGTTAAAACTATTGCATGCAAATCACTTTTAGAGGAAAAAGGAAGCTACGATACCATTCTTCTATTAATGAATGGTACCGGAATCTTCCAAAGATTTGATCTCGTGACAAAGTATCTGGAGCATTTAAAATCCCTTCTGACTGAAGACGGACAAATTCTAATTGATTCCTCAGATATCAGCTATATGTATGATGAAGAGGATCTAAAAGACTTGCAAAACCAAAGGTATTACGGCGAATTAGATTATTTCTTAAGTTACAAAGGTGAATATGAATACCCCATGACCTGGCTTTATCTGGATTTCAAGTCACTAATGAGAAAATGCAAAGCCGTTAATTTACAATGTGAAATAATTATTGAAGGTGAACATCACGATTATCTGGCGAGGATAACTTTAGTTTAGGCATAAGGTTATGTGACAATTTTAGAATTTATAATTTTAAACTCATAAGAAAACGAGAAATATATATTTCAATAGCGAAAAAAAAATCTAATAAATTTGAATTAAAAATAATTTTGAAAAAAAATAGTGACCTTCGGGTAAATCCAAAAGTCGCTATTGAATATATACAGTGTTATGCCACGTTTGTCTATTTTTAATTTGATTTATCTCTTTTATTATTATCAAAATATTTTTTAAAAAAGTATAAAGCAAATTGTGTTATTGATATAATGAAAAGTAATTCGTAGGTACTTTTTTCTTTTGATAAAACAAAATATACTCCAATAATCAAAAAAATATAACCTAATACTAAGTACTTTTCCTTAGAATTATATTTTTTTAATAAAAAATCAAAAGCACTTTTCATAATTATCTAAGGTTTGCTAAAGTATTTAAACCACAAACAGCAGCAGCAGTAGCAATAACCTCTACAGGTTTGATAGCAAGAATGGCACCACACACCCAACTACTAGAACATTCATCCCAAGCACATTGCATACAATCGCTAAAAGAATCAGGATGTTGTAATAAACAACTACTTTTTTCAAAATTTATTTTTTGAAAGTCTACGTTAGAATAAGGGAATGAAAAATCAGTTTTTACGTAACCATGTTTATTGTCATAATGTACTGTATTTCCAAATTTATTTTTACTATTTTGTTCAACAGTAAAAACATTTTCATTTATTCTATTCTTTATTATAAATTTGTCATTTCCATTATTTATTCTGTCTACACTAGCTATTACAATAGAAACTTTATCATTATCTGTTGCCATAATTAAATTTGAACTATTATGCAGAAACGGTATACTATAGATAAACTTATCTGTGTTTGACATAGTTAATCATTCTATCTTGGATATATCTAGCATTTCTATTTCTTCTTCTACTAAAACAGATAAAAGATTAATTGCAATGTCAGTTTTTTTTCCAACGCTCTCAATTTTTAAAACATCTGGGAATAAATTATTATTGAGTTTGACATTGTCTAAATCATTTTTTTCATAAATAGTAGTAATTTTATAATCTTCACTATTTTCAGTCGGTTCTAATTCTTCTTCCGTACACTTTATATTAATTAAAACAAACGATAATATTATAATTGTTAAAAATTTACTTTTATAATTATTCATAATTTGAAAATTTTAAAGGTTATAAATTGTTTAATTTTCGAAATTCAAATCGGTTTACTCTATTTTTTTAAGTGGATTTTCAACTTTCACATACTCCACCATTTCGGATGGTCAGTCCGTTTTTGACCATTATTTTTGTTTTAATGTGGCATAACAACAGTAAATAATAAATACTGTCTCAAAAACCTTAATTTCATGATCTGTCCTCATAAAATCAAGGATTTAAGTATCTACAAAAATAATAAATTAAAAGACTAATATTCTGAAATGAATTCAGAATGATTAGCCTTAAGTTTTTGAAACAGCTTTTTTCTTCAATTCTTTTAAATGCTCTAATTACATCCCAACAATTTTCATAGCTTTTTCCAATAACTTGGGATTGCTGGCAATGTAATTGATTGCTGCGTTAGCTAAATCGCTATCGCCAAGCACGGATTTGATCAAGGATGATGAGCCTAATTTCTTTGCAGCCAAACCGGCAAAAGCCGATGATGTTTCAGGGTTTGACTTTAAAAAATTAAAAGCCTCTTTTTGTAAACCTTCATCTTTTAACAAGGCTGTTTTTATTTGACTTTCAACGCCAACTGTGGCTTTAATTGTTTTTTCAACAGTTTCTTTACTGAGCTTTTTGCTTGTTGGTAACTTTTGCGCTGACATAGAGCAAACAAAAAACGATACAAAAAATAAAAATGCGTATTTTTTCATAATAATTAATTTAATTTTGACAAAGTTAATACTTATTTTGATTCATTGTAAAAATATTATCAGATATAATAAAAACAGAATAATTGACTTAGACATATATTTAATGATTTTAATTGACTGATATTGTGTGTTTTAATTATAAAATTACTCTCTTTGCAGCTTTGTATCTTCCCCGCCTACAGCCGACAGGTCTGGGTTACTCTGTGTTATAGCTATACCACAGAGAAAACACTAAGAAAGCACAGATTTTCACAGAGTTATATTCAATCTCCTCAAATTGAAATTAAACTAATCTTATTATTTATGTGGCTAAGTCAATAGAATAAATTAATCTTCGCTAAGAATAAAATCAACTGCCATCTGAATATGTAAATCGGTAGTAGCTAATACCGGTAAATCTGTGATAACATCACTTAATAAAATTGGTAATTCGGTACAGCCTAAGACCACCGCGTCCATACCCTTATCTTTAAACATTCTGATTTGATCGGTATAAAAGTCTTTTGCGGCTTGAGTAAATTGGCCTTGCGTCAGTTCTTTGGACACAAAATAATGGCTTTGATCGATGGCTTCGCCCTCAGGAATTGTTATAATTAATCCGTGCTGCTCTTTTAACCTGTCTTTTAGAAAAGATTTTGTCATAGTGGGTTTGTTCCCTAAAAGACCTAGCTTTCGGTAGCCTAGTCTTTTGGCCTCTTTAGCGGTAGCATCAGCAATATGAAGAAAAGGCACTTCGATTTTGGGTTGTACATATTCTACTGCCATATGAGGTGTGTTGGCACAAATCAGCAGGGCCTCTGCTCCTGCCTTTACAAGTTTTTCTGAAACCTCTAAATACTTTTGCTGAATATCTTCCAGCACCTGCTTACGCATGATGTCTATATTTATAGAATACAAGATGAGTTCGGGATTGCAGGCGTTACCAATGATTTGACTGACCTGCGCATTGATTTCACGATAATATTCCAATGTAGAATGCCAGGAAGTACCGCCGATTAAACCAAGAGTTTTCATTTTAAAGGATAATTTAAATTTTTCTAAACATATCAAAAGCCCCGAATCGGGGCTTTTGATATGTGGTTTAAATATAGAGATTATTTCTTCAATACCACTCTAAATCTAGCTTTTCCGCTTTCTAAATGTTCTATGGCATCATTGATCTTATCCATTGGAAATTCTTCAACTTGTGGGTAAATGTCATGACGTACACAAAAATCCAGCATGGTCTTCGTTAATGCGGGACTACCTATGGGGCTTCCACCTACAGATTTTTCTCCCATAATTAAACTAAACGCGGGAATGGCCATTGGCTCCAATACAGCGCCTACATTGTGAAATTTACCTTTTGGAGCTAATGCCGTCAAATAAGCATTCCAGTCTAAAGTTACATTGGTGGTGTTTAATATAAAATTTAACTGACCGGCAATACTTGCCAATTCTTCTTCTGATTTTGAGTTAACGACCTTAGTCGCTCCCATTTTTATAATATCATCTTTCTTTTCAGGGCTAGAGCTAAAAGCAATTACCTCACAGCCCCAGTGTTTAAGGAATTTCAAGGCCATATGACCAAGTCCGCCGATGCCAATGACACCAACCTTGTTTGTTGGTTTTACGCCAGCCAGGATAATAGGATTAAAAACCGTAATACCACCGCAGAGCAATGGTCCGGCTTTGCTCATATCTATGCCTTCAGGGAGTGGAATAGCCCATGACCAGTGGCCACGAACCTTGTCAGCAAATCCACCATTTCTACCAACAATGGTACCTTCAGACTCTGCACATAAATGATGATCGCCACCCATACATTGCGAGCAGCTCATACAGGAGCCGGATGTCCAGCCTAAACCGACTTTATCACCTACTTTTACGTTTTTGACAGCATTACCAGTGGCCACTACTTCACCAATAACTTCATGCCCGGGTACAAAAGGATATTCAGACATGCCCCAATCATTATTGATCATGCTGAGGTCGGAGTGGCACAAACCACAGTATTCAACTTTTATATCAACTTGTTCTGCACCTATATCCCCAAGCTCGTATGTATAAGGGGTTAATTTGTCTCCCGATTCCTTCGCTGCATAGCCATTTACTTTCATAATATTCTGATTTATTTTTTTTTCAATTTACATAAATAAAATTAAAGAAAATTATAAACAGATATAATTATTATACAACCACCAAATGTTGCTGTGAATATTAAACTGATTTGGATTAGTAATGATTCGCAATACCTTTTAATCTAAAAAAAGTACCAATTGTATTTTTTTGGAATGGCAGGAATTTATTTAGGGCTGCTTTAGAGAAATTTTTTAAACAACGTTTATTTTGGAATATTCAACTCAAGTTTTGCTGAAATGATGCTATCATTTTCTAGCTGAAGATGAAAAATAATACCATACTCAATAAAATAACAGCGATACAAAATTTGCTGACTACGAAATCTAATTGTTTGGATGACATGACGTTAAAAATTAAAAAATGGTTTGATTGTTTATTATTTAGACGAACATGTCCTTTTTTTGTTACAGAAAAGGTAAGAATTTTGAGAAAACCTTTATAGTTCAAACAATTTTAAACAGTCCTGCCTTGCTATATTTTTACTTATTTCAATGTCATACCAGGCCTTTCCGGCAATATCCTGACTCGTAATATGGATTTGGTGCCCATGTTTCGCCGCATCTTCAATGCTTGCGCCGTATATCAACTGGCCAATACCAGCCCAGACCAGAGCTGACATACACATTGGACAGGGTTCAAATGTGGTGTATAATTTTAGATCTTTTGAAATATATGGTTTAAGTTGTGCTAATTTCTGAATAGCATTCATTTCAGCATGTGCCTGTGGTCCATCGGTTTTAGTCGTATTGAATGCTGTGATATATTCACTTTCAGATTTCACGATTACGGCGCCGTATGGCGTCTGGCCCAATTTGGCTTGTTCGATGGCTTTTTTCATCCAGTACTTATGGGAAAAGTTCATAATCAGGAATAATTAATGATTTGAAATATAATTCAATCCTATCGCACGGAAAAGTTAATCCACAAAAAATATCCTTTCTCAATACAAGAATTATTAATCAATATATTTTTTTAGTTAAACGACTATCCCTGTTTAATGACAAAAAATATATTTGTCGAGTTATGAATGATGACCATTTTATTTATTGCCTCGAAGCCGTAGAGGATATAGACCATATTGAAACTACAGAAGTAACCAAAATCCTTGAAAGTGTAGCTTTAATTCAAAATATCAGTAGCATACATAAAACCTGTGATACCATAGAAGGTTTAGAAGAAAGCTTAAGTTTTTTATTGCACAACGATCATAATTTTAAAGATTACGAGATCATCTATCTTGTTCTTCCCGGTGAAGCCAATAATATTCTGATCAATGATTATTACTACAGCTTCCAGGAAATTGCCGAACTATTTGAGGGACAAATGCAGGGAAAATCATTCACTTTGCCAATAAGAAGATACTGGACCTTGAAGAAGAAGAATTTCAGTATTTCCTCGACGTAACCGGCGCCAGAGCCATTTCGGGGTATGGTCATCGCTCAGAACATCTCACAAGTGCATTTACCATAGATCGTGTGTTCTTTAGTCTGTTCTATGAAAATGATGACCTGCGGGATGTTGTGGAAACCATGTTTCGAAAACATTATAAGCTTTGTAAATTACTGGATTTCAGGTTGTATTATTAGTGCAAAAACCAAAATTTAAACTGATTGTTCTTCTTGATTATTGCTTTGTGCTTTTGCTACTAAGTCATCTAAAATGTAGACGTAGACTAAACCAAGAAGACAACCAATGGGATAATTGTAGTCAAAATGTCCATTACCATAAAAATAACCAAGAGAAAGTTCTAAGATCATTATGATGCCATAAACAATAGCGAAGGTTTTAAATTTCAAAGTTTTAAAAAAAAATTCAACAGCAAAAAAAGACCAAATACGCTTAATGAACTGCGAATGATACTTAATAAATGTATTTGATTGGTTTGTTCTATAAGCTTATTGTCGTATGTACCTTTCAGCAAGAAGCTGACTATAAAAACCAAAATAAAACCAGACAGATATAATAGGTTTTTCTTCATAAAAACTAGACTTGGTTTAACCTCCTTCAAATATAATAGATTTTAAAGAATCTGAAAATACCAGAAAGACTGTCTATCATGAGAATACCATTCTTATGATATTTTTTTTAATTTTTAATTGACCTTAGAAGCTAAAATCCAGTCGGACTACTTTTTTTTCAAATTAAATTTTAAGTATTAGAAGCTTCTTTTGAACCGATATAGAGAAGTGTTCCAATCGCGTAAGCCAAAACATCCCAATAATCAGCTGTAAATTTATTACTCATTAACGGAAAAATGATTTCTCCAAATATCACCATTAGTAAAAAATAACCCAAAATCTCTGTATATGATAAAGTCATGTTTTTGTCCTTTAATAGTATTCTGCGTTCCCAAAGCACTGCGTACAAAAGTATTGGCATTGCGATTACCGGGTCAAGGTAATTATCCAGAAATGGAACATTAAAATGTGCATACATTTGAAAATACTGATGTATCGTAAATAACAATACACAACAAATGACCAAAATAGTGATGCTTTTCTCCTTTCTCAAAACCCTACCAGAAATGTTACGAATAAAACTAAAATGATCACAGGCGAAAGAATCAGAAACAGAATCAATACCGGTAGTTTTAAAATAAAAATGAGAATCTGAAGCGCAAGTGGGTGTTTAGGCGATGGCTGCATAAAATTTTTAATGTAAAAATAGACCAAAGAAACAGCTGACTCAGAGGATTCGATTTTGTCTTTTTTCGTTCTTTTTGGATCCGGTTTTTTCATTTAGTCTCTGTCATTTAGACTTGTAAAGATACTGATTATAACTGTTACGCAGTTTTTTTGAAAATTGAATTTTGGTGACTAAGCAAAATTAAGCAATTCAAGGATTACTCATTATTAACTCTACAAATCCCGAATAGGCATGTGCTGAACATGTCGAAGTGCTCGTGCCTCGGCTCTCGGGGTTAGCAATTTTACGCAAATCGCAGATTACCCGTTTTGAATAGAAAAGATACTGACGAGCCTCATTCTTCGGCTGTCAGCATAAGCAAAATTACGCAAATCGGAGATTTGCTATTTTGCTTACTTCCCAATACAATATCTTTTTTGATAGCATTTATAGGGATTTAAAGAGTTTGTGTCGTACTTATGTATTAAATAACAAGTAAAAAACGCTAATCAAAGTAAAAGAAAATACACTCATTCATAATATTAGATCCTTACATAACCATTTAATGGTTGAAATCACGATTTTAAACAAATGTCGATTTTTTCCATTATCTTATTTAATCTCGCATCTTGAGTTTCATAGTACAGATTACCTAGTATTGCCTCCTGAAGTTTTGGACTTTTTTTTATGTTTTGAAATTGCTCTAAAAGAAAATCTTTTACTTGACCACTTTCATTTACCACTTTTTCATGCCAATCTGTACGGTTATCTAAAATATAGGTTATATCTTCAAAATCGTGACTAAAGCGAGGATCAGAACCACCTCGACTTTTTTGTGCTGTAAATTTGCTTGCTAAAAAGTAAGTCAATGGCATTATTTGAATATTAAAACCATTCAAATCTATTTGTTCTAAATTATTAAACCCACCTTCAAACCAAGGATTAGCAGGTGCCCATCCTACTGGTTTTGTTGACATGACATCAACCAATATATCGTCAAGTTTAAAGCGACATATTACATCTAAATCGGCTGTTTGTTTAAAACCCCTAATTGATAACTCTTCTCGTATATCCTCTAAATGAGCAACTGATGCTATTTTTAAACTGATATCAACGTCTTTAGTTGGTCTAACATCATCAGCTCCAGGATCGTCGATATATAATGATACTGTTGCACCTCCAACATAAATGACCTGATTGTTTAGATTACCTAATGCATTTGCTACTTTTTGAATAACTTTTCTATTTATAAGGGTATTCTTCATGCTAATTTAATCTTGCCTTTAATTCATCCATTGCAATTTTTTGTTCTCTTACATTTCCTAATCGTATAGCATCTATTAATGCTAATAATTCATGTAATTTCTTATCACGTAAGCAAGCTTTCGGTACATTTGGGTGTAAAGGTTCAACTGCAAAACCCCTATGTTCCCCTTCAGCGTAAGGCCAAACAAAATTTTGATCACTTTGAATATGGTTTGCCAAAGGCTCTGCACTATGAGCTGTAACTACACCTCTGACCATTGCTCCAGGTTTTTGGGGATACACATATTTAAGACCATAAAATATAAACTCCTGAACTGCTGAAAACAATACTCTTTTCTTATCATTTGCTATTAAACCTGCAATTACACTCCTATTAAGTGACTCGCTAACTTCACTTTGACTGATATAAAGTTCGTGAGCTAAATCTTTCATATACCATTGCTCCTCGCCTTTTGCTACAATTTTCAATAACAACACGATGTCATGAGGACGCATCCCACTATGTTTTTTCATGATTAATAATTTGTATTCTCATTTGCATATCGCGATTCGCGAATCGCGATATGCAAATATAGTTAACTAATGTTCTTATTGCTGCTATGAGATTAATATTTTACCAATACCTTTTACCTTTAACTTCAAGCGTATCTCTATCAATATCTTGTAGAAGTTCAACCTCCCTTTCTATAAACGGATCATACCGATCTATCATCTACTCCACCCAATTAATCCAATCTTTCTTTTTGATTGTCAAGAGAATTTAACTTAAGTATTAGTTATTGTTCTTATCATCCAACAACCAAAAAATCTCCGCTGCCATATTTTCATTAAGCCTGGCAGCATTTAAAACATTCACAAACCCTAATTTACAAGAATGGTCTTCATCGTCCTTAAAAGGTAAAGCAAATTTGCCCGAATTGGATACTTGTTGACCACTATTCGGATACAGTAACATACTGTGGTGTGATTGCCAATGATGATTATAAACATACATTTGTTTAAGATCAGCATCATTTGGCTTATTACTGTCGATGACTTTCCATTTGGTGTCTATGACATAGGTTTGGTCTGGGGTTTTTAGAATGATGTCCGGACGAATTCTTTTTCGTTTCCAGAATAATTTTGACTGCCGCCCTTTGATTTGCCATCCTTGAGGTTTATGCTTTCTTAGGAGGCGTAGGACATATTCCTCCCACAGCATATTCATATCAAACATGATGGCGAGTAAGTTTTTTCGTCCGGCCTTGATATCAGGTCTGTAATTTAATAAGATGAGCTTGGCGATGGAAAATATCAAAACACTTAGAGAGTGCCGTGCCGCCTTTAAAAATAACCTCATCTTTGAGTTTGCTGTTAAAGATTAAATGCAACGCATAGCATACCCAATAGTCCTTTTCTATATATTCGGGTTGTAATTGCATGTATTGTGCCGTGAATTGAATGGCATCGCTGTATAATGCTTTATTGTCATGTAACTTCATACAATATACCAATTTGATTTTGTGGGCAATACTTCCTTATCCACCCCTAAATTGATTGTCGTTAATGGATTAAGACTGTCTTTTAAAGCTTGTACTGATTTTGGCTTAACACCTGTATATTCTAACAGGGCACCTACCAAGGCTCTTACCCTTGGTGGATATTTCATGGCGTATTGGAGTAAAAATTTCTTTTGCTTTTCATTTAATTCTCTTACAATTGCGCTTAATCTGCCTACTGCTTGTTCTACTGTACAATCGGGTATTTTTTTAATATCTTTAAATGCATCCAGCAGACCTAATATCTTATAATTATCATGGGTGACATCGGCATAACTTTTTACGGGATCTGCAATCAAATTTTCTCGGTTAATACTAATGCGTTTACCACGGCTGGCAATTTTTGTTCGAAATGCCATTTGTGTAGTTAGCCCTAAGCGATTATAGAGCGCTACTCCTGTCTCATAGGCTACACGCTTACCATTTTCAAATAAATATGGGCGCAATAGTTCCGTATAGTCTGGTTTAAGATCTCCAAAGACCGTAGATTTTGGTTTATAGAATAAACCCTTAGATAATTTTTTTATTAAGCCTTCTTTTTGGAAGCGTTCTAGTGCTTTAGCAGCAGTGAGGTAATGATGCTTTGAAATATTTAAATCCGCATATCCAAAGGTTTTCCCCTCGGGAAATTGTTTAATATCATTTCTTATTGTTGAAGCTAAAGCCATAAGACAAAGATAATCATTACATTTTAATGTCAAGTTATTTGTGCGAAAAACTTGACAATATAATTAATTAAACTTATACTTAGGGACAACTTAAATCCTTGGTGATTTGTCTTTATACTCTATACGTTTGGTTTCCGGCATGATGGTTTTTCTTATTATTCTAAAAATATAACTTTTATCTATTCCTCTTCTTGATCTAAGTAAAAGGCATAGATATTGCTGATTACGTTTTCATAATGGGGTTGTTTAGCTATAGCTAAGAAAGTTAATGGGGTCTTAGTTTTTTCAGGAATTATATTTTTATCCAATAGGTCTTTAAGTGCTTCGATATTCATTTTCTACAAACTTTTATAATACTCCCTTATCTTTTTGGTCATCAGCAACCTTCTTTCAACCAAAAACTCTTCGTAATCATCGATAGTAGCCTCTTTTACTTGTTCTGGCATGCAGTTTACTCTTAGATTTTCATTCAATTCACTTTCATTTGTTATACCGCCATACACTAGGTCATTATTTTGTAATTGTCCTTTTAGAATATCAAAGTATTCTTTAGGTGATTTATTACCAACTTTGATATTGATCTCAGATTGCATGTAGGTGTAATTAGCAATTTGATTGTATTTTCCCCTTTTCAAGCCATGTTTTTTCAGATAATCTCTTGGAAAAATATGGTGAATATCACCACGGTGTTCAATCATGTTCTCGACCTTAACAGATTTTGAAAGAAAACCTTTATCTCCTGATTTAATTTGAGCAGCTAAAAACACAGCCCAATAAGGACTTGTGGTTGTTGAAGTATCCATTTGCTGTGGTAAGCCAACTTCCCAAAAACCATCGCTTAAATCGGCTGATTCTACTTCATTTAGATATTCTCCAAAGTCTCTGCTTTCAATTTGTTTTATATCAAAGTCAAATTGAGACTCAAAAGAACCTGAAGAACGTGCGGTAAGCACACTCAACACAAACCAACGTTGGACGTAAGATTCAATCAGGGCAGGATTATAATTCTTAGATCTTAGCGATAAATACAATAGATAAGCGAAATTCATGGCGTTTTGAGATCTGATAAGCCAAGGCTGTATGAATCCTGCACTTTTGATAATCATTACAAAACGCTTGAAATTCGTTTCGTTCATGAACTTTAAGATACCAGACTTTAATTTTAGGAAAGATTCTTCTGCTATACTCTCTTCATAGCTTCTTGTTTCAAAATTCCGTCCTGAAAGCAGACTTACTAAGTCCTCAAGTTTTGCACGCTTAAATTCGGTACCAAAAGACACCCTGAGCATGTCTGTGTAACTAGGGTCATACAGATCATCATTTTCGTTTCTAAGCCAACGCATGGCTTTAAAATAGTCTGTAGAGGCAAAATCTTTATCATTATCTCTTATGTTGGTGTAAAATTCCGGTGCAACGGCAAGATGGCAGAAATAATCTATAGCTTTTCTTAGATCTTGTCCGTTATAAGTTTCGTTTGCGGCAATTTTAGACATTGCAAAATCTGCCTGGCTTAAAACAACGCCTTGAGAATTTATTCTAATAAATATCTCTGTGACGACCTCTATATCCAGATCGGGAGCCAGATCAATTAAGCCAATTTGCCTTAATGGCATTTTGACAAGATTAGAGATTGAGTTTTTTACTTTGTTTCGATCAACTTCAGGATTTTTATCTAAGTAATTTGTAAGCAGATCGAATTGATCCACAGAACCGTCAAAAACTGTGCTTATTTCTGGTATCCACTTTTTATCTTTTCGGTTTGCTGCACTTTGTACTTCAAACTTTTCGGTTACCGGATTAAAGGATATTTTAATTTTTTTTCGTTTATAGTCCTTGTTGACGATGTATTCGTCTAAAATAGCTGCACGAAGTGCTGTGATACGTTGCTGGCCATCAATCAGTATCTTTTTGCCTTCTGACATGGAACCATCTTTAAGTTTTACGTTGTGGTTACGCCAGGAAATAATATAACCAATGGGATAACCTTTGTATAACGAGTCCATAAGGTCTCTTACTTTACTGGCTTTCCATACAAAAGGACGCTGTATTTCTGGAATAGCTATTTCGCCAGATTTTACCCAGGATAATAGGGTCTCTATGGGGTGTTGATTGACAGAATATTTTTGTGTTTGCATGACTTAATCTAAATTTTATTATCAAAAGGTTTAGAGCACAATCTGTTGACTTCTCTTCTAACACCATCTAGGCTAGGCATAAGGGTTGTCCAACTGATATTTAGTTGTTTTAATCTAGATGTTATCTCCATTAATTCATTATGAGGTAAGGTAAATAACATTGGTTTACCAACTACATTATTTCTCAAATCCTCTAACTTAGGATTTTCAAGTTTAGAAGACAAATGTTTATCTAATGTGATTGTAATATCCAAAGTATGCTCACCATGTCTTTTATGTTCTATAACTGGAGGAAAATAATTTAAGAAAACACCATTTTGTGCTGAGATATATTTATTTTGATATTTTTTTAGGTTGATGAACTTTATATAAGGCTTTTCTAATGACACCAACCATATTAAGGCTTTTGGAATTACCCAAACACCAATTCTATGCATATTATCCCTATCTAACCACTCAAATGGGTATGCGTTTTCGGAAGCAAAAAATAAAGCTGTTAATGCACTTGTTGTAAAATCTAATAGCCTAGTTTTTACACCATAATGTTGAGCCAGAGCTAGCTCAGGATAATAACTTTCTTTTGGAAATTTCAAATAACTTGCTGGATCACCTTCATTACTATCAAATAATAGCTCTTTACTTTCGGCTTCTAACATAAAATTATAAGATGAATCTGAAATACTTAAGCCTAATTCATCCATTCCTTTTACAAAACTTATAAAGTTTTCTATTTCTTTGTATTGAGTCGGACCATTACCGGACTTATATACTGCAACTTTGTCCATTTTAGAATCTTTATCTTCTTCTGTAATTCTATAAGCACTAGGGATTAAACTCCAATCATGATATTTATGTCCTCTATATATAAACTCAGTATAAGGTTCATTATAGACTGTTTTATACAATTCAGATTTATTTACGTCTAATGCATCTAAAAAATCTAGAGCATTTTCGAAATCATATTGATAATAAGAAGAATTATCAAAAGGTTTAATTCCTCTTATTTTTTTGCCGTAAGGGTTTATTTCAAAATTTCTAGTTGTATTTACATGGTGCAAAAAATCAAAATCTTGTTTGTTCATAAAATGAATTTAAATTTTACCTATAAACTTCCTCAAACTCCTGATTAGAAACCGTCGTATCAAAACCACCAACTTTGCTGTCGTCTTTATGTTTGGAAACCCCTGTGTAATTTAAACTTTTATCTTCGTAGCGTTTAAATTTGAACACGGCATCGTTCATAAGGGCGCTGTTAAAGACACCCAGGCTTACCAACAATTCAAAGTCTGTAACCTCCAGGCCTGTCACTTTTTTGAACAGCTTAGGTTCGACCTTGGTGATCACATCTTTTAAAGTTAACTCTCTAAAATCGGTTAAGTACATAAACACCGGAATACGTGTGGCGAACTTGATCAACTTTTCCTGAAGCTTTTTTCTGAGGCTTTTGTATTCTTTTTCTTCTTTGGTTAATTCACGTTTTTTCTTTTTAGGTATATCATCCTCGTTGGCCTCTTTTTTCGCTTTTTTAACCGCTTCAGACTTGTTTATGATGGTTTCAATATCCTGATTTAATGATCTGAACCCTTCAATATTTTCTAAAGCTTTTAAAGCATGTTCATTGTTTTTAATGCGCTCTAAGGTTCCGTTATCAACATTGACAAGTAATGCAGATTCCCAGCGACGTGCGAGCAGTGTTGCAGTTGTACCGCTTAAAGCTATATCTAAAACACCTGCTGCATCTATTTGTTTCATACTACTGCCGTCATAAGCCAAAATGGGTAGAAAATTAATAAATTCGGCTACGTTTTTTTCTGGGTTGTTTTCGTTAACGCTCAACCTATTAGCGTATTCTGAAACCTGACTTAATGCCCTATTGGGTGCAAAATCAAAAACGTAGCATTCTTTTTTTATAATTTCTACTTTATTAGGGTCGTCACCATCAGGATTTTTGACTGTCCATGGGGTTTGCACTCTAAAAGCGGCCTGAAAGTATGACTCCGGACTTGTGATGTTTCTTAGCATGAGTATACCTGTCCAGGGTTTAACCGATACACCTGTTGTGAGTTTACCACATGATAAAGTAATGGTTTTTGAATCTAGTGGATTTTTCATCTTGTCATAAACCGGCGGAAGCGCATCAACGCCAATACCTGCTTTTGTTCCTGCAGCAACTATAATATCATAATCATGGTAAAATTTATTGTTCGGTTTTTCTAACAAATTTCGCATAGCATAGCAAGAAGCTACTGATGGCATAAACCAAAAGGTATGATTTAATATACTTAATAGTCTAGCATCAGAAAATGGCATTGGAGGCTTTTTCTTGCCCAGTTTTAAATCATCTACAGTCGTTGATCTGTGGCTACCACGTAGCAGATTCAACCATTTTTGAACTTCATTTTCCATGACAAAGCTGGCTTGGCTGCCTTCGCCTTTAGCCTCAAAAAACACATTGAGGTCAAACTCGTTAAACTCGCCACCTATGGCAACCTGTTTTATATCCTCAGGCATTTGATAGGTCATCATGACCATTCTAGGTAGGCTTTCGTAAGGGTTATTCCCGTTTGGCCAATCTTCTTTTGCTCGTTGTTCGTCTGTATAGGTCCAGTTGAAAATTTGATCTTCTATAAATTCACCTGAATTTAAAGCTCTAAAAGGTGTTCCGGATAGGTATAGAAAGTGATCGGTAGTAATAGGTATAATATCAGCATCAAAATCTTCAACTTTACCTATCTTTTTTTCGAAGTCTTTTAAATCTTCGTCCTGACCTTCTTCATACAACTCTTCAAACAGCCCTTTGGAATTTTCATTCCATGCGCCAAAATGGTATTCATCAAAAATAACGCAATCCCAATGCGTAAGGTGTACCCACTCATTTTTTGCTTTAATTCCGCCTAATTTATTTTTTCCTAAAAAATCCTGAAAAGAGCCAAAGCATACAAAAGGGCTGTCTCTGTCTATATCTTCTACAGTTGAATCTTTATTAACAAATTGCCAGCCTTTAAAATCTACATGACTCATCAAGTCATCTTGCCAGGAATTTTCTACAGCAGGTTTAAATGTAAGTACCAACACTTTTGTCCAACCCATTTTCATAGCCAACTGATAAGACGTAAACGTTTTACCAAAACGCATTTTGGCATTCCATAAAAATTCTGGTGTCCGTGTTGTTTCACTTCTGTCAAAATTTTTAAAGTACTGTGCGGTTTTCTCAACTGCTCGCTCCTGTTCCGGACGCATGGGGAAGTCGTTAACACGATCTAACTCAAAACTCTCTCCCTTTTTTAAGGCTAAATAGGCAGATTTTACATCTTTAAGTTTGCACTTAAACCATTCACCTTCTGTATTTCTGAAAGATTGTTTTTTTAAAAAGCTATGCAGATCATGGTCTGTAAAAGCTGTACCATTTTCCCTGATGGCATCAGCTTCAAAGACAATCTTATATTTAGCATGTGTGGCACCTATTTGTTCTTTTATGCGTTCTTTAGCTGTACGCGTTGTGTAACCAATTTTTAGTTCTCCTACTTTCGAAGTATCGTTAGGTAGCTCATAGGCATATATGGTTGGTTTTACTTCAGGTTTTTTGGGAAAGAATTCTTTTGCCATATGATTAATTATAATTGTGAGTGTAAAAATTCTGCGGTATGTTTTAGATTATTACGTCTTAGGGCATCTAACACCTGATACTCGTCCATCTCCGGATTAGTGCGATGCAAAACCATTTCTTTAAAAGCTTCTACGGCTGTATCTATATTAAGATCTATGATATCGGTTAAAAAATCGTCAGCAGATTTTGCGGTTAATCCGAAAGTAGCCAGATAATCTTTGGGAAAGTCTTTTAGATTATTGGTCACAATAACATTGGCATTGGTCTTTATAGCAGCTGCTAAGACATGTCGGTCTTTCTTATCGTTTAGGGTTAAGGTATCAATTAGACCTTCATAATTTGTGACTAGGGCATCAGGGAAAGCCAGATTGGCTTTGTTTGTTCTTTTGATTATTTCGTGTTCGGGTACATTTTTGCGTTTCATGACATCCGACCATTCATCAAAAATATGTTGACTCCATTTTGGGGTGTACAAATCGTAATAGGCAAACCAAAACATGATATCCCTTATCATAATGGGATATATGACATTAGTGTCTAAAACACAAGTAAACCGAACACTATGAATCATACAATCCTAATTCTTCATCTGCTTTCATCATATCTATCAGATGTTGTTTCTGTTTTCGTTTCATGCGGTTGCGATAAGTCATGACGTCATCAAACTTTATACGGCGGTGTTTACCAACCTTAGTGAACGGTATTTTACCCTCTTCTAAAAGTTTAACCAAATGTGGGCGTGAACAACCTAACATTTCAGCTGCTTTTTGTGTAGTGACCTCGGTAGCCATTGGCACTAAAGAAAAAGGCTTGCCCTCGCTCATGGTTTTGAGCATTTGTGCCAAAAGTTTAAGCACGTTAAGGGGTATTTTAATGCGTTCTTTCGTTTCTTCTATTTCTATCTCAGGGTTCTCGTCCTTAAGTTGAGCCAATACGGAAGCCAGTGCATCATAAGATGCCATAGCCACCTCCTGCTCTGCTTTTGAGGGCTTGATGCCGTTTTTTAATGTGTCCATTGTTTTTGTTTTGTTTTACTACAATTATAAACGAAATAAACGTAATATTCGAAATAAAAGAAATAATTAACATTCATTTTTTTAATAAATGCTACAACACTAGAACTAATTTTAGACTTCCATAGGTCTTACCATTGATTCTATAAAGTTTATTTCATCCTGTGTTAAACCATACTTTTTATAAAGCTTTTCATCCGTCCATTCTTCATCAAAGTTTTGCATTGGAACAAATTCATAAACCTTTTTCATAGCGTTTTGAGTGTTCTTTGTTAGAGCAACTAAAAAATGAAAGAAACTCGTATTTATGTAACTAATAATACTTTCAGCTTTTTGTCTTTTTTCGAAAGGACCAACTATTAAGTATGTTTCCGTGCAACATGATTTTGGCTCAACTAATAAAGGACTTAACTTATCAGTTGCGGGATTACCAGTTCCCCATGCTTTTGGAATCAATATTTTGAAATTATTTATCCATGTCTCATTCTTACCAATTTGTTTAATATCTATATACCCTTTCCCTTTATTTTGCCAACCATTATAATAGAAATCAATTAAACCATTTTCCTTTTTAAGTTTGAATCTAGGCTTTACACGTTTATAGCTACCCGGTACTCTTCTATCAAAACCAAAAGGATCATTTGAACTGATAATTTTTGAAAATGATTTTTCATTTTTAGATCTAATTTTCCTTAATACATCTATTGCTTCATTATATCTAATAAAAGTATTTAAGCCTTTTTCTAGTAGAGGTCTTTTTTTTATAGAGACGATCTTATCGCCGGAATGGGTAATAATTTTACACAAATTATTATGATCCTTATCCCACAAAAAGAAACAAACTCCGCCTTTTATTTCAACACCTGGAAAACAATCACTAGCATCATGAAAATCATGAAGTTCTTTTAGCCTACTATCATTTAGCATTTCTTCTCTAAAATCATTTAAACCTCTACCTCCAGAGAACCACCTAGCTGGAATAATCATACTTAAATATTTTGGGTTTAGCTTTTTCGCTTGTTCAATAAATTTATGATATATAGGTATAGCGCTTGATCCTGTTCCTCCCCCATCATTTAATTGATATGGCGGATTCCCAATAATGACATCAAATTTCATATTAAATATTTTTTCAGGCTTATCGGTATGGATAAGTTGATAAGCATAGGTTTCTAAATCGTCTTTACGACTGTATTCTTTTTCGCTGGCCCCACAATAGGTACATTTACCTTTATGCCAGGTATGTTCTATGCGTTCGTATTTTACATTGCCCTGTTCATCTGTAAAATTAGTACAAACAGAATATTTGCTATTAGCCATTTTAGAGCAATACAGGGTTCTTCTGGCTATTAAACCGGTCAATTCAGTAATACCAATTCCAAAAATCTGTTTGGTGTAAATGTGGTTTAGCCGCTCTTGTAAATCAGGAATCTCATCTTTAAGACCCTCAATAAGCCTAACTGCAATTTCACGTAAAAACACGCCTGATTTGGAGACAGGATCCAAAAAGGTGATTTCTTTGCTTTTAAACAGTTCTTGTGGTAGCAAATCCAGCATTTCATTAGCCAGTTTTGGCGGCGTAAAAACTTCATCATTACTTAGGTTAGCCAAACATGATAGAACGTCGGGATTGTAATTAATGGTCATCATAGTCTGCTAATTTTAAAAAATGTTTGAGCGGAAACTCTTTTATGGGTTCGTCTATAGCCGCAGGATTGCCTTCATCGCTAAACAAGCTAAATTGATGGGTTTGCTCAACCAAAAACTTATACACAAAGTCACGTCTTTTCATCAAATTACCGTTAATGGGCGACCATTCTGAAAAGACAATAGGTTTTTTGGTTTTAGGATTAGTAAAATCCAAGGCATCACCCCATAAAATATTTCGGTTAAGTAAAAATAT
>CAJXVZ010000056.1 GCA_913062845.1 uncultured Psychroflexus sp.
CCATTGCCGTCACCAATGAATTCTTTGGTGAATAGAGCCCACTTTCTATCCGCACCCTCTTCATGAGAACTCGAAGTTCTCAATTGCATAGGCCACATTGGCCATGGAGTTTGCTCTGATCTTTCTTTTGGTGGTTTCGCCAAGAGTTCAATTTGCGTAACTGATTTTGCACCATGCCTGTTAGAGGTGCCGATGCAGTCAGAACCAGTGTCACCTCCACCAATCACAATGACATTCTTGTCCTTGGCAGAAATGATTTTTTCAAAATCAATTTTTCCGTCAAGGTATTTATTATTAAGACTTAAAAAGTCCATGGCCTGATGTATTCCTTTCAGTTCATTGCCATCAATAGGCAAAGTTCTTCGTATTGTGGCGCCACCGCATAGTAAAACCGCGTCAAATTCTTTTTTTAAGGTAGTTGCAGTAATATCTTTTCCCACTTCAACATTGGTTTTGAAAGTAATTCCTTCTTCCGCCAGAATGCTTAATCTGCGGTCTATGACTTGCTTTTCCAGTTTAAAATCAGGAATACCATATCTTAACAATCCACCTATTTTGCCATCCCTTTCAAAAACGGTCACCGTATGTCCCGCTTTATTGAGCTGTTGAGCAGCTGCAAGCCCTGAAGGACCTGATCCAATAATAGCTATTTTCTTATCAGTTCTTATTGTGGGTGGCTCAGGTTTGATCCAACCATTTTTAAAGGCTATTTCAGCGATATTCTTTTCTATATTTTCAATGCTAACCGGATCTTCATTAATACCAAGTACACAAGCCTCTTCGCAAGGTGCAGGGCAGAGCCTTCCTGTAAATTCCGGAAAGTTATTAGTGCTATGCAAAATTTCTGCAGCTTCCTGCCATTCGCCTCTGTAAACACTATCGTTGAAATCAGGAATAAAATTCCCCAAAGGACAACCACTGTGACAAAATGGAATACCGCAATCCATGCAACGGGCGCCTTGTTTTTGAAGTTGCTTCTTTTTTAAAGGAATGGTAAATTCCTTGTAGTTCTTAATTCTTTCTTTTGCTTCTAGATAAGCTTCATCTTCTCGATCATACTCTAAAAATCCTGAAATCTTTCCCATAACTATGCTATTACATTTTTTTCATTATTCAATCTTATCAATGCTTGTCTGTATTCTTCCGGAAGAACTTTTAAGAAGTTATACACCTCGGTATCCCATTTTTCTAAAATACGCTGAGCTAATGGGCTCATAGTTGCATTGAAGTGATTTTCAATAAGATGTTTAAGTTCTTCTATGTCTTTTTGGTCTTCAACGGGATCTATATTAAGGCCTTCTTTGTTGCAATTATTTTCAAAAGTTTTATTCACATCATAGATATAAGCTATACCACCGCTCATACCTGCTCCAAAGTTTCGTCCTACTTCTCCGAGTACAACTGCTATACCGCCCGTCATATATTCGCAACCATGATCGCCAATTCCTTCTACGACGGCCTTGGCTCCTGAATTTCTTACACAGAAGCGTTCTCCTGCCTTTCCATTGATGTATGCTTCACCTGATGTTGCACCATATAAAGCCACATTTCCAATGATGATGTTATCTTCCGGTGCAAATGTAGATTCTCCAGGAACCTTTACAATTAGTTTTGCACCGGATAGACCTTTTCCTAAATAATCATTTGAATTACCATTGATTACCAACGTTAAACCATGCGTAGCAAATGCGCCAAAGCTTTGACCACCGGAACCTGTAAAATTGATTTTCAATGTATTTTCAGGAAGCCCGTTGGCGCCATATATTTTGGAGATTTCATTACTGATTATTGCTCCAAATGCTCTGTTTTCATTAGTAATTTTAGATTCTAATACTGTTTTTTCCTTTCTGAAAATGGCAGGATGCGCCAAACTCATTATTTTAAAATCCAACACATTTTCAAGTTGGTGATCCTGATTTTCTGTATTGTATAATTTTGTTCCGGGTGGTGTCTTTATCTGGTGCAAAATCGGACTCAGATCCAGACCAAGTGACTTGTAGTATGAGATGGTCTTATTTTTGTCAAGTTTTTGAACCTGTCCAACCATTTCATCTAAAGTTCTAAAACCCAGCTGAGCCATGATCTCCCGTACTTCCTGCGCTACGAAATACATGTAGTTGACCACATGTTCTGGCTTTCCCTGGAATTTCTTTCTCAATTCGGGATTTTGTGTTGCTATACCAACCGGACATGTATTGAGGTGGCAGGCTCTCATCATTACACAGCCTGAGGCCACTAAAGGTGCAGTTGCAAAACCAAATTCCTCAGCACCCAACAGGCAGGCAATAGCAACATCTCTTCCTGTTTTGAGCTGACCATCACATTCCAATACTACACGATTTCTCAGATTGTTCATTACTAAGGTTTGCTGTGCCTCGGCAAGTCCTAATTCCCATGGTAATCCGGCGTGTCTTAGTGAGGTCAGGGGAGAAGCGCCTGTTCCGCCATCATGTCCAGAGATTAATATCACGTCACCTTTGGCTTTAGAAACACCAGCGGCTACAGTACCAACTCCTACTTCAGATACGAGTTTTACATTTATTCTGGCTTCTCTGTTAGCACATTTTAGGTCATAAATGAGTTGAGATAAATCTTCAATTGAGTAAATGTCGTGATGTGGTGGTGGCGAAATCAATCCAACATAAGGGGTTGAATTTCTTGTTTTTGCAATATTTGGGTTTACTTTCTTTCCGGGTAGTTGCCCACCTTCTCCGGGTTTTGCACCCTGTGCCATTTTTATTTGTATCTCTGAGGCATTGGTCAAATAATTAGAAGTTACACCAAATCTACCGGAAGCCACCTGCTTTATGGCGGAGTTTTTCCAATCTCCCGTTGCATCTTTGTAAAAACGATCCTCATCCTCACCGCCTTCGCCGGAATTACTTTTACCACCTATCCTGTTCATGGCAATAGCCAGGTTTTCATGTGCTTCTTTGCTTATAGAGCCATAGGACATGGCTCCGGTCTTAAAACGCTTTACAATATTGGTCCAAGGTTCAACCTCTTCAATAGGTATAGGATCGTAATTCGTAAATTCAAAAAGACCTCTTATGGTCATCAACTGCTTGGACTGATCGTTGATGAGCGCTGAATATTCTTTGTAGGTTTCTAGTTTATTCAGCCTCACAGCTTCCTGTAGTTTTGCGACAGTTAAAGGGTTGAAAAGATGTTTTTCGCCCTGACGACACCATTTGTACTGACCACCAAACTCAAGACGTTGTTGTTTGTATTTTGAACTTGTGTTGTAGGCCTGTTGGTGACGTTTAAAAATTTGTTTTTCAATTTCAAATAATCCTATACCTTCTATTCTGGTGACTGTATTAGGAAAAAATTCATTCACAAACTTTGAATTTAGTCCAATACATTCAAACAGCTGAGCACCGCGGTATGAATTCAGGGTTGAAATTCCAATTTTGTTCATGACCTTCAAAATACCTTTGCCAATTGCTTTATTGTAATTTCTTACAGCAGCGATATACTCGGTATTTGTGATCTGATCTTTTAAAACTTGTTCATATACAATTTCATTGACAAAGTAAGGATTGACAGCACTTGCCCCATAACCGAATAAGAGCGCAAAATGATGAACTTCTCTGGGTTCTGCAGACTCTACAATGATGTTTGCTTTAGCGCGTTTTCCTAACCTGTACAACTCATGATTGAGGTAAGAACATGCTAGCAAAGCCGGAATAGGCGCCATTTTTTCGTTTACACCCCTATCAGACAATATAATGATGTTTCCTCCATTTTCAATAAACTCAGATACTGATTTTACGATATCATGCAATGCACTCTGAAGCTGATTTAAGCCCTTTTCAATATTGTATAAAATGGGTATAGTCTTTACAACAATATCGGGATTGTCATTGTAATTTTTAATTTTATCCAGGTCGTGATTGGAAATAACGGGATTTTGGATTTTGAGCTTTTTACAGTGCTCCTCATCTATCTGAAACAGGTTAGCATCTTTGCCCAAAGTCAGACTGATATCGGTAATTAATTCTTCTCTGATACCATCTAAAGGCGGATTTGTAACTTGAGCAAACAATTGTTTAAAGTAATTGTATATAAGCTGTGGCTTTTCAGAAAATACTGGAATAGGTGTATCATTCCCCATAGATCCAATGGGTTCTTTTGCCAGTTGAGCCATAGGTTTGATCAGAAGATGCAGATCTTCCTGAGTATAACCAAACAGGATCTGTCGTTTGAGCAAAGGTTCTTCATCGTGCAGTATGGGTCCTGGTTTTGGTTTTAATGAACGAAGGTGAACCAGATTTTTGTTGAGCCACTCCCGGTATGGTCTTTTTGTAACGATTTGAGATTTAATTTCTTCATCTTTAACTATTCGTCCTTTATTCATGTCTACCAGAAACATTTTTCCGGGTTCAAGCCGGCCGTGGCTCTCAATATTTTTTGGATCTAATTCGATAACACCGGTTTCTGAGGACATGATGACATAGCCTGATTTTGTAACCGTATATCTTGATGGTCTTAAGCCATTCCTGTCCAATACTGCACCGATGTAATTTCCATCAGTAAAAGGTATAGAAGCAGGACCATCCCAGGCTTCCATGATACAGGAGTTGTATTCGTAAAATGCTTTTTTTTCGTCTGCCATATCGGGATTTTTTTCCCAGGCTTCCGGTACGAGCATCATCATCACTTCTGGTAATGATCGTCCTGTCATGAGCAAAAGTTCTACAACCATATCCATCTGTGCAGAATCTGATTTACCGGGTAAAATGATTGGAAAAATAGATTTGATGTCTTCGCCAAACCATTGACTTTCCATTAACTCCTGTCTCGACAAAGTCCTGGATACATTCCCTCTTAATGTGTTAATTTCACCATTATGACACATGTATCTGAAAGGTTGCGCTAAATCCCAGGTTGGAAAGGTGTTGGTGCTAAATCTTTGATGTACTAAGGCTAAGCGTGTTACAAATTGCGGATCCTGCAGGTCAGTATAATATAGTCTTATGTCTTCAGGAATAAGTAAGCCTTTATATATAATGATTTTTGTAGAAAGACTAGGTACATAAAATTTGTCACTTTCTGATAACCTTGAATTGTATATAAAGTGCTCTGTCTTTTTTCTGGCCGTAAAAAGTTTTAATTGAAAATCGAAATCACCTTGGTCACTTTCAGTCTTGCCAACAAATAGTTGAGAAATAAAAGGTTCAGTTTCTCTGGCGATTTTGCCTAGCACGCTATCATTAACAGGAACTTCTCTCCAGCCCAGAATTGATAAGCCTTGTTCAGTAATAAATTGTTCAAATTGTTTTTTACAGAATTCACGTTGATTATCTTTTTTTGGAAGAAAAACGTTACTGACGGCATACTGACCAAATTCAGGGAGTTTAAAGTCACAATTTTCAACAAAAAACTCATGAGGGATATCTATCAAAATACCTGCGCCATCACCGGTTTTACCATCTGCACTTACGGCACCACGGTGTTCTAATTTTTCCAGTATTTCCAGTGCTTTATGAATGATATCATTAGACTTTTCACCTTTCAAACTGCATATAAAGCCTGCGCCACAATTATCATGTTCGAATTCCGGATGATATAAACCTTGTCTTAAAAGCATATAATTCTTTTTATTATTAAAACATTTTTTTGTTACTCTTTCTTATTAAAAATCAGATTCTTCAAAAAATAAATGTAGAAACTATTTCCATAAGCTAATTAATGATAAATATGAGAAATATAAAAATGAATTCTATGACGAAAACGTTTGTGTTAACAAATTTTTTTGTTAATAATAGATCAACCATCAATTAATTAGCTTTTTTCATTACATAAAATATATTAATACGTTATTTATATTATATAAATATTAAAATACAGGTCTTTCGCAAACGATATCATTAATAATTCAATAAAAATTCCTCTTTAATTGATAAAACATAATAAAACAATAAGTTTTATATAGATTTGGCATCTTAATCACAAAAAAATTATATTATGAAACGAAATTTAACTTTTTTTATTTTAAATGTTTTATTTGTCTTTAATCTTCAGGCCCAGGAATCTGATGATAAATTTTCGGCCGGTCTCAGTCTTACGACTGATCAGTTTTTTGGTTTTGCACCTATGATGACATTTTCTTATGAAGTAAGTGAAACAGGTTCGTTTACCGCTTATGGTATTCAATGGGGTGCCGGTACAGGTAGTGCATGGGGACAGTGGACAGAATTTGGTGTTGGTTATAATGTCACTGCCGGAGATTTTGACATAAATCCACAACTGGGTTTTACATTCGGAAATTTATTGTCATCGGGAGCTGCAGGAGGTCCTTTGAATAATGGTATTGTTGGTGATGGTCTTGTACCCAATTTGACTGTGAATTATGACTCAGAAAAGTTCGAGGGTCAGCTTTATTTTGGTTATTATGCACCTTTGACTGATAACACAGAGGCACAACAAGCTACTAATGCTTATACGCATTATTGGTTAAATTTTGGCTATAAGGTTAGTTCATTTTTATCTTTTGGTGCACATTATGAGGACCTTTCGCTTGTGGGTGGGAGTTTAAACGGAGGTGGTGATTTGCCAACAGACGTTGTATATACAGGATTTGGACCTTATGTACAGTTTGCAAAAGGTAATGCTGGTCTTAGGTTAACTGCTGGTGCTAACGTCGCAGATGATCAAAGTCCATACTTTGCATCGAATGATTTCTACAAGCTCACATTCTTCGTGTCTTTGTAAAATTTAAATCACATTGTTACAAAATATCAATATTGCAATTCAAAAGCACTCATCAATTCTGGTTCGGTCTTGATGAGTGCTTTAACTCATATAGTGATTTAGATTTTGACTTATCCTCAACTTCTGAACACTTAAAGGTGTCTTTTTTAAAACGATAATTTCAATTTTAAGACTAAAATATTATTACAATGAACAAATCTAAACTAGAATATATCTGGCTTGATGGTTACAAGCCAACTCAAAATATGAGAAGTAAGACTAAAATTGAAGAAAATTGTAGTGGCAAATTAGAGGATTGTCCTGTATGGTCATTTGACGGTAGTTCAACCAGACAGGCTACAGGCGATAAATCAGATTGTTTATTAAAGCCAGTGGCTATTTATCCGGATCCGGCCAGAAAAGACGGTTATCTGGTGATGACCGAAGTACTAAACGCAGATGGCACGCCTCATAAGTCTAATGGCCGCGCCACAATTGACGATGTTGACAATGATTTTTGGTTTGGTTTTGACCAGGAGTATTTTATTATGGACAGAAAAACACAACTTCCACTTGGTTTTCCGGTTGGCGGCTATCCTGCGCCGCAAGGGATGTATTATTGTTCAGTTGGTGGTCGAAATACCCATGGAAGGGAATTGGTAGAACGTCATGCTGACTATTGTATTGCTGCTGGATTAAATTTTGAAGGCATTAATCAGGAAGTAGCATCAGGCCAATGGGAATTTCAACTATTCGCGAAAGGCGCTAAAAAAGCCGGTGATGAAATCTGGGTAGCGCGATATCTCTTAGACCGTTTAACTGAAGAATATGGTTATTATATTGAATATCATCCAAAACCTTTAGGTAAGGACATGGACTGGAATGGTTCGGGTATGCATGCCAATTTTTCTAATTCAACTTTAAGAACAGCCGGCAGTAAAGCGGTTTACGAAAAGATATGTGAAGCTTTCAGACCTGTAGTTCAGGAACATATTGCGGTTTACGGTGAATTCAATGATCAGCGTTTGACCGGTGACCATGAAACACAGTCTATACATGAATTCAGTTATGGTATTTCAGACAGAGGAGCGTCTATTAGAATACCAATTATCACAGTCGAAAAAGGCTGGAAAGGATGGTTGGAAGACAGAAGACCTGCCTCTAATGCAGATCCTTATAAAGTTGCAGGACGCATTGTGGAAACAGTGAAGAGTGTAGAAGTTTAGTGAATATTAATTTTTTTTAAGGCTTCCAAAATGGAAGCCTTTTTTTATGTCTGTTGGTATTTTATAATCATTTATTAATAACGATTTGAATTTTAAAATTTATCCTACTTTTATCATGTGAAAAAAGTGTTTCAGAAAATACTAACATCTGGACTGGCAACAATTGTACTATTGTCCACTTTTTCATACTCTGTATCCAAGCATTATTGTTTAAACAGACTGGTCGATACTTCTTTTCTTACAAAAGCTGAGAGTTGTACGCCAGTCAATTCAGCAATTGATGACTGTGAATCTTTTAAGGCTGTAAAATCTTGTTGTGATAACGAGCACATTCTTGTTGAAGGTTTGGATAATTTCCATTTCGAGAAATATGTTCAACTGGAATTTGATGTAGATTATAGCTATTCGCCTCAAATTTTTGATTTTAAAAAAATAATTCTGGTTGCTAAAAGAAAAACCCTTTATTTTAGTTACAAACCACCACCTTTTTATAAATCTATTTATCAGCTAAACGAGTCTTACCTCATTTGATTTTTGTATTTTTTGGATAGTACACCATACAAACTTTAAAATACATAATTAATACAATGAAATTTAAACATATACTAAACCTGATATTTTTATTAGGTTTTACATTACATACACAAGGACAAAATACTTTAAAAGGTATTGTTCTTGAAAAAATAGACGGCAAAGATGAGCCATTATATGGTGCGAATGTCTTTTGGCTCAACCAAAATATTGGCAGAGTCACCAATGAAAACGGAGAATTTTCAATTCCCTATCAATCAAATTACAAAAAGCTGGTTATTACCTACGTCGGTTATCAAACGGATACGCTGGTAATCTCAAATACAAATAAAATCAAACATTATTTAAGACCTGAAGCAGAGCTGGACGAAGTAACCATCACGACCAGAAGGCAAAGTTTATCAAGGTCTTTCTTGAGTTCTGAAAATAAAATCAATGTTTCCAGTGACGAATTGCTCAAAGCAGCTTGTTGTAATTTATCTGAGAGTTTTGAAACCAATCCTTCAATTGATGTTAATTTTGCTGATGCAATTTCTGGCACACGGCAAATCAAAATGCTGGGGTTAAGTTCGCCTTATATCATGATCACTACCGAGAATATTCCGACTATCAGAGGTGCAAATCAAACCAATGGTATGAGTTTTATTCCCGGAACCTGGGTCGAAAGTATTCAGATCACTAAAGGCGCTGGCAGCGTTGTGAATGGCTATGAAAGCATCACCGGACAAATTAATGCAGAGCTGCAGAAGCCTTCAATGGACCATCCTCTTTTTGTGAACGCTTATGCCGGGATCAATGGTCGTTTGGAACTCAATACGCATGTAAATCAAAAATTAAGTGAAAAATGGCATACGGGTCTTTATCTTCACGGTAATCAAAGAACAGAAAAATTTGACAGGAATGATGATGGCTTTTTGGACATACCTTTAAAACAGCAAATCAACATCCTGAACCGTTGGCAATATTCTAATTCTGAAAAAGGTATTATTTCTTTTATCAATTTCAACTATGTTAATGATAATACACAATCCGGTCAGGTTGATTTTAATCCAAACAGAGATAAGTTGACCACCAATGCATGGGGTAGCGAAAGTGATACAGAAAGATTTGAGACGTCACTCAAAATAGGCTATGTCAATCCGGATATACCATACCAAAGCCTTGGATTTCAAACAGATTTCAGCTATCACGACCAGTCATCTTATTTTGGACTAAGGCGATATGATATCAGGCAGACCAGCTTTTATTCAAATTTGATTTACAATACTATCATTTCTGATTCCAGACATAAAGTGAAAACCGGCCTGACTTTTATGTATGATGATTACGACGAGTTGGTAGATGAAACAAATTTTGCAAGAATAGATAATTCTATTGGCGGTTTTTTTGAATATGCCTTTGATAATTTGACGAACTTAAGTCTTACTGCAGGCATAAGAGCTGACCAACACAACAGGTTAGGCTTTTTTGTAACGCCCAGATTTCATCTGAGGTATACGCCCTGGAGTAAATCTGCCTTGCGTTTTTCCTTTGGAAGAGGGAAAAGGGCTTCAAATATTTTTAGTGAGAACCATAATTTGTTTGCCAGTAACAGACAGATCAATATCCTGAACAGCAATGATGATATTTATGGTTTAGCACCCGAAATAGCCTGGAACTATGGTATAAGTTATTTGCAAGGCTTTAATCTATTTGGTCAAAAAGGTGATTTTACATTAGACTTTTACAGAACAGATTTTGAAAATCAGGTCATTGTAGATTGGGAAACACCTTCAGAGATTAATTTTTTTAATCTTAATGGCAGCAGTTTTTCAAATGTGTTCCAACTTGAGATGAATTATGAATTATTAGAAAGACTGGACCTTAGGTCTGCTTATAAATATTTTGATGTTCAAAGTGATTATCTGAACGGCAGATTACAAAAACCATTAATTCCCAGACACAGGTTGTTCTTAAACATGGGTTATTCCACTGCTTCAAAAGACAATGCTTCACAATGGAAATTTGATCTTACCTATAATTGGCTAAGCGAACAAAGGTATCCTGATACCTCATTAAATCCCATTCAGTTTCAATTACCGCAGGAGACACCAACAGTTGGAACTTTAAATGCTCAGGTGACCAGGGTGTTTTCAGATAAGTTTGAAATCTATATCGGTGGAGAAAACATTACTAATGTAAGACAAGATAATCCTATTTTAGGTGCAGAAAATCCGTTTGGTTCCAATTTTGATAGTAATTTTGTGTACGGACCAATATTTGGTTATATGTATTACGCAGGTTTAAGATTTAAATTAACAAAAATTAAAAACAAATAAAATGAAGAATTTAATTATAACTTTAAGTTTATTACTTTTCAGCTATACAACAATAGCCCAAAATAAAAATGCCAAAACCATTATTGAAGTTGATGGTGTTTGTGGTATGTGTAAGGCCAGGATAGAAAAAGCAGCTTTTAGCGTAAAAGGTGTCAAATCTGCCGTGTGGAGTGAAGAAACCAAGCATCTTAGTTTGATTTTTGACGAAAGAAAAACCAACATTAAATCTATATGTCAAACCATTGCAGATGCTGGTCATGATACTAAAATGGTAGAGGCCACAGAAGAAGCCTATCAATCTATTCATGAGTGTTGTAAGTACAGAGAAGAGGAAGTTGTAAAAGAGCACAAAAAGAAAAGTTAACAGGCTCTAGCGTTTTAGATTTTTTCTGATATACCTTCAATTCCTTCAATATATTTAGATATTTGCAAGTCAAAGCAGATTTGTGATGTATGATTTTATTATTGTAGGCGCTGCTCAGGCAGGTTTATCTATGGCTTATGAACTCAAAAAATCAGGACTAAATTATCTTGTTTTAGACAAAGAAGATGAAATTGGTGCCTCATGGCTTAACCGTTGGGATTCTTTGAAATTATTTACACCAACGGAATTTAACCATCTTCCTGGCTTTGATTTTCCTGCTTCAAAAGGTCATTATCCCAATAAATATGAAGTTGCCGGTTATTTTAAAGATTATGTAGAAAAATTTGATATACCGGTAAATTTGAACACCTTCGTTCATAGTATTGATAAACAGAATGGTATTTATCATATTCATACCAATGAGCAAACCTTTTTGTCTGAAAATGTGATTGTAGCCACAGGTCCGTTTCACATCCCTTACACACCTGCATTTCATGAAAAAATAGATGGTTCGATAAAGCAATGGCATAGTAATTATTACAAACATCCAGATCAATTACAGCAAGGACCTGCTTTGGTGGTAGGTGCCGGAGACTCAGGTTTCCAGATATTAGATGAAATATCAAGTTCAGGAAGAAAAACTTATTTTTCCGGTGATACAAAGGTCAAAACCTTACCTCAGGAAATACTTGGTAAAACATTATGGTGGTGGTTTACTAAAACCGGTTATTTAAGCATTCATAAACACAACTGGCTAGGTAAATACATCAGTAACACCAAACAACCGGTCATTGGCTTAGATACCAATGCAATTTTAAATCGAAAAAAGGTATTTCCTGTAAAGAAAACCATTGATGCTGAATCCACTGTGATCTATACTAAAGACAAAGAGCTGGATGATATTAAAAATATAATCTGGGCGACAGGTTACCGGCCAAACTTCAACTGGATCAAAGGTATAGAACTGGATAAAGATGGTTATCCCGTACATCATAGAGGTGTTAGTAATACGAGAGGACTTTATTTTATTGGTTTACCCTGGTTATATACCAGAGGTTCAGCGACATTAGGTGGCGTAAAAAAAGATGCAAAATACCTTTCGGCCCACATTCAAAGAAAATATAATTTTGTAAAGTCTTAGTTTATTTTTAATGAAGCTTTAACCTATAGGTCATTAAGATATAAGTACATTGTCATTTTAAGAAAAACCTTAATATGTCAAAAAAACAAGCTTTACTTAGACCAATCAGGATTGGAGATTTAGAATTAAAAAATCGGGTCATTATGGCACCGATGACCAGAAACCGTGCCGATAATGAAGATGAAGCCGCAACAGAACTTCATGCTGAATACTACAGTCAACGCGCAGGTGCAGGATTGATCATTACTGAAGGTTCTCAGGTATCTCAGGAGGCTAAAGGTTATATCAATGTGGCTAATATTTACACACAGAAACAAATTGAAGGCTGGAAAAAAGTAACAGAAGCTGTACACGAAAAAGGAGGCAAAATATTTATCCAGCTTTGGCATGTCGGTAGAATTTCCCATCCTGACCATCATAATGGTGACAAACCATTGGCACCAAGCGCTATTAATCCCAATGCTAAATCTTACACACCAGATGGCTTTAAGGATACAGTGACGCCGGAAGCGATGTCTACCGATAAAGTTAAAGAGACGGTTCAGGATTTTAAAAGAGCGGCAAAAAATGCAGTCGATGCCGGCTTTGATGGTATAGAGTTACATTCATCCAATGGTTATTTATTTCATCAGTTTTTTAACCAATCTTCAAATAAACGAGAGGACAGATATGGAGGTAGTCGTGAAAACAGAACAAGATTTTTGTTCGAAGTATTAGAAGCAGTCAAGGTTTTTTGGCCGGAGAATAGAATAGGAGTAAGGCTAAATCCATCGCTACATACCATTTTTGGAATGGAAGCTGATGAAGAGACCATACCAACATTCGAGTATATTGTCAAGAAACTCAATGATTATGATTTGGCTTATTTACATTTATCAGAGCCATTTAATGACATTAGCGATGTAGATTTCCTTGTAAATAATATTGCCGAACACTTTAGGCCATTGTACAAAGGCAACCTTATGATCAACGCTGGCTTTGATCAGGAAAGCGGTAACAGTGTCATTGAAGATGGACATGCTGATATGGTGTCTTATGGAAAATTATTCATTTCAAATCCTGATTTACCCACACGTTTTGAAAAAAATGCCGAACTTTCCGATTGGGATGAAGATACCTTTTACGTACCGGGTGCTAAGGGCTATACCGATTATCCAACAATGGACGAATTATAAAAGAAACTATAAAACTTAATTATACAAATATCAATCAAACAATAATTTAATTTTTTAACTATGAAACATTCAAATTTAATTTTTGGTCTCATTGCATTTTTTTCAATGGTGACATTTGTAAACGCTCAGGAAATATCCCAAAACGCCATAGGACTCCGCGTAGGAGATGGTGATGGCTTTGGTACAGAAGTATCTTATCAGAGGGCTTTAGGAGATAACAATCGTCTTGAAGCAGATCTTGGTATAAGAAGCGGAGATAACTACGATGGATTCAGGCTAACCGGCATTTACCAGTGGGTATGGAATCTTGATGGTAACTTCAATTGGTATGCAGGAGCCGGTGCAGGTATCGCAAATTATGATTATGATGTTGATATACCTGGATTTGACGATAGTGGAGAAACTTTCATTTATGCCGCAGGACAACTCGGTATAGAATATAATTTTGATATCCCACTAATGTTATCTTTGGATACCAGACCAACGATTGGCTTTGGCGATTTGAACGATGACTTTGATTTCGACATTGCTTTAGGTATCAGATACCAATTTTAGGCAAAAGTATTAATTGAAAACTGTTTTTTGAAATCAGGTAAAGGACACTAAATCATTCTTTTACCTGATTTTTTTATTTAACAAGATTGTTTAAAATTTAAGCCTTTACCAAAAGTAAGATGTCGCCCTATGTTCTATTGAAAACTTTGGAAGTTAAACCCGGTTGAAGGCAATAATTAAGCAGTAACCAGTAAACAGTAAATAGTATAGCATTAACCAGTAACAAAAAACAAGAAACCAGAAACCAGTATCCAGTAACCAGTAAGCAGTAACCAGTAAGCATTAACCAGTAACCAGTAACCAGTAACCAGTATCCAAAAACCTTAAACCAGAAACCAGAAACCTTAAATAAGGAATATGGAACTTTAAACCAAAAACTTTAAACTCAGCGCCATTGCGAGAGATTTTATAAAACATTAAGAAATATTAAGGCTTTGCGTGAAAACTATAAAAGTTATAACCCCATAAACAGAATTCTATCATTTAACCGCAAAGAACACCAAGTAGACACTAAGGTCACAAAGTTTTAAATTTAGCAGCACTGTATCAACATAAAAAAAGAAACCAGAAACCAGGAACCAGTATCCAGTAAGCAGTAACCAGTAACAAGTATCCAAAAACCTTAAACCAGAAACCTCAAACCAGAAACCAGAAACCATAAACCTTGAACAAAACTCCTAGTCCTGTAGTCTAAAGACTTTTTGCAATAAGTCCGTCGTTCTGGATTGCAGATCAGTCCTGATTTTGGATTCTTCGACAGCAATCATTGTAAAAACACCTTCCAAAGCCTGTTGAGTGACGTATTCCGTTAAATTATTGTTGACATCCTGTGTAAACGGCAATGAATTGTATTTATCTATGGCCTGCGTCCAGATCTGATCTGCACCGACCTTTCCAAAAGAATTATCAACCACAGGATAGAATTTTTGATATAATTCATCGGAAGTTTTATTCCGTAGAAACTGCGTAGCCGCACCATTTCCGCCCATCAGTATATCACGTGCATCGGTGATACTCATGTCTTTAATGGCGTTTACAAATATGGGAGTAGCTTCTTTAACAGCATCTGATGCCGCGGCATTCATTAGCTTCAAACCTTCATCAGCCAAATTACCCAATCCTATTTTCCTTAAACCATCATCCACTTTTCTAAGTTCTTCAGGAAGAACAATTCTAACCAGTTCATTGCTGAAAAAACCGTCTTCGGCGGTTAATTTACTGACCTGATGGTCTATGCCAAATTGTAAGGCCTGTTTAAGTCCTGAACTGATTTGAGAATCGGTGACCATTCCGGGATCCTCCATGGCTTGTTCTGCAATGGACTGTAATTCTGCGCACCCAAAAAGCACAAAGAAAAACGGTAATACGATTATTTTTTTCATTTTTTAATATTATTAAAATCTACAACTACACTATCTGAAATTCCATATTTATCAGCAAAGCCAGCTTTCACTTCTAAGACATACTGCGCAGGTTGTCTTGCGTCAATCGTAGATTCATCAAATGGCTTTGCATTGCGGTTTATTTCAACTACTCTTTTTTCAGCATTGATATAAATAAGGTCTAAAGCTATTTTAGTATTCTTCATATAAAACGTTGGACGAGGTCTTTCGTCTTTATAAACAAAAAGCATGCCTTGATCCATTCCCATATCGTCTCTGTGCATTAAGCCAGTTTGCTGTTCGTAGTTGGTTCTGGCATATTCAATGTTAATCACAGTTATAGTATCTTTTTTCTTCATGAAAAACAATTCACCTTCTTTGGTAAATTCTATAGTAATTGGTTTGACATTTTTCTTCTTTTCAGAATTACAGGCTATAAACACTAAAAACATGAATAGAAAACTAAACGGTTTCATGAGATTGTTTTTTATGGTTTTGATAGGCCAGGAACATGACAACCAATCCAACCGCTATCATAGGTAAACTCAATATCTGACCGGTGTTAAATAACCAGTCTGCACGTTCTGCTACCTGTGGTTCTTTGGAATATTCTACAAAAAACCTTATTGTCCAGAGTACCGAGAAAAAAATACCAAAAAGCATGCCTTTAATTTTTCGAATATCTGTTTTCCAGTATAAAAAATACAAAAGTAAAAACAGCAGAAAATATGAGCCTGCTTCATAAAGTTGAGAAGGGTGTCTGGCGAAATCCTCACCTAATTTTTTAAAAACCACACCATAATCAGAGTTGGTGGGTTTACCAATAATTTCTGAATTTAAAAAATTACCAAGTCTAACGAATATTCCACCGAAAGAAATTGGGATTACAACACGATCAAAAATCCATGAAGGGTGTCTTTTAGCTACTTTTTTAGAATACATGAATAAAGCAATTGCAATACCAATGGTTGCTCCGTGACTGGCAAGACCAGCAAATCCTGTAAATTCAAAAGTAGGTTTAAAGCTAAAAGGCAGAAATACCGATAAGAAATCTTCCTTGAATAATTCCGGTTGATAAAAGATAACATGGCCTAATCTTGCACCAAGCAATGTAGCGATAACCATGTATATCAATAATTTATCTAATTTTTCCTGAGATTCATTCTCATTTTTGAATATCGCTTTGGTAAGGTACCAACCAGCCACGAATGCTACAAGAAACATTAAACTATAGAATCGTAGTGTGAAAAAACCCAGATCAATCCCTAAAGAAGGGTCCCACTCAAATGAAAAAAACATAAAATAATTTTTTTTGTAAAGATATTTATAAGTTTAAAGTTTAATGTTTAAAGTCACTTTTTTTTGGTTAGAAATAAGTGTTGAAATTTTAATGTTTTTTCCGCTATTTAATGAGCTTAACGATGCACACAAGCTAAAGAATTATGAGTTGATTAAAATTTTATAATTCATTTGTCTTTTCCGGTTGTCCCATCATCATGAGATAGGATTTTAAAAACATATCTATATCGCCATCCATTACGGCGTCTACATTACCTGTTTCTTCTGCAGTCCTGACATCTTTAACTAATTTGTAAGGATGCATCACATAATTTCTGATTTGAGAACCCCATTCAATAGCTTTCTTGTCTGATTCTATTTCATCTCTCTCAGCTTGTTGCTTTTTTAATTCTATTTCATACAATTGAGATTTAAGCATTTGCATTGCTTTTTCCCGATTGTCAAGCTGTGAACGGGTTTCAGAATTAGTTATCACAATTCCGGTAGGATGATGGGTTAGAATGGCTTTGGTTTCCACTTTATTAACATTTTGACCTCCAGCACCACTTGATCGCGCAAAGTCCCAACTGATATCGGCCGGATTGATTTCAATATTGATGGAAGTATCTATAAGCGGATAAACATACACAGAGGCAAAGGAAGTGTGTCTTTTGGCATTACTGTCAAACGGAGAAATCCTGACCAACCTGTGGACTCCGTTTTCGCCTTTTAACCATCCAAAAGCATAATCGCCTTCAATCTCTATTGTTACTGTTTTAACGCCGGCAACATCACCTTCCTGGTAGTTGAGTTCTTTGAGTTTAAAGCCTTTCTTTTCAGCCCAACGCATGTACATTCTCATCAGCATTTCTGCCCAGTCACAACTTTCAGTTCCTCCGGCACCTGCAGTAATTTGCAGTACAGCTGTTAGTTTATCACTTTCACCGGAAAGCATGTTCTTAAACTCTATGTCTTCGATAATTGCAGAAGCCTTATCGTATTGATGGATTAAATCCTGCTCATCAGCATCTCCATCTTCAAAAAACTCATGCAGAACCTCAAGTTCTTCTACGTTTTGATTGGCTAGATTATAGCTTTCTACCCAGGATTTCAACTCATTGATTTCCTGCATTAAAACCTGAGCTTCCTGCGGCTTATCCCAAAAACCCGGAACCAGTGTTTTTTCTTCTTTATTGGAGATTTCAATTTTTTTGCTTTCTAAGTCAAAGATATTGTTTTAAGGCAGTTAATCTCTTACGTAGCGTATTTATTTTATCTTTAGTTATCATCATTAAATATTTAAAAAGTCAAATATAATTACTAATCTATACATAAAGAGCTTAAGGTCTAATTAAAGTATTTTTAATTTAAAAATAATTATATTAATACATAATAGTCCCAATTATTGCTGGAAATTGGCATTTATCTCCAAAGAAAAAACCGTTTGTCGAATCAAAATTGCCATTCATCGACACTTAAATGCCTTCAAACGAAATTAAATTAGAATATTGCTTCTATAAATTATATTTGAAATGTATTTAGAAGGTAAGTGGTTTAAATACAAATAATAAGTTCTAAAGATAACGACAGTAAGTGTAAGTTTCATTAAGTTAAGTATAAAAGTTATCGAAAAAAAATCTCCATTCCGGAGATTTTTTTTTGCCTTAATTTATAAATCCATTTTCTACTTTCATAAAGATTTTTAAGCTGTAAAAACTTTCACAATAACTGAGTCTAATGCTTAAAGTGAATAACATTTAAAATTGCAGGAACGGGAACGACGCATTATTTTATAAAGACTTGAGTCTCTCAAAAGAAGTTTTTTAGCTTTAATGTTATTTTTTAAAAATTTCAAATCTTGTTCAATCGATTTCCTCTGCCAAACGTGCAAATTCAGAGGTTTATAATGCGATAGAAAGAAAGATATCCAACATACATTTTTTAGACCCTCAACAAATCACTTACAAAATAGCTCAGGGCTTTGCCTGTGAGGCCATGTTCATCAGGAATTGCTTCACAAAAATGAATGTACTCCAGAGAATTACGCTTTAAAAGACTGAGCATGTTTCGCATTTGATCAGTGGTAAAACCACTGGGCGACATGGCACTGCTGTTAAAATTGCCCATACTGTCACAGTCAATTTCGAGACCAAAATTTTCACCGAGGAAGTTACAGGCATGTTTGAGTTTGCTCAACCTTTCTAAAGGATTGAGATGAAGTAAATGGTCAAAAAAGCAAAAATCTATATGCGCATTACTTTTAATATCATTAAAGACATAATGCGGCGTATAGTTTTCGTGGAGTCCAAAAATGAAATATTTTTTTAAATATTTGTTTTTTAGTGCATAAGAAAAACCATTACCGGAATGCCTGTAATCCATGTGTCTTAAATCTGTATGTGCGTCAATATTCAGGACATTTAAAGGCCGGTCGAAAGCCTCTGCGTAGGCTTTGATTATACCGTAGGCATTATTATGTCCACCTCCTATAATAACAGGGATTTTATTAGCCAGATAAATCGCTTTTACTACCTCGTAGACTTTATCATCTATACTTTCTACAAGGTCGCCCAGAAAAACATGATAGTCGTTGTGGTTTTTGTCAAATTCCCGGGCTTTTTTTAATTCGATTGTACAATCTATATTCCCAAGAATGACCACATTATCAACAGGGTTATAATCGTTTTTTTGGGTGTTTAAAAAAGACCGGAGAAAAGAATCCCAGGCCAGAGCCGTACCTGCTTTTCCATGGTTAGCCACTACACCAATGTCCTCCGGAATGCCCACAATTACATATTCTTGCGGCATATCCTTTAGATTAGATATGTCTGAAATCGGCTCTAATTCCTGACCAATTTTCGTTTCACCATAACGCGGTTTTAAATACAATTCAAGTTTTTTTCTGTCAAGGTAGTTAAGGTGTTTCATGATTCAAATTGTTTGCCATTGATCCAGACCTGATCGATATGATTTTCTCCAAATGCATAAGGCATGTAGGTATGGCTCGGAATGGCTTTTGTTATGATAAAATTTGCTTTTTTGCCAAGGGAAATGCTACCTGCAATATCTGATATTTCTATTGCGGCGGCCGCATTTATAGTTGATGCATTTATAGCTTCTTCCGGTAATAAATTCATTTTTATGCATGCTAATGCCATCACAAAGTTCATGTTTCCACTTGGTGAACTTCCCGGATTATAGTCGCTTGCCAAAGCGAGAGGTAGTCCCTCGTCTATCAATTTGCGTCCAGGTGTATAAGGAATACTGAGGAAAAAAGAACAACCCGGAAGAGCTACAGGGATTGTTGTAGAATGTTTCAGACTTTCAATATCTTTGGCTGTGAGTTCTTCCAGATGATCTACACTTAAGGCATTGTATCGTGTAGACAACTCCACGCCACCAAAAGCATTGAATTGATTGACATGTATTTTGGGTTTAAGACCATATTTTTGAGAAGCTTTGAGTATTTTTTCTGTATCATCGAGATCAAAATATCCTTTTTCACAAAATACATCTACATAATCTGCCAGTTGATTTTCCGCAACGTAGGGTAAAGTTTTTTCAACTATGCTTTCGATGTAAGTCTTTTTATCGTCCTTGTAAATTTTCGGTAATGCATGAGCAGCAAGGTGGGTTACTTTTATTGGGATAGGAGAGGTCGCTTTCAGCATGTTGATCACTTTCAGCATTTTTATTTCAGCTTCGTGGGTTAAGCCATATCCGCTTTTTATTTCTATAGCTCCCGTGCCTAAAGATATCAGATTGTTCAGCCTTTGTTTGGCTTCATCAAATAACTGATCTTCAGAAGTCTTATTTAATTTCTTTGCTGAATTTAAAATTCCACCTCCTTTTTTGGCAATTTCCTGATAGGACAAGCCCTTTATTCTGTCTTTGAATTCATCTTCTCTGTTGCCGGCATAGACCAAATGCGTATGTGAATCCACCCAGGTTGGCAGAATCATT
>CAJXVZ010000057.1 GCA_913062845.1 uncultured Psychroflexus sp.
AGCCCCAGGGAATCAAGAGCCTGCTCGCCCTTCCACTGCTTCATCAGGGTGAACCCATCGGGTTTATCGGATTTGATTCCGTCCAGCGCCACCATAACTACACCGATTACGAGCGGCGCCTGCTCAGCGTCTTTGCGGAATTGCTCGTCAATGTCCGCATGCGGCGCGAGGCCGAGAGCCAATTGCGCGATGCAACCCAGCGCGCCGAAGCCGCCAACGTGGCGAAGAGTGAGTTCCTCGCCAATATGAGCCACGAGATCCGGACCCCCATGAATGGCATCATCGGCATGTCCGAGCTGCTGCTCGAAACCGAACTCACTCCCCAACAACATCGCTTCGCCGCCAATGTCAAAAGCAGCGCCGATTCCCTGCTGGTGTTGCTTAACGATATCCTCGACTTTTCCAAACCCAAACTGGGCACTAAGTTGAGAACTCATAAAAATAAACAGGCAAATAAAAATTGATTTTTTGTACATGATATATTGATTAAATTGATAAATTTTCTGCAATGATACTACCTTTTGGTAAACTATGGGAAAGTATATTGTATAGTCGTGATTTTTATATTGTGTCTAAATAACCTGATGGCCATTTTTATATTCAACTAATTCAAAAGGATTTTTTTTAAAAATTAATATTGTCATTGTTTTGGAATTAATGACACTCCAACTTAGCATCCACCTGTTCCGTATCAGAATTTAATTTTGGTGAAATGTATTTGATGCCTAATCCCATTCCACGTAGGATAAAAAGTAAACCAACAATCACCACAGCATAGGGAATAAGTTTTTTGTAGTTGAATTTTAGATGTTTTTTGATAAAGGATTGTGCATAAACCACACCTGTCATCATAGGTATGGTACCCGCGCCGAACAGTACCATATAAAAGCTGCTCTGTAAAAGACCTTCTGTGGCGAAAGCACCAACAACAGCCATATAAACCAATCCGCAGGGTAAAAAACCGTTCAGGAAACCAAGGCTAAAAAATGTGTCTAAAGACTTCTTTTTCATGGCTTTACCAAGTTCTGATTTTAGCGTATTGATAAAGCTAAAAAAAGGTCTGAAAATTTTAAATGGTTTAAAGTAGGATTGCGGCATCAAAACCAAAACAATCATTAAAACTCCAACTGCAATTGAAATATACTGCTGATAACCAAACGCCATAAAGCTTTGACCAATAAGCCCAAATACCAAACCGATGATGGCATAGGCTAAAATACGACCTGAGTGATAAAGCAAAATTTGCAAGGCCTTTTTAGCCGGTTTGTCATGGCTTACGGGAAGCATAAAGGCAATAGGTCCACACATGCCGACGCAGTGCAGACTCCCGATTAACCCTAATACAAATCCGGACCACAACATATTACTCTATATTAATTTGATCTGTCAGGAGGTAGTCTTTACCATCTCTCGTAAAAGATAAACTGAATTCCCATACACCTGAAATCAAAGGTTTATTGACTAAGGCTTCTCTGTCTGCATTAAAGTTAATTTTGACATTAAAATCCTTGGTGATATCAGAAGCCCGATAGGCTGAAAATTCGGCAGTTTTTAAATCAGACAACTCCTCAGAAAGTCTAATCAAGACGCCATTTGGATTGGCCTTTAGCTGGACATACTCTTTTACCGCTTCTCCATTGATCTGACTTTCAATTTTTTCATTGAGCGTTAGTTCTTTTTTGTAGTATTCTTCAACTACCATTTCGTGGTCGTAACCTTTATCACTCATCATCGTGACGACCATAAACATGATAAAACCGATAAAAAGTATCATCGCCAGTACCAAAGATTTTCCCCAATTCAATTTCATAATCAATTATTTAATAAAAGGAACGCGGTCCCATAAAATTAGTTTTTGTTTGCTCAATCAATTCATCACCTTTATAAACCCCGATTTTTAATGTTGTTAATTCTTGCTCTATTTCAGAAGGTGCAATATCGATCAGCAGGGTGCCATCGGCTAAGTCTGCTTTTTCTACATTAAAATAATCTCCGGTAACCACTTTAATGGTGCCTTTGTGAGAAAGTAATTTAAAGTTCAAACTGTCTATAGGTTCAGTAGTTTTGTTTACCACCTTGTAGCTGTAAACATTTCTGTATAAACCTTCTTCTGTGGTTTGGTATAGATTACCCGGTAGTCGCCTGACATCCGCTTCAACATTGCTACGCATAAACAACAAGCTAATCAGAATCACAACCAATACGGTCAAAACAGCGGTGTAGGCCTTTAACCTTGGTGTGTACTTAAATTTAGCCTTTTTGGTGATATTGTCTTCGCTGGCATAACGGATCAGACCTTTTGGTAAATTGATCTTTTCCATGATGGTATCACATTCATCAATACAAGCGGTACAATTCACACATTCCAGTTGAGTGCCATTTCTAATATCAATACCGGTAGGGCAAACGTGAACGCACTGCATACAATCAATACAATCACCATAACCGAGTGCTTCCCGGTCTTCGTTTTTTCTGAACTTTTTTCTGCCGTTCTCTTTTTCACCACGTTTATGGTCATAAGCCACAACAATAGATTTGTTATCTAAGAGCACACCCTGCAAACGTCCGTACGGACAAGCTATGACACAAACCTGTTCTCTGAACCAGGAAAAAATAAAGAAAAACGCCAGTGAAAAAAGTACAAGCGGTACAAAAGTAGCCATATGAGCCTGTGGTCCTTCTTGAATGTAAAGTAAAAGATCATCGCTGCCTATCAGATAAGCCAAAAACACATTTGCAATGAGAAAGGCGATGAGATAGAAAATGGTCCACTTACTACCTTTCTTAAGGATTTTTTCCTTATTCCATGGCATTCTGTTGAGTTTCATCTGCTTATTACGATCACCTTCAATGGCAAATTCTATTCGCCTGTAAACCATTTCCATAAAAATGGTTTGTGGACATATCCATCCGCAAAAAATTCTGCCAAAAGCCACCGTAAACAGGGTGATAAACACTACACCAATGATCATAGAGATGACCACAAGATAGAAGTCCTGTGGCCAGAATGGAAATCCGAATATGTTGAATTTTCGGTCTAAGACATTAAAAAGCAAGAACTGATTCCCGTTTATTTTGATAAACGGCGATGCAAATAAAATGATCAATAAAAAGTAACTGACCCATTTTCTGTATTTCCAGAAAACACCACTTGGTTTTTTAGGATATACCCATTGACGTTTACCTTCATCGGATATTGTTCCAATACTGTCTCTAAAACTTTCATCACTCATCTCGGTATGTCTTATTGTTTATGACCTTAACTTTTTACTCTTCCTCAGGTGTCCAGATTTCACCTTCCGGTTCCTTTGGATCGGCAGGCGTTGTGCCCTGAAACGTCATGACATAACTCGCTATTTCATGCATTTCAGAAGGCTTGAAAGTGTTTTTCCAGGCTACCATTCCTTTTCCGGATCGACCACCTTCACTAATGGTACTGAATACATTTTTAATGCCTCCGCCCAGGATCCAGTGCTCATCTGTTAAGTTTGGACCAATACCACCACCACCATCAGCCTGATGACAAGCCACACAGTTGGCCACAAAGAGCCTTTCGCCATTTTCAATTCTGTCTTCATCTTCAAGCATGGTTACGGTTTCAGCGTCTACGAAATCTTTTGCTGTTTCTTTCCATTTGGCGATTTCAATTTCTGCTTGTTCCACTTCAGCGATATATTCTTCGGCTTGAGTATAGTCGTCTAAAATGTGAAACCTCACCAGGTAGATCACCGCAAAGATGATAGTAATGTAGAAACTGTAAACCCACCAAGGCGGTAATTTATTATCTAACTCGCGAATGCCATCGTAGTTATGGTCGAGCTCTATTTCGTGTTCTTCTTCAATCTCTTTACTTTTGGTCATGGCCTTCATCATGGCTTCAAACTTTCTTGTAAAGAGTGTTGATTTCTCTGCTTCTTTGGCATCAAAAGCGGCTTTCTTTTCTTCTGATAATGAAAGATATAACACCTTGTTTAAGGCTGCTACTGTGACTTCTATACCAAGTGCAATAATAAATACCATGAACACAAAGAGTGCAGCAAATGGTTTCTCAATGATGGCATATTCGCCTTCCGGCAGATCAGTAAAATATTCCGTGCCAACAATAGCAAGGATAACAAGAGCTATGACTCTAAGATATGATGCAGTTGTTCTCATAATAATTCATCTTTTTTGGTTGGTTCAACTTCTAAGGGTAGCTCGCTGAGTTCCTTGCTTTCAGATTTTTTAAGTGTAAAAACCCTGTACAGCAACAACACAAAGAAGCTAAAAAATATAACGAGGGAGATGATAGGGTAGATCTCTACCCCATCTATTGACTCTAAATAATGTTTTGCAAATTTCATAATGTATCAGTTTTAAGGATTAGAAGATACCGTAGATTCATCCTTTTTTGCTTTGATATCCGTGCCAAGACGCTGTAAGTAGGCGATCATAGCAACGATCTCACGGTCTTTAAGCTCGACATACTCACTGCCACTGGCCGCTTTTTCTGCTTCAAAAGACTTTAATATATCTTCGTTTTCTAATAGATTTTTCTCTATAGATTTTGCCTGAGCTTCAATACTGGCTTTGGCATTGGCAATATCTGTTTCAGTATAGGGTACACCAAGGCTGGCCAAGGTGGACATTTTAGACTCTATAGAAGAAGTGTCTAATTTGTCTTTGATCAACCAGGGATACCTAGGCATGATAGAACCTTCCGATGTACTGACCGGATTATACATGTGGTTGAAATGCCAGGTGTCATTGTATTTGCCACCAACTCTCCATAGATCCGGACCTGTACGTTTACTACCCCAAAGGAAAGGTCTGTCGTAAACATACTCACCGGCTTTTGAATATTCACCGTATCGGGCTGTTTCACTCCTGAATGGTCTGATCATTTGAGAGTGACATGCATTACAGCCTTCTCTGATATAGATATCCCGACCTTCAAGCTCTAATGGTGTATAAGGTTTTACAGAAGAAATTGTTGGTATATTGGACTCTACCAATAGTGTAGGTACAATTTGAACAAGACCACCAATTAATATAGCGACTAATGACAGAATTGTAAATCTTACCGGTTTACGTTCTAACCAGGTGTGGTAAGTTTCTGTTGCCTGACGTTTTCTGACTTTTACAAGTGGTGCAGCTTCAGCTAATTCATCTTCTACAGCAGAACCTGATTTGACTGTTTTTACAACATTGTAAACCAACACAAATACACCAGCCAGATATAAGGTGCCTCCAATGGCTCTCATCCAGTACATCGGCATAATTTCATTTACGGTATCAAGGAAGTTACCATAAACTAATGTTCCACTGGGGTCAAATTGTTTCCACATAAAAGCCTGCACAAAACCTGCCACGTACATCGGTAAAGCATACAGAATTATACCAAGTGTACCCAACCAGAAGTGAACATTGGCCAGTCCCACAGAATGTAATTTGGTCTTATATAATCTCGGAACTAACCAGTATAGCATACCGAAGGTTAAGAAACCGTTCCAGGCCAATGCACCAACGTGTACGTGAGCAATGATCCAGTCTGTAAAGTGCGCAATAGCATTTACGTTCTTAAGTGAAAGCATAGGACCTTCAAAAGTCGCCATACCATAACCGGTTATAGCTACGACCATGAATTTAAGAACCGGATCTTCTCTTACCTTATCCCAGGCACCACGGAGTGTTAACAGACCATTTATCATACCACCCCATGATGGCATGATCAACATTACTGAAAAGGTGACACCAAGGTTTTGAGCCCAATCCGGTAATGCAGAATACAATAAGTGGTGAGGTCCTGCCCAGATATATATAAATATCAATGACCAAAAGTGAATGATAGACAGTTTATAAGAATAAACAGGTCTGTTGGCTGCTTTAGGTACGAAGTAATACATCAAACCAAGGAAAGGTGTAGTCAAGAAAAATGCCACCGCATTATGACCATACCACCATTGTACCAGAGCATCCTGCACACCTGCATAAGCTGAATATGACTTTAATATTCCGGCCGGAAGAGCCAATGAATTAAAAATATGAAGCACAGCTACGGTAACAAATGTTGCGATGTAAAACCAAATCGCCACATACATATGTCTCTGACGACGTTTAAGTATGGTCCAGATCAGGTTAACACCAAAGGCTACCCAGATGAGTGCAATCATAATATCGATTGGCCACTCCAGTTCAGCATACTCTTTTGAAGAAGTATAGCCTAAAGGCAGCGTAATGGCTGCCGCAACAATGATTAACTGCCATCCCCAAAAATTGACTTTACTCAAAAAGTCACTGGCCATTCTGGTCTTTAGCAATCTTTGAGTAGAGTAGTAAACCCCGGCAAAAATGGCATTTCCCACAAAAGCAAAAATCACCGCATTGGTATGAAGGGGTCTTAACCTTCCATAACTCAACCAGGGAATTCCTTCGGTTAAGTTTGGAAACAAATAAAAGAAGGCTACCAGTAAGCCTACCAACATGCCCACGACACCCCAGAGGATAGTGGCAAAAATGAAATTTCTAACGATCTTGTTGTCGTAGTGAAATCTTTCTAACTCCATAGTTTAATTGTGTTTCGTTATTAACTTTAATCTTCTTGATCTTCCTCATTTACAAGCTCATCGTCAAACAGCATGCGTACAGAAGGTGTGTAGCTGTCGTCGTATTGTCCTTTTTTTACCGATAGGATAAAAAGGACCAAAAAGAACAGCGCTACTGTAATACTAATTGCCAATAATCCGTAAATAACACTCATATCAAGAATTTTGGCCAAAAATATAGAGGCAAACCCCTTTAAAAAATGACCATTATCATATTTGAAAAAATACTTAAGGAAATGCTAAAAACTTACTTCAGGTTTCTTCTAAGTTTTTTCAGTTTCAGCCATTCGTTTGATATATCTTACTTTTGTTTATGTTTTATTCAATGCACATGAAAACTTGTATCATTTTTTACTTATTACTATTTGTGAACTTCAGCTACACCCAGGAGCATCTTTTCAATATAGATTTAGAAGATAAGAATCAGGAAGTATTTGATTCTTATTTGGCAAACCATGGTATTCATTATTATACATTTCTAAAACATCAAGAATCGGTTTCTGCCTATAAGCTTGAAGGTGATGGAAGTATTATGAAGAAAATGGTATCAGCTGATTTCAGTAAAAAATACAGTCACTTTATAGGTCATAGTTTCAAAGGAAATCAGGCGATAATCTTTTTAAAGAATGCCAGTGGCAGAAAGTTGATGTCTATCACGTATGATTTTCAAAAAAATGAAAGCTTTCAATTTGAATTTAAATTGGGCAGTCTTGAATATTTCTTGCAAAGTTATAGCATAGAAGATGCATTTTATATATTTACATTTGATGGATCACTAAATGTCATAAAGTTTGATGCTGTCGGTCAACAAATCAAGAAAAAACTAAATCCAGTTATTGAATTTAATAATTCAGAAATCAAAAAAAGGACTTTCGATGATTATTTTGGTATTAATTACTCCGATCTGGTCCATAAAGAATTCCCTAAAGTAAATAATGATCTTCCTAATAATTTAAAGCTCACTACCAGACTAAACAAGATTTATATACATAACAATCGTTTGATCTGGACTTTTGATAAATTCGAAGACCATACCTTGATCATGCAGATGGATTTACCAAATTTCGATCTGTCTACTCAAATCATTCCTAAGCCTGTTTTAGGGGAAAAAGTAAAGGTTTCTAATTCTTACCTCTACAATGAAAATGTAGCTCAGATAGTCGCTGGGAAAAGTAGAATTAAGATACAGATCAAGAATCTTAAGGACAACTTGATCGTTAAGGAATTTACCATCAAGGACGAATCAGACTTATCTGTTTACAATAATAGTTTTCAGGAATTAGAGTTTTCAGATGAAGGAATTAAAACAAAAGACTATGATAATATTGCCAAATTTATGAGAAAAATTTCCAGAAACAACATAGGTATATCGGTACATCCTTTTAAATCAGGCTACGGAATCACTTTTGGCAGCATTGAAAACATATTAAATAACGCTTATGGAAATTCAGGGAATTTAGGTTTTGGAGTCGTTATTAGTCCTGAAAATTCTACTTTGAAGATTAATCCAAATCTGTACCAAAATCATTATGCCTACAATACAATTATGAACAAAAATTCTTTTACCACTGATGCTAAATATGAATTTATTGACCATGACGGCACTAAGGATATATTCAGGAAAATCCAAAGTTATAAAGATAATTATGGTAGTATGACAGCGGCAAGGGTTTTTATGATAGACGGTAAGCTCATTTTTGGTTTTAATAATCTAGGTATAGGAGAGTATAGGCTAATGCGTTTTTGAAAATTTGCAACATTACAATTTTTACATCTTTTGAATTCTTAATTTAATTCTGTATGTTTGATTAAAACAACAGATGAAAGGAACTTTATCTTTATTACTGATTGTAATATTATTTAGTTGTAACTCCACCAGAAAGGTTGAAAGGGCTTTACTTGAGGGAGATTATTACAGCGCTATTAATATGGCGTTGAATCAAATTCAAAAAGGCAGAGATAATGCTAAAACCGAAGACCAGAAGGTTATCCTACAGAAAGCCTTTGAAAAATACCAGGATAGTCAACTAGAAAAGATAGATTTTTTAACAGAAAGTCCATCTCCTCACCAAGAAGAAATCTATGAGACTTATAATGATCTATATGCAACCCAGAGAGATATAGAGCCGGTGTTGCCGCTTTACCATAGAAACAAAAAATTAAAATTTAAGTTTGAGGACATCACTACACAATTGCTTGAGGCCAAAAGAAACTACGCAGAATATCTGTACCAATCGGCAAAATCATTTATGAACAATGGCGATGTGATGTCTTATAGAACGGCTTACGACACTTTTGACCAGCTTCAAAGATTAATACCAGACTATAAGGATACCAACAGGCTGATGGTAAAATCAGCTGAACTTGGAACTAATTATGTGTTTGTACAATTGTTTAATGACTCAGAAATTGCCATACCAAAAGCTTTGGAAGAAGATATTCTGAATTTTAATACTTATGGACTGGAGGATCAGTGGACGGTTTATCATGCTAATAAAAGTGATGGTAAACCATATAATTACAATATTGACCTAAAGTTTCAATCTATTATCTTTTCACCTGAAAGAATAGTTGAAAAAGAAGTACCGGTGAGCAAACAAATTGAAATTACTGAAAATCAAAAAGACAGGGATGGAAATATCATCAGAGATAGTGAAGGTCAACCCTTAACATATACAAGAAATGAAACAGTAAATGGCATTATGAATACCATTAGTCAGGAAAAATTGGTTTCAATTGTTGCAAATGTTGATTATTACGATAATTCCACAAATCAAAAAATGAATAGTTACAAACTAAACAGTCAGTTTTTATTTGCTAATAACTTTGCTACATTTGAAGGAGACAGAAAAGCACTGTCAGACGATCAGTTGGCGCTTTTAGTTGGTCAGGCTGTTCCATTTCCTTCCAACGAACAAATGCTTTATGATGCGGCAGAAGACATCAAAAATAAATTGCAAGCCATTTTGAAAAGACATAATTTTAATTAATAGAACTGCAAATTTTAATGAACAGATTATCCGCATTCATAATAGTATTATTGTTGTTTTTCAGTTGTAAAAAAAATGAAATTCAAAACAACAAAAACTCCCAAGAAGATGCAGTGTTGAAGGAATTGTTTTCTCTGATGCAAGGCTCATTCAATTCAGAGAACCAGGCCAGAGCAGATTCGGCCTATTACAATATTTCACTGCATATGTATCCCATCTGGAAAGAGAAAGGTCATTATCTTTATGTAGAGCAGGCTTTGGCCTCAGTGCAGGAAAAGCCTTATAGGCAGAGAGTTTATGAAATTAAAAGAACAAATGACAGCATTTTGACCTCGGCAGTTTACACCATTAATAATGACTCTTTATGGATAGGTATGTGGAAAACACCCAAAACATTTGATACCCTTTCTCCGGATGATATTACCTTAAAAGAGGGTTGTGAGGTATATTTAAGAAAATTGGAAGAGAATCATTTTAAAGGAAAAACGGGAAAGAACACCTGTGCCAGTACTCTCAGAGGCGCTTCATTTGCCAGAAGTGAAGTCGAAATTTACAAAGACAAAATTGTTTCATGGGACAGGGGTTTTGATGAAGAAGGAAATTATGTCTGGGGTGCAAAAAACGGAGGATATATTTTTGAAAAAATAAATTAAAGAAACTATTATGAGATTGTTACTCCTGATTCTGTCTATAACGATGCTTACTACATGTAAAACAGAAGAAAAGCAGAATCAGGATAAAATTAATTTTTATCAGGAAGGTAAGCCTAAAACACTCGATGATATTCTTGAAAATAAAAAGATAAGAGCTATAACTACGTATAGTGGTACAACTTACTTTCTTTACAGAGGACGTGCTATGGGCTTTGAATACGAAGTGCTAAAGATGTTTGCTGAAGACCTTGGTGTAGAACTTGAAATCAAAATCGCTAAAGACGAAAACAAGTTAATTGATATGCTCAATTCTAATCAAGGCGATTTGATTGCTTACGGCTATACCATCACAGAAGACAGAAAAAAACTCATAGATTTTAGTGTGCCTTTATATCTTTCACATCAGGTATTGGTTCAGAGGAAACCAAAAAACTGGCGCAGAATGAAATTGCACAACATAAAGGAGCAGATCATTACCAGTCCGGTACAACTGCTTGGAGATACCGTTTCTGTAAAAAAGAATTCTTCTTATGCACAAAGACTTTTGAACCTGTCTAATGAATTGGGTGGTACTATTCATATTGATACCATTCCGGGAGATATGACTACTGATGAAATTTTTAAGCAGGTTGCCGAAGGTCAAATTAAATATAGTATTGTTGACCAGAATGTTGCCTCTATATATTCTTCGGATTATCCGATTTTGGATATTTCTACTAAAATGAGTTTTTCTCAACGCATAGCATGGGGTTTGAGAAAAGATTCTAATGCACTGAGAGACACGTTGAATAAATGGCTAAAAAAGAATAAAAAAACCGTTGAATACAGGGTTGTTTATAACAAATACTTCAAAAATAAACGCTCTTTCAGAAAACGTGTAAAAAGTGAGTTTTACAGCCTAAATGATCAGAAAATAAGCCCTTATGACGATCTGATCAAAAAATACGCACAAGAAATAGGCTGGGACTGGCGGCTTGTAGCTTCAATAGCCTATCAGGAATCACAATTTCAACCATCTGAAGAATCCTGGGCCGGTGCTAAAGGCCTTATGCAGATTATGCCAAAAACAGCAGAAGCGCTTGAAATTTCAGACGCTACAGATCCTGAACAAAGCCTGAAAGGAGGTACCGCATACTTATCAGAACTATGGGAACAAAACTCAGATATAAAAGATTCCATTCAACGCATAAAATTTACATTAGCTTCATATAATGCAGGCTTATATCATGTTCAGGATGCACAGCGTCTGGCAGAGTATCTCAATTTAAATCCCAATTTATGGGATAATAACGTCGAAAATGCTATTCTCAAACTCAGTAAACCGGATTTTTATACCAAAGATTTTATCAAATACGGATTTGTAAGAGGTCGGCAGCCCTATTTGTACGTGAGAGATATCTTTGAAAGATATGAACATTATAAAGCTTTTATCTTAGAGGATGCGGAGCAAGAGATGGATTAAATAATGATTTTTATTTAAATCTTTAAGTGCTTATTATTCAAATTTTAAAGAGTACATTTGCAACTTTTTAAAATCAAGCTATGAATTTGAGAAATATTGCAATCATTGCTCACGTAGATCACGGTAAAACAACATTGGTGGATAAAATCATGCACCACTGTAACCTGTTTCGTGAAAATGAAAATAAAGGAGACCTTATACTGGACAGTAACGACCAGGAAAGAGAGCGTGGAATAACAATTGTATCTAAAAATGTCTCTGTAACCTATAAGGATATTAAAATTAATATTATTGACACACCTGGTCACGCCGATTTTGGCGGCGAGGTTGAACGTGTTCTTAATATGGCAGATGGCGTTTTACTTTTGGTTGATGCCTTTGAAGGGCCAATGCCACAAACACGTTTTGTACTGCAAAAAGCCATTGACTTAGGTCTTAAGCCCTGTGTTGTCATCAATAAAGTGGATAAACCAAACTGTACACCTGAAGAAGTTCATGAAAAGGTATTTGATTTGATGTTTGAACTTGGAGCAGAGGAGTGGCAACTGGATTTTCCAACGGTTTATGGTTCGGCATTAAACAATTGGATGAGCGAAGATCCTGAAGTGCTCACAGACAATATAGAGCCACTTCTGGATATGGTTGTGGAGCATATACAGCCTCCAAAAGTTGATCAGGGTTCAATTCAGATGTTGATCACTTCTTTAGATTTTTCATCTTACACAGGAAGAATTGCGATTGGTCGTCTACAGAGAGGAACTTTAAAATCAGGAATGCCCGTTGCTCTTGTAAAAAGAGATGACAGTATCCAAAAAACCAGGATTAAGGAACTTTACGTATTTGAAGGATTAGGAAAGAGAAAAGTAGGTGAAGTACAGGCTGGTGATATCTGTGCAATAGTGGGATTAGAGAATTTTGAAATTGGTGATACCGTTGCAGATGTTGAAAATCCTGAGGCTTTATCCAAAATAAAGATAGATGAGCCAACCATGAGTATGCTCTTCACTATAAACGATTCTCCGTTTTTTGGGAAGGATGGTAAATTCGTTACTTCCAGACACATCAAGGAAAGACTGTTCAAGGAATTGGAAAAAAACCTGGCACTTAGAGTCGAAGAAACTGATAGTGCCGACAAATTCATCGTTTATGGTCGTGGCGTTATGCACCTTTCTGTCTTAATTGAAACCATGAGAAGAGAAGGTTATGAATTACAGATAGGACAGCCACAGGTAATTATAAAACAAATAGATGGTAAAGATTGTGAGCCGGTTGAAGAATTAAAAATCGATTTACCTGAAAACGTTTCGGGCAAAGCGGTTGAAATGGTCACCCAACGTAAAGGTGAAATGTTGAGCATGACTTCCAGAGGCGAGCGAATGGTTATTGAATTTATGATACCATCCCGCGGTATTATTGGTTTAAGAAATCAGTTGCTTACGGCTACAGCAGGTGAAGCCATAATGGCACACAGGTTTAAAGAATATCAGCCACTTAAAGGTGATATCCCGCAAAGATTGAATGGCTCCTTAATTTCTATGGAAAATGGCAAGGCTATTCCTTATTCAATTGATAAGTTACAGGATAGGGGAAAGTTCTTCGTAGATCCGGGTGAAGACATATATGAAGGTCAGGTCATTGGGGAAAACTCACGTCAGGATGATCTTACGGTGAACATTACCAAAACCAAAAAGCTTTCTAATGTTCGTTCCTCAGGAGCTGATGAAAAGGCCAAAATCGTTCCTGCCAAAAAATTCTCTCTTGAAGAGGCTCTCGAATATATACAAAAAGATGAATATGTTGAGGTTACACCTAATCATATCAGATTGAGAAAAATATATTTAAAGGAAACAGACAGGAAAAGAAATAAGATTGTGTAAACTAGTCAGATCTTTTTAATATATAAAAAAACCAGCCAATAGGCTGATTTTTTGTTGTTTACCTTTTAAGAACAAAGTGCGATCTGAATGTTTTTGGTTGCCCTGTCAATGGTTCGATATAATCGATTCTAAACCAATAACTTTGAGCTGGCATGGGTTTACCATTGAATGTGCCATCCCAGCCAATTCCTCCGGGTTTTAATTCTTTTAAGAGTTTGCCGTATCTATCGAATATGTGCAAACTTGAGCCCGGTTGATCTAAATCAATATTCCAGGTATCGTTAATGCCATCTGCATTTGGCGTGAAAAAATCAGGATAATCAATAACCGTAATTGTTCTTTCAACGATGCCACAGCCGCCACTGTCTCTTGCTCTGATGATTTGTGTACCAAAATTTTGAGTATTCAGGATGAGTGTAGTCTGACCGGGAGAAAGACTGATCCAATCACCATCATTGAGCTGGAACTCAATATTTTCTGAAGCATTAAGTAAGGTTATTTCTATCGCAGCCGTTTGGCTAAAAGCCTGGGAAATGATCTGAACATCAAAACTTGGCGCTACAACTTCTGAGACGTTTACCGAACCAGTGATTTCACAACCTGTATTAATATTTGTAGCAGTTACTGAATAAACACCGGATTGAGAAACCGTAATCTCAGAGTTAGTTTCGGCCAGTGTGATACCATTCAATTGCCATGCGAATGTGTGGTTTTCATTAGAAAGCCCGGTCTCAATTATTGGTGGAGAAACAGCATTTTCAACAATTTCTCCATTTTCATCAAGGCACAGAATGAGCTCTGAATCAGGTAAATCTAAATTTGGTGAAGGCCTTACAATGACATCAAAATTGACAAAATTTAAAGATTCACATAATGTTGTATTATTTATAACTTCGGCTATTATGGTTTGAGGTGATTCAGATGTCTGAAAATCAGAAGGGTTTTCAACGGCAGTACCATTATTATAGTCTGAAAGACTTGCGTAATAGATCACATTAAAATCATCAGGATTATTTGTATTAATAAGCTGATCCTGAACACTTAAGTCAACAGTACCAACATTTGGAAAACCAGAATCATCTGCACAAATTTCCAGATCCTGTGGATTTTGACCAGCGATAGAAGGCCTTGGCTCAATGATAATTTGAACCAAACCAATGAAATTTCTATTGAAGCAATCCGTTTCAATATTGGTCACTCTTATAAACAAGACTTGACCATCTGAGGCCAGATATCCCGGTTGGATCGGATTAGTACCTTCTTCTGCATCAATAATGGTTTCATGGTAAGTCACTTCAAAATCCTCAATATTCTGAGCAGGTGAAATATCAGGGTCCAGAAGAGGAATTATGTTATTAGCTGAACCATTAGTTGCGTCCCACAAATTATTTGTAATGTCCTGAATTGAAAAGATAGTTGCAAAACCAGGATCTGAAATATCATCCTCGCAAAGTGTATATGCAAAAGGATCACCATCAGGATTAAGTTGTGGAGCAGGTTGTACAACAATTTCAAAAGGTACTACAACAAAACAGAAATTGGTATTTACATTATTATCTACTCTGACGTAAACAACTTGAGTATTTGTAGGTGCTCCATTCTCATCAAGTGTATTTAGAGAAGGATTATTGATATAAGCAGTTGGATCTGCTATAAGGTCGTCATCATCTTCAATTACAGCACCACTTTCACTTTCGTAATAAGATAATATGACATTTTCATTTTCTGAAATCAAAACGCCACTTGTGGTCAGATCAAATGGAACGGCAGCAATACCATCATTATCATCATCACAAGCAGATAGCCTAAGGGTATCGGGATCAGTCTCACTTGGACTTGGCAGTGGTAAAACACTTATCGTAATTATTGTAGAATTGAAGCAAAGGTTTTCCGTAGAAGTGTCTGTTACTTTAACAAAAATATCCTGAGGCTGACTAAGGTTTGTATAGTTTTCAGGATCTTCTATGGGGTTGACATTACTATCAAGATCTGCCTGAGTTTCAAAGTAACTGAATTCCAGATTATTTGGAACTATTGTAACACCTGCAATTTCTGGTTCTTTAGTGGTGAGGTCAAAAACAGTTTGCGGAAAAGGATCGTCATAATCGTCGTTACAGATCTGTAAATCTGTAGGTGCAATTGCAACCGGAACGGGTTCAACAGTCAAAGTAAAAGTATTATTCACATCGTTAGAACTATTGTACAAATCATAACAATCTGTTTCTGGGTCTTCTAATCTTACATATATGGTTTGTGGATTGGTGAGATTAGTATAGTTGGAAGGCACAGCTATTGGATTTATTCCGGTTTCAGCATCATTTTGATTTTCGTGATAAGTGATTTGTACATCAGAGGCATTTTGATTGCCTAAAATCAGTGAGTTGTTTTCAGTTAAGTCAAAACTGGCAAAACCATTAGAGCTTTCATCATCACATATACTCAGGTCGTTTAAACCCTGAATTTCGGGACTTGGATTGACGATCAGGTCCAGTGGTCTCGTGTCAAAGCAACCGGAACCATCATCGCCATTTGGTCCTGTGTTTTCAGCCCTTACATAAAGTGTTTGTTGATTTGGGTTAATGAGTCCAAAAGGTGTTGAAGTATCAATAGGGTTTACACCTAAATCTGCTGCTGCCTGGGACAGGTGAAAGCTTATAGTGACTTCCGGCTCATTGTTCAATATATCCGGGATTGCGGCCGCCAGATCAAATTCTTCAAACCCATCGTTATCGGCATCGCAAAGCTCCAAGGCCTCCAATTCTGCATCAAGGCTTGGCGTTGGTTGAACAAATATGGTAAAACTGGATTCTCCTATACATCCTGTAGTTCCGCTGGTTATTTTGACATATATGGTTTGAGGATTACTGTCATTTTGATAATTATCTATAGGTGAAATAGGATTGTCATTATTCAAATCCTGGGGTGTTTCAAAGAACTCAACTAAAAGCTCGTTATTAACCTGAGTGATATCGTCAATAACCTCATTCAAATCAAAAAATGCGATTTCATCATCCAGGCTTCCACCGGCTTCATCATCACAAACATAAAATGGTTCAGCAAAAATAAAATCAGGTAATGGACTGACTTGCAGGATCATTGGTTCTATGTCGAAGCAGCCATGCGGATTACTGATGTCATTTACTCTAACCCAAATTGTTTGAGGATTTGAGGTGTTTTGATAAGCAGATGGCTGACCTATTGAGTTGACATTGTTTTGAGCATCTGACAAACTAAGGTGATAATTAATATCTAAATCTGCGGGGCTTAAATCATTTCCTAAAAGCTGACCCTCTAACTGTGTTAAATCAAAAATAATAGTACCATCATCATTATCGTCGCAACCAATTAAAGGTTGATCTAAAGAAGAAAGCAATGGACTATTTACAACCTGAATTTCAAAACTTCCAACCTGAGTACAACCTGAAGTTGTATCAACAGCTCTAAAGTATATGGTCTGAGAATTCTCTACGACATTTGAATATGGAGAGCTTAAGGCACCGATATTATTTTCTGCATCTTCTTCAGTAAGATGATACGTTATTGTTGTCGAAGAAGTGTTCAGACTAATTTGATCATCTTTAGAGGTTAGGTCAAAGGAGTTGAAAAAACCGTCATTATCATCGTCACATTCAATTAATGGTGGCGGAGACAGGTTTATGGGTTGGGATTCGATGATTGTAAGATCAAAACTGGAAACAGCAAAACATTCCGGAAAATCTAAATTTTCTACCCTAACCCATACAGTTTCTGAGTCCGTGGTTAAAATATAATCATTAGGTTCCGCAATAGGGTTTATATTGTTATTCGCATCATTTAAAGACTCATGATAGGTGACACCCGCGTTGACAGATACTGACACACCCATTGAAACGGCATTATTAGTCGTTAGATCAAAACTTTGAACAATTGCAGTACATTGAGATAGATCAACAGGTTGCTCGGTGATGACAGGCTGATCGTGAACAATAATCTGAAAATTACCAATATCAAAACAGCTACCGTCTATATTGTTTTGTACTCTTACCCAAATCGTCTCGGTTTCCTGATTATTCTGATAGTTGTTAAAATCATTTATTTCATTTACACCTACAATGGCATCATTCTCCGTGTTGTGAAATGTGATTGTATGATTATTTAAATTTTGTCCGGGAGAAAAAATATCAGGATACCTCTCCGTAAGGTCGAAGAATTCCTGCCCATCAACAGAACATTGCTCAAGAGGCGGTATATCTCCAGTAAAACCAGAGTCATAAAGTATAAATGAATCTGTTGATACACAACTCCCAACAATAGATTCCAGACGAACAAAAATTGTCCTGGGTGTTTGTGCTGATACAAACTCAGATGGATTTGATATTGGATTTACACCCTGATTTGCAGCCTGCTGACTCGTGTGATAGGTTAAAATAAAATCATTTGGGTTCTGAGTTCCAAGAACATTGGCATCATTTATGGTTAGGTCAAATGTTGAAGGTCCATTGGGATCGGAGTCACATTCAAATATATCTTCTACAAAGTCTATGAAAGGTAATGGCAATACATCCACACATATTTCTTCAGTAAAAATACAACCAAAGCTATCGATCACCTCATACTCAAAACAATAATTGCCTTCTTCTGTTGTAGTAAAAATTATTTCATTTCCCTGACCTTCATAATTTATCCATTCTTGTTTTATGATAGAAGGTTCAAATATGTTCTCGGTAGGAACAATTGAATTATCAAAGTCAATTGTCCATTCAAATATAAAGCCACCATCAAATTGAACGTTATCTGTAATTTGTAGATTCCATTCTCCGTTTAAAGGGGCACCAATCAGGTTATTGAACGACTCAACCGGTAAGAAGTTACCAGGCAGAACTGTTGGTGTAGTGTTATCAGGATCGTCAGGAAGAGGATTCGGGATTTCAGCTGTTGCCCCGTTAATAAGTAAGTCTGATGCATTAAGATCAAAACAATACTGGTAACCTATACCTTCAGCATTAGTGTCTTCAGGTATTGGTTCTCCTAACCAAAGCTCCAAACCGTTAAGTGCAGAGCCATCTACCAGCAATATTTCCGTACCATCAGGCGCTATCAAAGAAATATTTATATCTCCCAAAAAGGAATGCTCTAAAGTAAAACAAACATTAATAATATCATCTGCAGCTGTAATTGTTTGATTTGGATCAAAACATTCAACCAAAACGGGAAAATTAAAATTGTTGCCAACACCGTCAGGAAGGTAGGTAAGTTGATCAAATGGCTGACCGCAATTTCTGGTTACAGCAGTTGTATTTACACTGGCATTCAGGGTCACCTGTTCCCCGGTACATATTTGCTCAAAATCTGCTGTCAATTCTATTTCAGGAACATCGCTAATCCGAACTTCTACAAAAAAGGTTTCAGGCTCACAATTAGGGTAGGTAGCTGTAATGCCAACATCATAAAAGCCCGGTCCATCAAAAGTATTTGCCACTACTTCACCGTTTGCCGTATTTCCATCATCAAAATCCCAGCTTATATCAAGAAGATTTGGATCTCCATTAGAGATTTGAACATCTGCATCAAATATAATTTGGTCACCAAAACACAATTCGTAGCTATTACCGTTAAATATAGCCGGACTAACATTATCTAAACCAATCGTTATATCAGGACACACCTCCCTGCAACCCAGTGCAGCTTCCCATCCTGAATCTTCCTGATTTCCATTAGATTCAAATACTAATGTCAGGCATCCAGATAAATTCCCATCCGATGCTGTGACATAATTTAGTAAGTCATTTTCCGGTAAAGATAAGTCACCGGAAAAATCTCCAATTGAGGTTGTAGGGTCAACCGAATCAGAATCATAAATTTGCAGAAGATCTAATCCAATGTCAGCAGTTTGAAATTCAATAAATTCTAATACAATTCGCGAATCAGAATTATCAGGACATAATGTAATGGTAAAATTTTCGCTGGAACCGTAGTCATTTAAACTTCCTCCTGAATCAAAAAAATTTCCGGAGCAGATATTAAAAACCCCGTTCTGCATATTAATGTTTTGGGAAAATACGCTAAAACCCAAAAATAGGAAAAACAATAATATTGCTTTATTAAATGTCATTCTAGTAAGTTAAGTACAGTGTAAGTGATGTTGCAAAGCTATTAAATTAATTCTCTAAAGCAGTTAATTTTTTTATATAGTTGTAGACATTATCTTTTATGATTTTCTAATCAACTATGGTTCAAATATTATACTGAAAATATTTTTAATATATTTTGCAAATTTAATATTGAAATCTGACACTAATTCTCAATAGAAAATATAAATCCAGAAATTCAACTGATATTTTAGTAATTTTATGGCATGAAAAAGGTTTTTGAATCGGAACAATCGGAACAATTTGTGGCTAAATACATTCCCAGTCCATTTGGAATCGCAATAATACTTACAATAGTGGTTATGATTTGGGCTATTTTGACCATGCCTGGAAGTACCCTAATAAATTTTGAACAGGTTTTGGTGATGTGGGAGAATGGTATCTGGAATCAAAACCTATTGGTTTTTGCTTATCAAATGATGCTGATTCTGGTGTTAGGTCATATTTTGGTTTTGAGTCAGCCGATGAAAAAACTACTTTCTTTTCTTACCAAAAAGATAGACTCTACAGCCAAAGCTGTGGTAGTGGTTTCTTTATCTACTATGCTGATGGCCTTTTTTAACTGGGGTCTGGGATTAATTTTTGGAGCTATTCTGGTCAGAAAGATCGGAGAAGTAGCTCAAAACAATAATTTTAAAATAAACTATCCTCTTATTGGTGCAAGTGGTTATATAGGTCTCATGGTATGGCATGGTGGCATAAGCGGTTCTGCGCCTCTCAAAGTTTCTGAAAATGGACATCTCGCTAATCTTA
>CAJXVZ010000058.1 GCA_913062845.1 uncultured Psychroflexus sp.
GCTCATACTCTGCAACAAATTTCTCTATCTTCAACATCGGCGTAAATGAAATTGTGGTATCCACACTAAAGTCCTGAAATTCGTTTGAATTGATCACCACCTGCAAATCCCGTTTAGCGTTGTCCAGGTTTTGAAACTCGTTGATCAAATTGATACTGTCATTAGCAACATCCACATCGGCATTGAGCACCTGTAATTTATTGACCTGACCGTACTCAAAGAGGTATTCTACACGTTTTAACCGGTCTTTAGAAAGCGACAGGTTCTGTTTTAGGACTTCAACATTTTCATATCGGCGAGCCACTTCGTAATACACGCTAAACAATTGAATCAATGTGTTTTCAATCGTTTCTCTGGCCTGAAGTTCTGATAAGTTGTATTCTTCTTTTAGCCTTTTGAAATTATACAATCGCCCCAAACCATCAAAAAGGGTGTAGTTAAAATTAATTGAAGCATTGTAATTTTCACTTTCCAGATCCGGTTGATCTAAATTGCCCTGACCATCAATTTCGGTAAATCGATCAGTGATATCAACATTAGCTCCGGCCTGTGCATTCAAACTTGGTAAGTAACCGGAATTAAGTATTCCGGCATTATTTTCGGCTATTTCAACATTGTTTTTTGCAATTTGAATGCCATAGTTGTTCTGTAAAGCCAATTCTACAACTTCTGCTTTGGTTAAAATCTCCTGTGACGAAACTTTAACCGTACTAAAGACAAGTAATATGCTCAAAAGTAGTCTAGTTTTCATCATAATCCTCTACTTCTTTTTGTTCTTTAATAGCACGTTCTACCTCTTCTTTGTTATGATCTCTGCCCGTGGCCAACCACAGGGTTTTTGTTTTAATTGTGTTGAAAATCGATAAACTCACCGGCAACAAAACCAAAGTAAGCACTGTAGCGATACCAATACCGTAAGCAATAGAAATGGCCATAGGAATTAAAAACTGCGCCTGACGACTTTGCTCAAAAATAAGTGGTGCCAGACCAGCAATGGTGGTTAGAGATGTCAGAAATATCGCTCTGAATCTGGATTTTCCTGCCTCATAAATGGCATCATCAAAGGGCATTCCTGATTTTAAATTTGTATTTAGCTTTGTAACCAAAACCAGACCATCATTAACCATAATCCCAATCAAAGCTATAATTCCTAAGGCAGAAAGGACATTAATCGGAAAACCATGTATGTAATGACCCCATGCCACTCCAATGGCACTGAAAGGAATAAGCAGCAGTAACAATAAGGGTTGAGAATAACCTCTGAAAGTAAAAGCAATCACCACAAAAATTAAAAATAAAATAGCCGGCAAAACTTTATTAGCAGAATCTGATATTTTTGAAGCTTCCCTGTTCTGACCTTCATAAGACACAGATAAACTTGAATATTTTGATAAGATGCCCGGCATTACATCATTCTGAATTTCAGCCAGGATATCAGTTGCACTCTGGTTAGGGTCAGACAGATCTGCAGTTACATTTATTTCGCGCATCCCATTGAGGAAACTTATGGACTCTGTACCTCTGACAATGCTGTATGTCGCAATTTCATTGAACGGCACTCTCATACCATCAGGAGTGATGATGCGCATATCATCCAAATCCCTGATTGATGAACGATTTTCAAGATCATAGCGAACCCATACTCTGATTTCGTCCTTACCTCGCTGAAAGCGTTGCGCTTCTGCACCAAAAAAACCATTTCTTACCTGGCGCATGATCTCTCCGAGATCCAAACCAAGGGCAAATGCACTTTCTTTGAGGTCGATCTGAATTTCTTTAATGCCCTGTGGATCATTATCAAAAACATCTTTTAGCAACTCGTTGTTTTCCATCCATGATTTGAGCTCAGTTTTTGCCTGTTCCAGTTCCGACAGATTGTTACCGAGGAGTGATACAGAAACCGGTGCACCACCAAAATTATTACCTGCACCAAAGGTTATTCTTTCCACACCAAAAATTGGTCCAGACTCCTCTCTTATGGCATTTGTGATTTCAGCTGCACTAAAATCCCTTAACTCACCTGGCAATAAATTGACCTGAAGGGAAGCCTTGTTGTTTCCGGGACCAACTCTTTTTACGGTATTTTCTATAACCTGTAAATTATCGGTTTGTCTTTTTGTAAAGTTCTCATTGACCCGCCAGGTGGCGTCTTCAACTATTGAAATGATAGAATCTGTTTTTTCAGGATTTACACCTTCAGTCATCAAAAGGTCGATTGTTGCTCTGTCACTGGCAATGTTTGGAAAGAAGGTTACACGGATAATATTACCTCCAATGGAGCCAAAAGTTAATATCAGTAATCCTAAAAACAGCATTACTATAAAAAACCTGTTCTTGAGTGAGAATTTAAGAAATGGCGCGTATGAATTGTCCCTCAGATAACGCATAATCCTGTCACCAAACTGGTTTACATTCCTCATTTTTCTGAAGAAGCGTCCAATTACAGTTTTGGGTAGTTTTGCTTTTTTTATGTCTTTTAAGGCGCTGGAATGTGCAATATGCGCCGGTAGAATAATAAATGCTTCAATTAAAGAGACCGTTAATGTCAATAGCACAACAACTGAAACTTCACTAAAAAAAGTTCCGATTCTTCCATCGAGAAAGAAAAACACCGAAAACGCCAGTATGGTTGTCAAAATGGCTGAAGTAATCGGAGGTAGAACTTCCATAACACCATCAATAGCCGCTCGGATAGGCTTTTTCCCTCTTTCGTAGTGCTGATAAATATTTTCTGACACGACGATACCGTCATCGACGAGAATACCAATAACGATAATCATTCCAAAAAGCGATAGTACATTGATCGTAACGCCAAAAGAATTAGCGAAAATAAACATACCCAGAAATGATATTGGCAATCCAAAAGATACCCAAAATGCGAGTCTTGTATTCAGAAAAATGGAAAGAAAGGTGAGCACCAGAAGTATTCCAATCAATCCATTCTCAAAAAGAAGTTTTGTCCTTTGGTTCAGGGTTATCGAAGAATCGCTGACAACATTCAATTGTATATTGTTGTTTTCAGCATTGAACTTATCAATGTATTCATTTACATTTTCTGCTGTGGATATGAGATCTTCGACATTTGTGTTGGTAACAATGACGCTTATGGCATTATCTCCATTGTAGTAAAGTGCATTTGGTGTCTCCTCAAACTGGTCTTTGACCTTTGCGATATCTCCCAGTTTAACCTGTGTACCGTTAGGTAAGGTTTTTACGATGATATCATTGAGTTTATCAGCATAATAGCTTCTCTTATTCGCTCTGATCAGGTAATCTTCAGCTTTTGTTTTGATTGTCCCGCCAGTTGACAAAATATTGGATCCTCTGACTTTATCTGCAACTTCCTGAAACGAAATATTGTAGGCCAGCAACTGGTCCTGATCGAGTGCAATGTCTATTTCTTCATTTGGAAATCCTCTTAGTTCGATTTGAGAAATGCCATCTATTTGTCTTAAGTCTGTTTCAATCTGATAGGCAATATCCTTTAAGGTTTTGAGGGTTACCTTTTCTCCTGAGATCGCAAAATCTATGGTTTGCCTTGAAGTTTCCTGCTTAGCTACAACCAATGGTTCCATTCCCAGAGGAAAGTTGGGAACGCGGTCTACAGCATTTTTAACTTCTGTAAGCATAACATCAACATCTCTGTCATCCTCAATTTCAACAGTAATAGATCCGCCATTTTCTCTTGCAACAGCTGTTGTCCGGTCTATACCTTCAAGACCTTTTAAATTCTCTTCAATTTTTATAATTACACCTTCTTCTATTTCTTCCGGTGAAGAACCGGGATAAGTAATATTTACATTTATGATTTTAGAGTCCTGAAGCGGAAAAAACGAAGACTTTAAACTGAAATAACCAACAATACCAAAAATGAAAAATGCCAGAATAACAACATTTACTGCCACTTCATATTTAATAAAATAAGTAATGATTTTTTTCAAATCGAGATTATTTGGTTTTGACTAACATGCCGGGATATGCGCTGGAAAGGTTTGAAGTCATGATCACATCGTCATTTTCCAGTCCTTTGACAATGGCTTTTTCATCAAAATAATAAACAGGCTTTATGGATTTATAAGCTAATACAGAATCGTTGACTACAAATACCTGGGTTTCATTTTGAAGCAGAGAGCGGCTTATAGCAAAAGCATCTTCAATGGTTTGACCTTTAATTTCAACCTGAAGATACATGCCTTCTTTAACTTTATTGTCTGTGGTCTTTACAAATACCTGTACTGTTTGTGTCTGTTGGTCTATCTGTGCGTTGATACGACTTATCTGACCTTTGGTGGTAAACATACCATCCAGGCTTTTTAAAACTACGGTATCATTAACCTGCACGTAGGGTATCATAGCTTTTTGCAAAGCAATTTGAACCTCATAAACAGATGGATCTACAAATTCACCCAACCTTTGTCCTGGTCTGACCAAAGTTCCGGGGTTAATTGCAGCTTCGGTCAAAACACCGTCAAAAGGAGCTCTGATAACGAATTTATTCAGCCTTGTCTCAAGATTTTTGATATTGAAGTAAGCGCTCAGCAAACCTCTGCCGGTAATAAAATATTTAAGTTGCTGAGAAGGTTCAGGCATTTTTTTTAGAGGCTTTTCTACATCAAAAGCATTGAGATATGATTGCCAGTTTTGAAATTCATCCGGGTAATCAATTTTAATATCCGGCATGATCGACACCAATAAGTTAAAAAAGTCGCTTTTAGCAGAAATGACATTTGCCTGAAATTCTTCACTGTTTATACTCAGCAGGATTTGTCCTTTCCCGTAATTTTGACCAGTCCTGAAGTCTTTTGAAGAATATTCAAAAACCCCCTGAACTTCACTAAATAATTCAAATTTCTTGATGGCTTCAGCTAAACCATTGGTTTTTACCGTAATGGGAATATCAGAATTTTTTACCTTTTCTACCGCTACAGGTTTGTAAAGATTCTTTTTGCCGGTATTGTCTTCTTTGGGTTTATTGACGAGGTAGTAAGCTAAATATCCGCATCCTCCTAAAAAAAGAATACCTATGATGACAAGTATTAATTTTCTCATTATAAATTATATGGGTTCAAAAGTAAAATTTTCAAAGCCCCAAATGAGTTAATACTTTCACAATTCCAGATTGTCAATTTTCTCCTGAATTTCACTCCAGTTTTCCATCAGCTTTTCCAATTCTTTCTTGCTGTCGTTGTAGTCCTGAAAAAAATTATCCTGAGCAATTGTAGCTTCATAATCATAGGCCAGCCTATCATCAATGGCCTTGATCTCATTTTCGAGCTTTGTAATTTTAGACTCAATATTGCTCAATTGGTTTGATAAAGATTTGTACTTTTTCTGCTTTTGGTAATCGCTTGCTTTTGAAGTCTTTTCAGTTTTATTGACAGTTCTTTTTTCTATACTTCTAAAATCTTCTGCTTCCCTGGATCTTAAATATTCGTCTATGCTACCAAGAAATGTCTTTACCTTAGAGTCTTTAAATTCTAATATGGTTTCTGAGAGTCCCTGAAGAAACTCTCTGTCATGTGAAATCAGAATCAATGAACCATCGAAGGCTTGTAAAGCCTGTTTTAAAACATGTTTTGACTGCATGTCCAAATGGTTGGTAGGCTCATCCATAATCAGGACATTAAACGGGTTGAGCAGCATTTTAGCAAGTGCAAGCCTGTTTCTTTCTCCACCAGAGAGTACTTTGACATACTTATGCACATCATCTCCTCTGAAGAGAAAGGCACCAAGAATATCTCTTACTTTTGGTCGGGTTTCGGCATTGGCTACATCTATCATAGTGTCCAGAACCGTCTTATTCTCGTCTAAATATTCTGCCTGATTCTGGGCGAAATAACCAATTTCCACATTGTGTCCCAATTCAACTAAGCCCTGATGTGAAATTTCACCAACAATGATCTTGGCCAAAGTAGATTTGCCCTGACCATTTTGACCAACAAATGCCAGTTTGTCTCCGCGGTCCATTGTAAAGCTAATATCCTCAATCACCATATTATCATCGTAGGCCTTTGTGACATGTTCTGCTTTTATGACGACTTTACCGGCTCGTTTAGAAACCGGAAAACTGATGTTCATAGTGGCATTATCTTCCTCATCTACTTCAATCCTCTCCATTCTGTCCAGCTTTTTAATGAGCGATTGTGCCATTGAAGCTTTACTGGCCTTGGCCCTGAACTTGTCAATGAGCTTCTCTGTGTGTTCTATTTCTTTTTGCTGATTCTTTTGCGTAGCCAGCTGTTGCTCCCTTTGTAGTTTTCTCTGTTCTTTAAATTTGGAAAAAGGCAGGTTAAAATCATAAATCTGGCCTAATGAAATTTCAATGGTCCTGTTGGTCACATTATCCAGAAACATCTTATCGTGGGAAACTATGACAACACAGGCCGAGGACAGGTTGAGAAATTTTTCCAGCCAGATAATACTTTCGATATCAAGGTGATTTGTTGGCTCATCCAAAAGTAGAATATCATTTTGCTGAAGCAGAAGTTTTGCCAATTCAATTCGCATCCGCCAACCTCCTGAAAAAGTACTCGTAAGATTATTAAACTCCGAACTTTTAAAGCCAAGTCCTTTTAAAATACGTTCTGTTTCACCCTGGTAGTTGTAACCGCCGTGTATTTCATATTGTTCCTGATATGTATTCAAATCAACCATGAGTTGATGATAATCTTCAGACTCGTAATCATCTCTTTCTGCTAACTGGGTATTTATTTCTTCCAGCTTTTTTTCGATTTCCTTTATATTTTCAAACGCCTGATAAGCTTCTTCGAGTACGGTACGTCCTTCTTCAAAATCTATGTCCTGCTTTAAAAAGCCTATTGAAATGCCTTTCTCCTTGGCTACCTCACCTTCATCTATGGTTTGTTCGCCAGCAATAACTTTTAAAAGCGTAGATTTTCCGGCACCATTCTTACCTATTAAACCTATGCGTTCATTAGCACCAAGCCTAAAACCAATATTTTTAAAAATATATTCTCCGCTGAATGACAAAGATAAATTTGAAGTGTGTAGCATTTGTTACAATGGTTTTGTGCAAAGATTACTAATTTTGTGTTCTTAATTGAAAAATAAACAGGAATTCAAAATATAAATTTTGTTAAGCCCTTTCTTTTTAATGATTCTAATCTTATTTTACAAATAAAAATTAATGCTAAAAGGAAATAAATTATACAGCATATTTACAGGCGCTTGCCCGGTTTGTCATGAAGAAAGCATGTACAAAGAACCAAACCCATACAAACTCGGACACATACACGACATGCATGAAAAATGTTCAAATTGCGGGTCTAAATATAAAATAGAACCCTCATTTTTTTACGGCGCAATGTACGTAAGTTATGGTCTGGGTGTTGCCGTATCTGTTGCTACTTTTATCATTACCTACGTATTTTTGAGTCTGGAAGTCCTGACTTCATTTTTTTGTATCATCGGTGTATTAATACTGTTGATGCCTGTATTAATGAGATTATCCAGGAACATCTGGATCAACTTTTTCTTTAGTTATAAACCTAAGTCCGATCGTAAATCCGTTGAATAGACACTTCTTTATCCAAGGGTTTTCCATTAAAAATATGCTCTAAAAGGTCATGACCCAGTTTTGGAGAAGTCATTACACCTCTGCTTCCAAACCCGTTTAAAATATGCAGGTTTTTATATTTATAATGGGTTCCAAGAATTGGTTTTCGGTCTCTTGTTGTAGGTCTTATTCCGCAAATTTGTTCAGTAATTCGGTACGGTACAGCAATCATCTTGTCCAAAGCTTCTGTCATCTGTTTTCTTGCTGTTTCTGAAGGATTGTGGTTTAATGGTTCTCTTTGGTACGTTGCTCCAAACTTGTACAAATGATTTCCCAGAGGTATAATAAAATATTTTGCCTTGGCTATAGTCTTCAACTTCAATTCTTCTGAATGAAAAATCAAATAATCGCCTTTATTACCATAGATGCCCAGGTCATTGAAGAAAGGGTTTTTTGATACGCCAAATCCCTCACAAAATATGAGGTGTTTATACTTGTTGTTTCCATAATTAACAAAATCCTTTTCAATAATTAGTTTTTGGTAATTGAATTTTTCAGAAATAAAAATATTTTCTTCTATCAGTGTTTTGGTATAAGAAGCAATAAGATCATCCAAAGTAACGAGGTTAGCATTGATTTTACCCAATAAATTAGTTTTCAGACCAGAATTTGAAGAATTTTCATTCAGTTTTGGATTTATAAAAGGTTTTATCCTGGGATTATCATAAGCTTCATACCAATTATTCTCCTGTTCAGTATTATGAATATAAACCTGAATAGGAATTTCTGAAAACAACTCAGTATTCAGCTTTTTAGACAGATCTGAGTAGTACGACCTGGCATAATCCATAAAATTTTCAACCTGCCAGACAGGCTTCATGCGCTTAACTGATACAGGATTTAATAAGCCTCCTGCAACCTTTGAGGACATTTGGGAACCATCAGAAATTACATCAAAAGACATTTGCCTCATTTCTGCATGTCTGGTAACTGCCATTCCTGCTAAACCAAAACCAATAATACAAATATCTTTCATGATACAAAGCAAATAAAAAAACGCCTCATGAGTGAGACGTTTTTAAAAAGTTTAAAAATTCTTTTAGGCTTAATATGTCCACATATCCAATTCGAAATTTCGAATTTGTTCCTTAACACGTTGGGATTCTAAAAGCTGCATCAAGGCATTGTCTTGTATGTAGTTTTCGATTTCTCTATCCTCATACATGTTTTGTGTCTTGTAAATGACAGCATCAAATCTTCTGCTATTCAATATATGATCAAATGTAAGAGGCTGGGCCCCATTATCAGCATTTAATACTTTGGCATTGTGCAAAGCCTCTCTTGCATCCTTAAACCAAACCCAGAAATAAGGTATGATCTGCGGGTCACCGGAATATGTTGGATTTTGTGTTTGTATGTCATAACCAGCAGGCGCTATCCCAAGTAACCTGTACTTAAGCTCGCCCTGTCTTTTATCAAAATACCACATCCCTTTTATAAGATAAGCCGTTATATCGGCAGCTGTAATCTCTGTAGGAATCAAATAAGGCTCCATTTCCTGGATAAGGCCAGCTGAATATTCTGGATATTGACTAAGATCTCCTGTCATTGCCCTATCTAAGAGCAACTGAACATTATCTGTTCCAGTAATACCGTACTCACCTAGTTTGGTCAACGCTACATCAGGTAGGAAAATGGTTTTTAATGAATTTTGAATCTCATTGTAATCCTTCTTCTGCTGAAAATAGCTTGTAGCATATACTTCTGTAATAGCACCCATGGCATCCGGATCTTCACCACCCAACTTAACCCCATCAATCAAAACCTGGAACAGTGACTTTCTATCGCTACCAAGCCTGTTGTTATCCAATGGATATAATAAAGGGTAATTTACTTTTTGATTCAGGTCAATCTTTTCCCATACTATTTTAGACCACATGATATCTCTGGTGTCCACATAACCATAAGGCATTGGTTTAGTACCATCCAATGCTCTCTCTTTTTCCTTCAACTTCGGAATATCACCGGGTGTATCAGCATTTAGCAACTTAGACTGACCGAAAGAAAAACTAACACTGAATACTATGACTAAAACATATAAAAAACGATGTGACATAATAATAAATTTAATTTTTTAGTTAGTAAGCTGAACTAATAATGCCGGCATACTTTTCACATTTACCTGTGCACCAGGCACATCAGCTTTGATGTCAAAAAACTGTATGATATCTCCAGTTTTAGCCAGGTTAAGCGCTTTTTTGGCCTGATCATTTAATCTATCGCCATTGACCACAACAGAGGCTTGTCCGGGAACACTCATGGTAAATCTTCTTACTACAACAGATAAATCAAAATCAAAATCTTCAAAGATTGCACCAACCGGTGAAATTTCTACAGCAGCTCTTGGTAACTTGATTGCGCCACCTTCCTGAATCTGACCTCTGATAGTAGGTGTAGGTCTAGGTAATGATTTTATTCTGAAAGTCTTCTCTGATGGAATAGCTTCACCATCTATTCTTCCAACAACTTTTACTGTCAACTCTTTTCCTGCCCCAGGCTTAATAATATATTTTGAGGGTGATTTTTGAATTTTAGTATGACCAGGGACGTCAACAGATATATTGTTTTCAGATACACCTGCCATCGAAACAGTTATAGGATTCTCAATACCACGATATACAACATTCATTTTATCCGCAGAAACTATTGCTTCATTAGGTTTAGGTATAACTTGAAAGGTCTGTTCAACAGGGACTTCAACATCTTTTCCGTCTTCTGTAAAAATTAAATTACCTGTTATCTCGTGTTCACCAGGTGTATTAACTTTAACTTTTAATTGAACCTTACCTCCAACGACCTCATAGTCCTGATCCTTTTTAAGTAGTCTTCCGTCTAACTTCAATTCTTCCCTACTAGGAACAGTTGTAGAGTCAGTTCTACCGAGGACTATTTTACCTTCAAAAACATTCCCCGGGTATATGGCACTTCTTTTTGTCTCCAAAATTGTCGAATAGTTATTCTCAACAGATGCAATGGTTTCCAACTGACCAGAAAACATTTGTGACAGCACTTCGTTCTCGTTAATCTTAATGTTATTTTGAAGCGTAGATAATTTAGTAATTGTAGAAATTAACGGATAACCAATATAATGGTATTGAATGTAATCCATAGTTTTTCCATCGCCATCTTTTATCTTTGCATCTGCCTTTAAAAACACATCTTCAACACTGGCTTTTACAGTTGGATAGCTGTTACCCAACAAGCTTAGCATTTCATTTCGATAAGCCTCCATTTTTGACATGAATTCCTCACCGGCTTTAGTTAATTTACCGCTTCTTTTAAACTTCTCGTTTACATAAGAATCCTTGTCCATAGACTCATAATCGGTTGGATCTTCAACAGAACCTAAAAATTCATTCTTGATGTTTTCAAGATAATTGTAGTAGTCGTTTGAGACTTTAGAAATTTTAGATGCATTGGCATAAACATCTTTAAATTGCTCGGGGTTTTCTGTAGCTTTAGAAGCTAAGCCTTTTAGGGCAGCATCATTCTTAGCTACGAAAGTTTTGTTAGACTTATCTACGGTTTCGTTTACAATACCAAAACCTGTAAGTACTTCTTTTGACATATTCAAGGCAAGCATAGCAATGAAAACCAGATACATCAGGTTAATCATTTTCTGCCTTGGTGATAATTTTCCTCCTGCCATAATTTATTTCTGTTTTGTTTTATTAAAATTAATTAGGCTTTAGGTTTCATTGCATTTAACATACCACCATAAACACCATTTAGTGAGTTAAGGTTTTTTGTTAACGATTCCATTTGTTCTTTTAATGCGCTTGCATTATCTGCAACAGCCTGGTTCACTTCTGCTTGTCTTGAAGCAGATTCAACCTGAGACTTATAAAGATTATTCAATGTTTCCATTTGTGCAGCGGCCTGGGATAATTTCTCACTATACTTCTTTTGAGAGTTCAGCGAGTCTGTTGTTGGCTGAAGGTTTTTAGCAGCACCTTCAAAGCTCTTGATACTTTCGCCAAGGCTAGCCATTAAACTGGAGTCAATTCTTGCTTCTTTTAGCATTTCATCTAACTTTTGAGACAGTAGACCTTTTTCATCTTGTGGCTCCTCACTGCCAGAATCAAAAGACTCTCCACCAGCCAATTCAGGATAAACTTTAGACCAGTCCAGCTCTTTATCAACCGGTTCGAATGCAGAAACAACGAAAACACCCGCTTCTGTTACAAGACCAATGATAAGCATTAAATCACCGTAAGGCCAGTGCATAATTTTAAATAATGCCCCGATGATTACTACTGCTGCACCAAGACCATAAACCATGTTCATACCTTTCTTGAAACTATTTGACTTTGCCATAATTTGTAAAATTTAAACGTTTTGTAATTAATTGATTATTTGTTGATTGTTGATTTATTCTTTGAATCTTAAGGTCTTCTTTGCTGACTACCCGTTATTTGGTTACCAAGATAGTCTTGTACAAGCCTGACCCCGATATAACTTCTGGCAGAGTCTGCGTACTCGTAGTCTCTCGTACTCACTCTTAAATAGAAGCTGACATCTTTCCAGGATCCACCACGAATTACTTTTTTCATGTTGTCCTTGTCATTAACATTAGGATTCATTGAAGACATATATTCGTAAGCCGCGGGTTCGTAAGAAGTATTAACCCACTCTGAGACGTTACCTGCCATATTGTACAGTCCATAGTCATTTGGCTCATATGCATCAGCTTCGACTGTATACAAAGCTTCATCTGCTGCATAATCCCCTCTTAAAGGTTTAAAATTAGCCAGATAACAAGCTCTGTCATCTTTAGTAAATGGGCCGCCCCATGGAAATGCAGCTGATTCCAAACCACCTCTTGCAGCATATTCCCATTCCGCTTCGGATGGTAACCTAAAAATTGGCGCATCGCTTTTCCCTGCTTCTTTATTGTAAGCATTAAGATATTGTGTTCTCCAGTCTGCAAAAGCCTTGGCTTGTTTCCATGAAATACCAACAACCGGATAATTATCGAAAGCCGTGTGATAAAAATAGTTGTTGTGCATTGGCTCGTTGTAAGAATAGTTATAGTCTTTTATCCAAACTGTAGTATCCGGATATACAGGCACTCGTTCTTCAGTGATAAAGTTTGATAATTTTTCGTCTTTTCTTGCTGCTTTTTCCAGGTCTACAGTCTTATAACTGTATTCAAATTTACTTACGTCAAGCATTCTTTCACCATTGTAAGAGTTTTCCTTATCCAAGTAAAACTCATCCATTACATAAACGTAGCTATCATCAGGAAACTCTGACGGCTTCCAAATGATTTCGACATCCCAGTTCAATGACCTGTCTAAGGGGTCATAATGTCTTGAGTATTCCTGGTATGGTGTTAATTGACTCTGATTTTGATTATTTCCTCTGTTTCTTCTTCCTTTTTGATCCGGACTCTTAAAAGCGTAATCCTGAATACTTCTTGAGTTACGCCCTCCTCCCTGGTTTGCGCTGGCGTTATTACCACCACCGGCAAGTTCTGCTTCTTCAGCCAGTTTTTGTCGGATAACAGAGTCTCTGACACGTTGCGTAAACATTCGGTATTCAGAGTTTGTTATTTCTGTTTCGTCCATATAGAAAGAAGTCACCGTAACGGTTTTTACGGGCGCATTTTTAAGGCCTGCAATGTCGTAATCTGATTTTCCCATAGCAAATGATCCGCCTTCAATTTTAACCATACCAAATGGTTTTTCATGATACCATTGCTTACCTTCTACTCCGACTAATTGTCCTTTATCACTATTTCCACAACCAACCAATAATGACAGAACTAAAATTGAGCTTAAGAAATATTTTAAATTCATAAAAAAATTTTAAAAATCTTAATTATTTAAGAATTACAAAAAAACAATAATTTTATTAATAAAGATTAAATTTTAGAAAAAAAATCAAAATTCATTTTTTTGTTTTGCTTTTATCCACCTTTGCGGCAGCTCTTGATCACAGGCTAACAGATAGTTTTCCTTATCACAAGGTAATAACGAATGTTGTTTAAGTTTATTATTAGCATTGTTTAAATTTGATGGAATTTCAATCCACCATCTGCCAGACAATTTACTTTCGTAAAATACAAGTATCTCATTTTCAATAGGTACCTGATATTTTATAAAATCCGGGTTTTTTACACTTGCATTTTCATTCAAACGGTATTGATAGCCTTCCACAAAATACCATAATATTTGAGCCATCAGCTTATGAGACTCAGGCGAATTAAGGTTCTGGAGCTCATATAAACCAAAAGAACTTACCTTATCGCTTATGCCCGCATACCTTGCCAGAGCACATATTTCTCGGCTGCTAAAACCATTTACATGCAAACCGGACTCTCCCAAATACCTGGTTTCTATAGATCTGACATCCAGGGTTACCATATCTGCGTCTCTTAATACCGGCTCTGCCTTTCTGACATCTGAAATTATTTCTCCCAGCCTGTAGGCTTCAAAAAACATTTTTTCTAGAAGTGTTATTTCTTCCTGCGAATTGAGATAGGTCTGATAGCCTATATTACTATAATTGAATAAGTTGTAAGGCTGATTAACAATCATATGACTCAAATAGGATTCGTGATTCATTCGCTGGTTCGAATCTCCCAAATCGAATTTGAAATCGATGTTTGATATATTGATCATATATTTATTGCCGTCGTAGGCCCGGTACTGAGAATAACAAAGGTCCTGAGATCCGCCAAGTACTAAAGGAATTACTTTTTTACTCAGAACAAAATTTAAAAGTTCTTTGACAGCAAAATAAGTATCAGATAATTCTTCACCCGGTTTTATATGCCCAAAATCTATAATAGAACTCTTCCAATTACCCCTAAAAAGTTTATAGAACTCATATTTAACTGATTCGAAATTTATACAGGCATCCGAATTCTCCTGACCTCTGACTTCATGGATAGCTATAATGGCAAAATCATAATCTTCAATTTTCAGATCTTCAGAATAGAAATCTACATCACTTCCCACCAGCGCATCTGACATTTCGGATACTGATGCTTCAAAACGCTCAGAATTTGGGGTTAAAAACTCGAAATTGTTCATTTATTTTTTTGCCGACTTTCTTTTTTTGGAGCTTGACTTGGATTTGCTTTTTCGTTTTGGCTTTTTCTTTTCAATCATTGCTTTTACCTCATCAAGGGTCAATGCCTCAGCATCTGTAGACTTAGGCAATTCAATTTTTATTTTCCCCTGACTAACCTTAAATCTTCCCCATCTGGCTTTCTCTACCTTTATACCTTCATCTTCCCAATGATGAATAAGCTTATCTTTTTCTTTTTGAATTTTATCTTCAATGAGTTCAATGATGTCAGCTTCTGAAAGATTATCAAAATCATATTTCTTGTTGACATTTATAAACATCCCATCCCATTTGAGGAACGGCCCAAAACGTCCTTTACCTTTTTGAACACCTTTACCTTTATAAGTGTAGATTGGCTCCTCTGCTTTTTCTTTCGCCTTTATGACCTCTATAGCTCTATCCAGGTCTACATCCAGAGGATCTTCACCTTTAGGCAGTGAAGCAAATTTTTTACCATATCTTACATACGGCCCATATCTACCAACGTTGGCTTCTACTGTTTCACCTTTATACTCGCCTAGTTCCTTAGGCAACTTAAATAAGTCCAAAGCTTCTTCGTAGGTGATGCTATTTAAGGTCTGATTTGGTCTTAAACCGGCAAACTTTGGCTTTTCCTCGTCTTCAACTGAACCAATCTGAACCATAGGTCCAAATTTTCCAAGCCTTGCACTGACTGGTTTTCCTGTTTTTGGGTCATCTCCCAGATATCGCTCTCCAACTTCTCTTTCAGCGTTTTTGGCTACGTCCTGAACATTAGGATGAAATTTATCGTAAAAATCCTTAATAACTTCAGTCCATTTCTCTTCACCCTCAGCAATTTCATCAAAATCCTGCTCGAGTTTTGCCGTAAAGTTATAATCCAGGATGGCTTCAAAATGATTAACAAGAAAATCATTAACAACCATTCCTACGTCGGTCGGAATAAGTTTGTTCTTATCTGCACCAGTAATTTCCGATAGGCCTGTTTCTTTAATATTGTCTCCTTTTAAGGTCAACTTTTTATATTTTCTTTCGTGGCCTTCAATGTTGGATTTCTCAATATACTTTCTGTTTTGTATTGTGGAAATTGTTGGTGCATACGTTGAAGGTCGGCCTATACCAAGTTCCTCAAGCTTTTTTACTAATGAAGCCTCTGTAAATCTTGAAGGAGGCCTGGTAAAGCCCTGGGTTGATTCTATATAATTTGATGTCAGCTTATCGCCTTTTGTAAGGTTAGGCAATAATCCAGCCTGTTCTTCCTCTTCTTCGTCTTTGCCTTCAAGGTAAACTTTAAGGAAACCATCAAATTTGATCATCTCACCTCTAGCTACAAAAGTCTCTGAATGCTTATCTGTGTTTATCCTTGCGGTAGTTCTTTCAAGTTTTGCGTTGCTCATCTGAGATGAGATTGCTCTTTTCCATATGAGTTCGTAAAGACGCTGCTGATCACGTTCTGCAGGAACTTCGTGCTTTGAAAAGTCCGTAGGTCTGATAGCCTCATGTGCTTCCTGAGCTCCTTTTGATTTTCCCTTATAATTTCTGCTTTGGTGATATTCCTCACCATACTCGTTCACAATTTCCTTTTTTGCTCCGCTCTTTGCCTGATCAGAAAGATTGACACTATCTGTTCTCATGTAGGTGATGTGACCGGCCTCATACAGTCTCTGGGCTAAGGACATTGTTTTACCAACAGGGAAATATAATTTTCTTGATGCTTCCTGCTGTAATGTAGATGTTGTAAAAGGCGGTGATGGCTTTTTTTCAGCAGGTTTTTTTTCCAGTTCAGTAACACTGAAATCAGCTCCTATACATTTTTCCAAAAATGATTTAGCCTCTTTTAAAGAATTTAATCTTTTAGGTAGTTTTGCCTTCAGCAAAGCGCCATCTTTTGTTTTGAATTCTGCTTCAACCTTAAAGAAAGTTTCTGTTTCAAAATCTCTTATCTCCCTTTCACGCTCCACGATAAGACGAACAGATACTGACTGCACCCTTCCGGCAGACAGGCCACCCTTGACTTTTCTCCAAAGTACAGGCGACAACTCGTAGCCTACCAGTCTGTCTAAAACTCTTCTGGCCTTTTGTGCATTCACGAGATTATAATTTATGCCTCTGGGATTTTTTATAGCTTTTTGAATTGCGGTCTTAGTAATCTCCGAGAAAACAATTCTTTTTGTCTTTTTATCATCAAGCTTTAGTTCATCGAATAGATGCCATGCTATAGCTTCTCCTTCACGGTCTTCATCACTTGCCAGCCATACTGTATCCGAAGACTTAGCAGCTTTACTTAACTTAGACACTACAGTCTTCTTGTCCGAGTTTACAACATATTTTGGTTGAAAGTTGTTATCAACATCAACACCTAATTCTTTTTGAGGTAAATCTGCAATATGCCCGTAGCTTGACTCCACCTTAAAATCTTTTCCTAAAAATTTTTCGATGGTTTTAGCTTTTGCTGGTGACTCAACTATAACGAGATTTTTTGGCATATTTAAATTTATTTAGAATTGCAAAAGTATAGGATTTTTTGAATTTCTTGCCTTAATAAATTTATAACTCAAACTTATAATTTCAATACAAGCGGCTTAATTGATTGTATTTAACTGAAAAACAACAATTTAAAAAAAGATATTTTTTAAAATTAATAAAAAGCCCTTATCTGGCTTTAAGTTGTTTCAAATAATCTTCATACCATATAAACTGTTCCTCAACAATCTTTTTCTTTTCATTCTTTACATAGTCCAGATAAGCAGCAGCCACAGGTGATAACTTTTTACCTTTTAACCATACAAGATTCCAATCTGTCACGATGGGAGAACCCTTTGCCGGAACTATCTGTAATTTACCATTAATGATATCGTTTTTTAATCCTATTAAAGGCATTAATGAAACGCCTAATCCAGCAATTACTGCTTGTTTTACTGCTTCATTAGAGGTTAATTCCAATCGCTTACCAAATGGAAAATCATTTTTCTTAATGAAATTTTCCATAGCTCTGCCGGTTGCTGAACCATATTCCCTAAAAATGAGCGGAGCTTCCTTTAATTGCTTAATGTTATTTTTGTTTTTAAACTTATAATCTGTATTTGCAACCCACACCAGAACGTTAGGCATTAAAGACTCTTTTTTTACATCAATATTGGTAGGCAGCTTATTGACCAATGCAAAATCAATAAGATTCTCTTCTAGGCTGTTCAATACTTTGAGCCTGTTTGACACATCCATATTAAGATCTATTCCAGGATGCTGATTCATAAATTCATTCAAAAAATATGGCATGATATACTTACCCGTAGATACTGATGATATCTTTAGTTCACCTACCATTTGCCCCTTGTACGCTAAAGTCTTATAATTAATATCATTGATCTCTTTCAGGATCTTTTTTGATGAATTAACAATTTCATTTCCAAATTCTGTAATATAAATTTGTCTTCCTATCACTTCTATAAGCGGGATTTCAAATTGCTCCTGAAGATTTTTTAATTGAATTGAAACAGCTGGCTGAGACAAATGCAGAGCCTCTGCAGCTTTAGTAACACTTTTTAATTCTGCAACTTTTACAAAAACCTGAAGCTGGTGTAAAGTGTAATTCATAATAATTTTTTATAGTTAAAATTCTTATTATAAATGTAAATATATAATTTAATTTCTACATGTTTGTGATTTTATAAAATATATAATTCAATAATTTGGTTATATGGATATCAGCTTACTTATAGAAAACCTGACAAACCCTGCTTTGTTATTTTTCTTTCTGGGTATTTTTGCCTCCCAGATAAAAAGTGATCTTGAAATCCCGGCTGGTTCTTCAAAATTCATTTCTCTTTACCTGATGTTTGCAATTGGCTTTAAAGGCGGACAGGAATTAGCCCACAGCACAATTGACAGCGAGATATTCTGGGCTTTTACTTTGGGTATTGTTTCTTCGATTGTTGTTCCTGTTTATAGCTTTTTCCTGCTTAAAAAGCCTTTTGGAAACCATAATGCATCAGCTATTGCAGCGGCCTACGGGTCAATAAGTGCAGTAACCTTTATCACTACAGTTTCTTTTTTAGAATTGCAGGATAAAGAGTTTGACGGTTTTATGGTAGCTGTAATGGCCTCAATGGAAGCCCCTTCAATAGTTATGGGAGTTCTGCTTTTAGCACTGTATTCGAAAAATATTGAAGGATCTAAAAAAATAGATTTTGGAAGGATTCTAAAACACTCTCTAAGTAATGGCAGTGTAGTCTTACTGGTAGGTAGTTTGTTTATAGGTTTTATGGCGAGCGAAGAACAGGCTCAGGGTATTGAACCATTTACAACTGACATATTTAGTGGTTTTCTTGCCGTGTTTCTTTTGGATATGGGTATCACCAGTGGTAAACAAATAAAGGAACTACTTAAACAAGGATGGATAGCTTTGTCTTTCTCTGTAGCAATACCTGTTTTCAATGGTTGCATTACTGCAATAATATCTTCATTTGTCCTTGAAGGTATAGGCAACAGGCTGCTTATCTCTATCCTGGTAGCCAGTGCATCTTACATTGCCGTTCCTGCCGCAATGAGACTGGCTATACCAAAGGCTAATCCTGGCTTATATTTACCAATGGCTCTGGCCATTACCTTCCCGTTCAACATCAGTTTGGGAATACCAATTTATCTGGGAGTTATCAATGCCATGTCTTAAGTAAACTTATCTTTGTAACAAAAAATTGAGCGAGATTCAATCTAAACAAGAGGAATTCTGGAATGTGGTTACTCACAGTCTTGCTGCTGTCATTCACCTCGTTGGTCTTGTCCTGCTGCTCATATCATTCGACAGACAAATGATTCATTTGGCTTATGTTGTTATTTATGGTTTGAGCCTGCTGTTGTTATTCTCTGCCTCCAGTTTATATCATCATGTATCAGTCCCTAATTATAAAAGACAACTAAGAAAACTTGACCATATAAGCATCTATGTGCTCATTGCCGGTACATATACACCAATTTGCATGTCTGTGTTAAAGGATAGTCTGGGTGTATTTATTTTTGTTCTGGTTTGGGGTATTGCTGCTTTTGGCCTTATCCTTAAGTTGTTTTTTACGGGTAAGTTTGAAAAAATTTCCTTGTTACTCTACTTAGTTATGGGTTGGTTGATTGTAATAGATTTTGATTCCTTTTCTAAATCTGTATCATCTGAAGCTATAACTTATCTGATCCTTGGTGGTGTTTTTTATACAGGCGGTGTAGTATTTTACGTGATGCACAAATTAAAATTTCACCATGTCATCTGGCATGTATTTGTAGTTCTGGGTAGCGTTTTTCACTACATGATGATATATGAAATTTTAGTGGGCTAATCTACAATTTAATGTTTGAGGTTTAAGGTTTGAAGTTTCTGGCTTCTGGTTTCTGGTTTCTGGTTTCTGGTTCCCTTCGACTGCGCTATTAGTTTTGTTTTTGTAATTTTAATTGAAGTTTAATCAATGAGATTACTGATCAACCAGAGGAGATAGGTGAC
>CAJXVZ010000059.1 GCA_913062845.1 uncultured Psychroflexus sp.
GGATTGTTGGCATTCTCCACACGTACCCAAATGGTTTGAGGGCTGGAGGTGTTTTCAAAAACGTCGGGGTTGGTGATATTGTTTTGAGCTAATAAAGCATCATTTTCATTGATATAGAAGGTGCTCGTAAAACTTACAGGATTTAATATAATGCTATTTAAAGCTGAATTCAGATTAAATTCGGTTGATCCTTCACCTGTTTCGTCGTCGCATTCTTCAAGTCCGTTCAGGCTGGCAGGTAGATTAGGTAATTCATAAATTACGAGGTCTAAACTGGTAAAAACCTCGCATCCTGTTACGGTGTCCTCAACCTTGATCAATACTGTTTGAGGATTAGAAATATTTGTATAATTATTGAGATCAACAATAGGATTATTATTATCCAAATCACTCTGACTTTCATAATAACTCACCAGAAAGTCCGGATTACTTTGTGTAATCTCATCTATGGTTTGTGAAAGGTCAAAATTAAAAGTAGCAGTATTTATATCACCGTTAGTTGAAATGAGGCATTGTTCAAGTGGCTGTGGTTCAACAATATCATCTTCTATAGATGCGCAACCTTCGGGATCCAGGCTGATGATATAGTCTTCAACTTCTCCGTTTGTTGCTGTTCCATAGGGAATATTTGCTGAGATCTCATCGGTACTTATTCTTAATCTTAGGTATTTGCCATTACCCGTAGGCAGAAAATCTGCCGGTGCGTTAATAAGAAGTGGGTAAGTTGCTGTTCCGGAAGCAGGCGGAATCGTTATCATCTCTGATTTTTCGTCATTGTCCCCGATATAATCACCATCCTCATTCCAGTCTAAGTATCCATAAACATACGCTTCCTGATTACTATTGTTAGTTACACTAAGATCTATTGACAAGATATCACCTGCAACCGGGGTTTGGTATAAGAATAAATCAATAGCATCTTCATCTTCACCATCTCCTGACGCATCAACAGTTGGTTGATTTGTAGCTTCATAATCAGGTACGTTTGATCCCAGATATATTTGGTCGTTGATCAAAGCACCTGCAGCCACGGGAACGCTATTTTGATTAAAATCGAAGGAGATGGGCGCATCACCATAATCAAATACAGCTCCTGTTATATTGACGCGACATAGAATGGTATCAATACAATTCCCAGTTGAGGAGGCTTGCATTGAAAGGTCAACATAGCCAGTAGCCCTGTCTGTATCACTAATGTTATAGACGGTACTTGCAGAGGATGCATCACTGAATGTACCATTAGAGCCAGAGACCCATGTGACTGAACTTGCATTGGTTACACTAAAATTTAATGTAATGGTCGTGTCGTCAACAGTAACATCGTCAGGGCATGTTCCTGTTATTACAGGAACACTCGAAGGTGTAATACTGTCAAAGCCGGAAGCAGTCCCATTGGTATTAAAATCCGGTGGAAGTTGAGAAACTTCGATATCTAAGGTCGTAATATCAGTTCCTATTAATATATTAATTTCAAAAGTTGAAACGCCACCTGGAAGTTCGAATATATCCAAGGTGAAGATTCCATTTTGTTGAGAAATGGCATTGGGAACATTAGGATAATTGGGGTCAAATATATTGGGTTCTGCTATTTCCAGGCCATTAGTGAGGTTGTACGGTTCACCATTAAAAACTGAACCTGTACCTGAAAGATTCAGTGTCAGTAATGTATTGAATTGTGTGAGCCCACTTTGGTTATTTATGGTAACAGTGGCTACACTGAAGTCGTCCGGACAACTGCCATCTCCGGTCATACTAACGTCAACGAGAACTTGTTCACCCTCTACGCATTCATCTGTAACGCCATCATAAGTAAGGTCATCGCTTGAATTGGTGTTTCCATTAAAACCATTCAAACCTGTCTCTCCGTCATAAGCAAAATCCATATCCGGAGTGAACAATACAAATGGATTGATTCCCGCATCTGCAGATGCTTCTACATCTACAGCAAAATTGTAATCACCGGCAGGGGTGCCGGTTATATTATATTCATATTCGTAGGTAACACAAGTATCGAAAGGTAATTTGCTTACAATCAAATTTTCATACCATACAATTTTATCGTCTGTAAGGTTTATGGAAACGACATCAGGGTCTACGTCTGTATCCATGTCTGCTCCCAAGACAACTATAGGATTACTTATCAATCCCGTAACAAATTCTTCATTTGGAAAGTTTCCACTGCCATCATTAGGAAACCATACTATTTTTGATTGCGTCAGTGTAGTTCCTGAAGAAGATATGATATCTATATCACCATCGCTGTCAAAGTCCACAGGAAAAATAGAATGTGCATTTGCTGCTGCATTTGAAATAAATTGTTCCGGGCCAAACCCACCTGTTCCGTCGTTTTCGAACCAGGTCACCTGGTTAAAACCAGTGGCTACGAGATCGGGTATATTATCTCCGTTAAGATCTGCTGCAAATATCTCTTCATCTGTTGACAATGATGTAGCAATAACTACCTGCGGACTGAAATTCCCTGATCCATTATTCTCATACCATGCGATTTTATCATCTTCTTCTGATGTTGAAATTACATCCAGGTCACCATCATTGTCCAAATCTGCAGCAAAAACAGATGTAGGTCCGTCTGTTAGTGCAGTTATAAATTGCTGGGTTCCAAAATTTCCATTACCATCATTTTCATACCAACTTATATTATCATCGTCGTAAAATGCTGCAATAAGATCCTGATCACCGTCATTGTCAAGATCTGCAGTATGTAAACTTTCAGGTAGATTTAAAGATGAAGAAATAATTTGTTGTGGTGCAAAGTTACCAGTTCCGTCATTTTCGAACCATACAACTTCATTAGGGAAGTCTCCAGCTGCAATGACATCCAAATCACCGTCATTGTCCAGATCCTCAGTAATAATTATTCTTCCGGTACCCATGAAAGAACTTATAGGCTGAAAAGGTCCAAAAATACCTGTTCCATCGTTCTCATACCAGCCAATTTTTTCATCCGTAAAGTTGATGGCAATGACATCCTGATCTCCATCACCATCCATATCGCCAGTGGTTATATCTCTGAGTTCTAAATTGACATTCTCTGAAACAATTTGTTCAGGTCCAATTCCAAAATCTGTTGTAAATGGGTTTGTGCCAATCAAAGTCGTGTTTTCCAGACTATAGGTGTTAGGTATATAAGTGGTAATATCATTGGGTCCCATAATAGCATCGGCAGTTCCATCGTTACAAATCTGAACAGTGTAGAATACCTGATCATTACAACCAACACCGGTTGTAGAAACCTGTACATTAATACTTGCGAATTCTGCACAATCTCCTTCATCAAGTCTATCAATAGGTCCTGTTATATTATTGGCTACTTCGACTTCGGTGTCTATAAAGACCTGATCAGCTAAATCAGAAAAGCTTATAGGAACCTCATTACCGGGCAAACTTCCATCATAATTTACAATACCATAGATTTGCGGTGCACTTAAAAATAAAGGGTCTGTAATATTAAAAGTGATGTTACCACCATCTGAGTTAAGGTTTGGAAAGCCGATATCTTCTGTGAATAAGAATTGCGTTCCGGGTAATGACGGATCACCGTCATAAAATGAAATAAGTAAATTGTCATTAAATGGATTAAGAAAATCCTCATTAGTTACACTTACATCAACGGATCCGGACGGAGGGCCGGGATTACAATTTACAAGCTCATAATTTGAAAGCTGCATAGTTAGATCAAACGCATTGGACAGGTTAGGAGGATCACCTTCACAGCCAACTTCTGTGATTCCCTGGATCAAACCTATGGCGCTATTTTGTAATTCATCGTAACTGCTGGCCGTAAAATATCCATTTGGTGATGCAACATTTTCTCCGGCAAGCTCTTCACATGTTGATGCTTCATCTACAGCTAATAACACAATTATGATACCCTGATCTTTAATTTGTTGTGCAAGATCACTTAAGCCGGGCGTGACCTGACTACAGAATGCATCTGTAAGCAGAATGATAACCTTTGGTACACTGCGATCTGGTATAGGGTTTTGATTAACCCATTGAAAAGCGTTAAGCAAGGCCGTTTCTATGTCTGTTCCTCCTGAAAAACTTGTCGCTCCACTGAAAGAAATAATATCAGAAAGCTCTGTTGTATAGTTTGGTCCTGCTATTGGAAAATCGTATTCTACAAAGTTTCCTGCGCCTGAAGACCAGTTACTTATTGACATTCTGGTTTCCTGATTTCCTTCACCTAAGCTATCACTGAAAGATAAGCCCAATTGAACAATAAAGTTTTTTGCCTGTTCAAATTCTACTGGATCAACCGAGCCTGAAACATCATTTGCCACATGAATATCTAAGCCTGTGTCACAGTCTTCTTCATCATCACCATCCTGAAGATCATTTATGTAGTTTACGAGCCCTAAATCAAAATTGTTACCATATTCCAATATCCAGTCTCCATTGTGACCTGTTATATTGGTTGATGCGTTTACGGGGATATTTAGTTTTTTTTCCAGCGTTTCTATGGCCTTCAATCCTTTTTTTCCACTCGCAAATTCGCAACCATAAAGATTTATTGACGTGTATTTTTTTAGACTAATATTGTTATTAATCCAGGTTGTGATTTCTTCTGCGCCAATCCAATGTCCATCAATTAATAATTGTCCCGACCGTCCGTGACTAAACAGGTGGAATGTTTCCTGGGATTTGTCAGTAACCGCTGATTGTAAATCATCCTTATCGATCAAGGCATTATCTACATATACGTTACCTTGGTTAACTGGGCTTTTGTCGCAATTTGCATAGTTTGAATAAGAATGAAAGATTATTATTAAAAGTGAAAGAAATCTAAACATAAACTTAATGTGTAAAAGACAAATTAAACAAAAAAAAAGCTTTCAGATGTAATTAATTAATTTAAAATCTCATGGACTTAGCTTAAAATTCAGAATTTCAATCTAAAATTATGAAAAAAACAGATTTTAATCATATGGTAATTTGATATTGCAAGTCGAATTAAAATCTAATCTTTCAATGATTACCTCACGGCTTTGTAAAAGTTCAATCTAATTGAATTTCCTCGCCTGTATCGAGTTTGAAGTACCTTCTAAAGCCATATACGATAAGATAAAGAAAAGGTGTATCAAGCAGAGCAACTATAACTTTGAAGAGAAATCCGGAAAGTACCAACACCCAGAATTTAGACCATGGTAATTCACCAAATAAACTCAGAAGACCTATTACTGCAATAGTATCTACAAATTGAGAACTGAAGGTTGAGAAGTTGTTACGTAACCATAAGTGTTTGCCATCGGTAAGCCGCTTCCAAAAATGGTAAATTGAAATATCTATATACTGAGCTAACAGATAGGCGATCATAGATGCTGAAACGGCTACACCAGTAGAACCAAAAACATCACTAAATACCTGATTGCCAATAGGCGAATTGGCGATGGCAGGTACTGCATCTGAAACTAAAACAATAAGTAAAGTAAATAATGAGGCAAATATACCAACGGTGACCACCTGATTGGCTTTCTTTTTGCCGTAGATCTCACTAATTGAGTCAGTTATAAGAAAAGTAATCGGGTAGGGCAGTATGCCGACAGATATCTCAAATGTGTAGAATCCAAAAAAGTCCCAATAAAAAAACTTTTTAAAAATAAGATTTGATGCGACCAGAGATGCAATAAATAAAGCTGCTAGAAGCATATAAATAAAAAAGGCCTTCTTTCTAAGTTCTGGGGATATCAAAATGGTCTGAGATAATTTTTGCGAACAAAAATAAAGGGTTGTAGCTTTGCAAGTGTCAGTTTTGTCAAAAAATATTTCTCATCAATCGGTAAATTTTTCTTAATATATTGAATTCATTACAAAGTATTTACATCGCTCTAGGCAGTAACACAGGGAATAGGCATGAAAATTTGCAAACCGCAATAAACCATGTTTTTTTAAGAATAGGTGATGTTAAGCTTATATCAAAAATATATGAAACGCCCGCATGGGGCTTTGAAGGACTACCCTTTTATAATGCCTGTATCAGCGTAAACACAAGATTAGAGCCGCAAATGGTTTTAAAGAATTTACTGCTTATTGAGGAAGAAATGGGCAGATTAAGACATGATAGTTCTGGTTATCAAAACAGAAATATCGATTTAGATCTGCTTTTTTATGAGGACAAAATTATAGATATCGAACATTTAAAAGTGCCACACCCAGGCATTTCAAGTAGAGATTTTGTACTTTATCCACTTTGCGATATCGCTTCAGACTTCAAACATCCTATAATTAAAAAGGACATAAGAACACTAAAATCCGATTTAAAAGAGGAGTCTGAAATAAAAACTATAGAGAGCCATTTGAACGCAAAATCTCAAATAATACCTGACATTAATTATTTGTGTATTGAAGGTAATATTGGTGTAGGTAAGACAACATTTGTAAAAATGATTTCAGAGGACCTGAATGCCAAATTGATTTTAGAACGTTTTAAAGATAATCCTTTTCTGCCTAAATTTTATGAGGATCCAAAACGTTATGCATTTCCTACGGAGATGGCTTTTCTGGCAGACCGGCATCAGCAATTGGTAGATGATATCAGACAATTAGATCTTTTTAGTCAATTCAGTATCTCTGACTATGATCTATATAAGAGTCTGATCTTTGCCAAAGTTACACTTCAGGATCAGGAATTTGAATTGTATAAAAAAGTTTTCAATATCATTTACAGAGAATTGCCAAAACCTGATTTGTATGTTTATTTTTATCAAAATACAGAAAGACTACTACGTAACATCAATAAGAGAGGACGAAAATATGAGCAAAATATAAAAGCTGAGTATCTGGAAAAAATAAATCAGGGTTATCTGGATTTTATAAATTCTGAAAGACGCTTTCCTACAAAAATAATAGATGTCTCAGATTTAGATTTTGTGCAAAGCAGGAAAGATTACTTAGAAATTGCAAAAGAAATTTTTGATTAAAACCATTTAATACATAACAATATGATAGAAAAACCAATCAAAGCGGTTGAAGAATTTCACAAGGCATTCGGGCTGGGCATAAAACATGAACCGACAGCAAACCTCAACATAGAAAAGAACTTATTACGATATAAGTTAATGCGTGAAGAAAATGAAGAGTATCTAGAAGCAGCAAATAATAACGATCTGGTTGAAGTTGCTGATGCGCTTGGTGATATGCTATATATATTATGTGGTACAATGATTGAGCACGGTATGCAAGACAAAATTGAGGCGGTCTTTGATGAAATTCAACGTAGTAATATGAGTAAACTGGGAGAGGACGGCAAGCCTATTTACAGAGAAGACGGAAAAGTACTGAAAGGACCAAACTATTTTAAACCCAATATTAAAAAAATATTGGAGTAACTGTCTTAAAACTTCTTTCTAATCAGATCAAAAATGAAAGCATTGCTTTTTCAAATAATTGGAAGGAAAAGTGTCTTTTTTCTTTTTATCTTATTTATGTTTATTGCTAAAGCTCAGGATTCATTTATTGATCAACAATGTATTGCTGATATGATTTCAAAGATTAACAAAGAAGTCGAAGACAAATATATTTACGATTTTAAACAAACAAAATTCGTGCCTCCGCCAGGTAAAACACTATTGATCATGGGCCAAACGGTGGAAAGGATAAACGAATATCTAAGTGCTTTTCCTGATGAAGAACTTCCTGGCGGATGGTCGGCTTATTGGGGTATCACCGAGGATAGTGGTATAGATAATAACCACAAAAATAAAACCGGCAGTTCCCAAAATCATCAAATGCTCGTGGATAAATTTCCCAATGCTGTAATTCATAGCGCCATGTGGATGGTTGGGAAGTGGAATATTGTCAATAAAGTACATCAAGGACATTATGATCATGTTTTAAAGAAATATGCGAAGTGGGCAAAATCTGTTAACAGACCGGTTTACCTTAGAATAGGCTATGAATTTGATGGCATACATAATGAGATGAACCCGTATGATTACGTAAAATCTTACACCTATATTGTAGATTTTTTCAGAAAAAAGAAGGTAAATAATATTGCATACGTGTGGCATTCTTATGCAGCAAAGCCTTACAAAAACTACAATTTGTCCAAGTGGTACCCAGGTGATGACTACGTAGATTGGGTGGCAATTTCAGTTTTTAGTCATGCCTATAATTCTGATTTTGGCATTTATTGTGAAGATGTTTTAAGCTTTGCTAAGCGTCATCAAAAGCCTGTTATGATCGCAGAATCCAATCCAATGAATGGTATTCTGAAGGACAGCGAAGATGTATGGCAGGACTGGTTTGTCAACTTTTTCAGTTTTATTTATAAAAAGAATATTAAGGCTGTAAGCTTTATAAACGAAGACTGGCCACAATTGTCTATTGAAGGCATAGGGGAATGGAAAGATGCCAGACTTTATAACAACGAACTAGTTTCCAGAGCCTGGTTCGAAGAAACTGGAAAAGAGAAATACCTCAAACAGTCTGAAAATTTATATGAGGTTTTGGGGTATCTTTCTGATTAAAATGTTGACTAAGGCTGTTAATCAATATTTTAAACAGTTGGCATTTATTTGATTAAAGAACATGAAACTTCTACCTAAGTAAATATTTACTTAGTAAGTTACTTTCAGTCATAGTTAGTTCTTTGATATATCTATTTTACAATGCTTACCCGGTGAATGTACTAAGCGCTTAAAGTTATGGTTAGGTTAGTAAAAAAGTTTTATAAATAGGTCTTAATTATTTATCTAAGTCAATTAATCTATTTCAATTCAGTATCCTTTCATAATATGTTTCACTAAATCAAACACTTAAAATAATCGAAAGTTTCCTCACAATCCTGACATTTGAACATAGCTTTACAGGCTGTTGAAGCAAACTGACTTACCAGTTTAGTATTGGACGAACCACAATGCGGACATTCGATGACACGCTCTTCGCCCAGTAAAGCTTTTTTATCTGTGATGGCGTCAGTAGGTGGTGCAATGCCATATCTTTTTAGAGCTTGTTTGCCTTCTTCTGTCATCCAGTCTGTAGTCCATGCCGGAGCCAATATCAAGTTCACCGTTGGTTCGTAGCCACTATCATTTAAAGCTTTTCTGATATCATCACCTATCACGTCCATTGCCGGACAACCGCTATAAGTAGGTGTAATATCTACAACGGCTTTAGTGTCATGAAGTTCTGCACGTCTCACGACACCCAAATCGATAATAGAAAGTACAGGAATTTCAGGATCCGGAACTGATTTTAATATTGGGTATAAATCGTGATGTATTTGAGGTTCTTCGGACATTAGCATTCAGTTTACCATTTCATATCAGGATAAGTTCTCTGCATGTATTGCATTTCAGCTAAAATGTACCCCATATGTTCACTATGAATACCTTCTTTTCCTCCTTTCTGAAAGTATTTTGTTTCGGGAACCTGAAGCGTTGCTTCTTCCAACAAAGAAGATACTGTTTTATAGTATTCTTCTTTAAAAGAATTAGGATCAACCCCATAGCCTGATTCAATAACCTGGTGGTCATTATTTGATGAATGAAAGAGTTCGTCAGTAAATACCCACAAATCATTTACAGCCTGTTTTGCTTTTTCATGGCTCTCTTCCGTGCCATCACCTAAGCGCTTTAGCCAATCACCGGAAAATTGTTTATGATACCCAACTTCTTTTATACTTTTGTTTGCTATGGCAACTAAATTCACGTCTTTACTTTTCTGTAATTTATTTAAAAGCATAAAATGAAAGACATCAAAAAAATATTGTCTGGTAATGATGTAGGCGAAATCTGTATTAGGTTGTTCTACGAGAAGCACATTGCGATACTCTCTTTCTTTTCTTAAGAAGGCCACATCGTCTTCTGAAGTATTTTCTGTGGAAAGATTGGCGATGTATTGGTAGTAAGAACGGGTTTGACCTAAGAGATCTAAAGCAATATTGGTCAAAGCTATATCAGTTTCCAGAGTTGGACCATGACCGCAAAGCTCAGATAATCTTTGACCTAATATCAAAGCATTATCTGCAATACCGTAAATATAATGTTTCAGGTTTTTATTACTCATTTTGTAGAATTACATGTGTTCAACATCATCCGGAAGGTCATAAAATGTTGGATGTCTGTAGGCTTTGTCATCAGCAGGATCAAACATCTCTGCATTATCATCGGGATTTGAGGCTTTAATGTGTTTTGACTCAACAACCCAAATACTAACACCTTCTTTACGTCTCGTGTAAACGTCACGGGCGTTTTTGATAGCCATTTCAGCATCCGGTGCATGGAGACTGCCAAAGTGGCGATGTTCCAGGCCATTTTTACTTCTTACAAACACCTCCCAAAGAGGCCAGTCTTTTTTCATAAATTGAGTTTATGATATTATAAGTTTATTTGTTTATGATATAAATCTATCCTAAAAATTTTACAGCTCAGTTTAAAAGTTTAATCTAACCTGCGCCATGGATGACACCATTATAGTGTTATCCTGCTTGTTTAGCTTTTTTCAATTTCTGTTTTTCAGAATAAGCCATAGCAGCATCTCTGACCCATTTTCCATTATCCCACGCATCCTTTCTGGCTTTAATGCGCTCTTTGTTACATTTACCATGACCTTTTACAACCTGCCAAAACTCACTCCAGTCAATTTCACCAAAATCGTAATGACCTGTATCATTGTTGTATTTTAAATCTTCATCAGGAATCTTCAGTCCTAGAATATCAGCCTGTGGTACAGTTTGATCTACAAATTGCTGACGCAATTCATCATTGGTTTTGCGTTTTAGCTTCCATTTCATGGATTGCTCGGTATGGGTTGATTGATCGTCTGTTGGACCAAACATCATTAGAGAAGGCCACCACCAGCGGTTAAGTGCATCCTGGGCCATGTCTTTTTGCTCCTTTGTGCCATTACACAATGTCATCATTATTTCGTAACCCTGTCTTTGGTGAAAACTCTCTTCCTTACAAACCCTTACCATAGCTCTGGCGTACGGACCAAACGAAGTATTGCACAAAGGCACTTGGTTTATGATCGCCGCACCATCAACTAACCAACCAATAGCACCAATATCAGCCCAGGTTAAAGTCGGGTAATTAAAAATACTTGAGTATTTAGCTTTACCCGTATGAAGCTGATCATATAATTCTTCTCTTGAAATTCCAAGTGTTTCACATGCGGAGTAGAGATAAAGACCATGTCCCGCTTCATCCTGAACTTTTGCCAGTAACGCCACTTTTCTTCTCAAAGAAGGTGCACGTGTAATCCAGTTACCTTCAGGAAGCATACCAACAATTTCGGAATGGGCATGCTGAGAAATCTGACGAATATGTGTTTGTCTGTATTTCTCCGGCATCCAGTCTTTAGGTTCTATCTTCTCATCTCTTGCAATTTTTGTATCGAAGATGGCTTCCAAATTTTTAACTTCTTTTGAACTCATAACAATTCATTTTTTCATTTATACATCAAAATCTACAATAACTTTTTTTGTGGTTGGTATTGCCTGACAGCTTAGAACAAAATTTTGTGCTACTTCATCTTTTTCTAAGGCATAATTGATTTTCATCTCAACTTCACCTTCAATAACTTTACACTTGCAAGTACTACAAACCCCGCCTTTACAGGCGAATGGCAGATCTGCTCCGGCATTTAAGGCTGCGTCGAGAATATTATCATCATCTTTACTCATATCGAAATGGAATTCTTTTCCACCATCCATAATAGTAATTTCCGTTCTGCCTTTACGTTTTTTCCTTGCTTCTTCAACCCTTTTCTTGTCTTCTTCAGAAAGGCCGGAGACGAAAAGCTCATAATGGATATGATCCTTTGAAAGACCTAGTTTTGATAGTTCATCACGAATCATAAAAATCATTTGCTCAGGGCCACAAATGAAGCATTCATCAGTATTTTCAACATTTAGTAATGTTTGTGAAAGTTGCCGGATTTTTTCAGGAGTAAACCTGCCGTTGAATAGCTCAATATCTCTCTGTTCTCGTGTGAGAAAATAAAAAATCTCAAATCTGCCAAAGTACTTGTTTCTGATTTGTTCTATTTCTTCTTTAAAGATAATAGATTTAGCGTTCTTATTCAAATAAAAGAGCTGACATCTTGAGTCAGGCTCCAGTGCCAGATGCGTTTTTATCATCGAAAGAATTGGTGTAATTCCACTTCCGGCTGCAAAAAATGCATAATTTTTACTCGCTTTTTCATCTGGTTTTACACCAAACAAACCACTTGGAGGCATAACATCCAAAACATCCCCTTCTTTAAGACTCTCATTGATGTAGGTTGAAAATTTACCTTGCGGTATCTGCTTTACAGCTACTTTCCATTGCTTCTCCAAAGGACTACTGCAAAGTGAATAAGAACGTCGCACATCTTCATTCCCTATCATTTTCTTTAATGTGAGATGCTGTCCGGGTAAATAATTGAATGACTCACTTAAATCGTCAGGAATATCAAATGATACAACTGTACAATCATCAGTAGCTTTTTCTACTGTTTTCACATTTAATGGAAAAAATTTAGCCATAATTAATCATTACATGATTCAAAACTAACAATTGTTAGTTAAATATTCAACTGTTTTTTCAAATATTAACGATTTCAGGAAAATTGAATCAGAAACAGTGTGTTTTTTTATTTCAAAAAAGTTTTGAATAAAAAAAAGATTACTATATTTGCACTCCGAAAATTTAGTATATCATATATGTTAATAGTAAAAGTAAAAGACGGCGAAAAAATTGATAGAGCTTTAAAAAGATTAAAGCGTAAATTCAGAGACACTCAGGTTTTACAAACACTTAGAGATAAGAAAGAATTTACAAAACCATCTGTAGAAAGAAGACAACAGATCAAAAAAGCCGAGTATATTCAATCTTTGAATGATAAAAAGGATTTTTAAGATCTAAATTATTCATACATAATTAATACAGCCAATTTTATATTGGCTTTTTGTTTTTATGACAGGTTCAGGTCGATAACAAATCCACTGTGGCTTCTTACATTAAAAACGGTTTCATCTTCAAAAATCAAATACTGTCCTTTTATCCCAACAAGTTTGCCTTTAAAATCTTTTGTCTTTGTAAGGTTCAGGCTTTTTACTTTTTTTGGATACTGTTTGACCGGAAAATTAATGTTTAATTCTTCTTCATTAGGCTTAAAGTAATCAATTGTCTCCTCGGGTAAATGCTCCTTTAAATTGAATTTGATTTCTTTTAGATCCAGATCTTCAATATCATTTTTTAGCATAGCCTGCCATTTGGTTTTGTCTGAGACATGATCTTTTAAAGCTACTTCCGTTATACCTGCTAAATACCGGTTTGGCGTTTCCATAATTATAATGGCTTCGTGCGCACCCTGATCTATCCAGCGGTATGGCACCTGACTTTTTCGGGTAACACCAACTTTAACGCTTGCAGTATTAGATAAATATACAATATGAGGTTGCAACTGTACTGATTTTTCGAATTCGAGGTCACGATCCTCTTCATCTAAATGCGCTTTGCTTAATTCGGGTTTCATTACCCAATCTCCAACCTCAGGAGATTCGTAAAAGCATTCATAGCAATAGCCCTGACGAAATATTTTTTTGTCTTTGCCACATTTTAAACATTCAAAACTTCTAAATGTAATTCCTATTTCTTTATCAAGGCACTGGTTTAAAATAACAAAGCTATTTTCAAAATTTAGATAATATTGAACCGGTTCATTTAATTCGGTTTTCATTTTCTTTAAAACGCCTGTATATTGCATATTTTTGATATTTTTACTTTTCAAAAATTGTTAAATGCCCATACAAATCATTCATAATGTTGCTTCATGGTTTTTGAAGAAACGCATCCATCAGATGGAATTGTTCTTAAAATATCCGAATGAAGTTCAAAATGAATTGTTATTTCAACTTATAGGCAAAGCCAAAGATACTGAATACGGCAGAATACATGATTTTAAATCCATTAAATCTTACAAAGAATTTAATGAACGTATTCCGATAGTGTCTTATGAAGATGTATTTGAAAGAATAGAGCAGAGCAGACGAGGAGTCAATAATATATTCTGGCCAACCCCGATCAGAATGTTTGCCAAATCCAGTGGAACTACGAATGCTAAAAGCAAATTTATACCTTTGAGTCAAGAAGCCCTAGAAGAAAATCATTACGCAGCAAGTAAAGACTTGCTATGCATGTATCTTAATAATAATGAGAACTCTAAGTTGTTTACAGGTAAAGGTTTAAGACTTGGCGGCAGCAAAGAAATATATCAGGATAATGGTACTTCCTTTGGTGATTTATCAGCGCTATTGATCGATAATATGCCTTTGTGGGCGAGCTTTTCAAGCACGCCAAGCGAACAAGTCTCATTAATGGGTGATTGGGAGAAAAAATTACCCGCAATTATTCAGGAAACTATAGAACAGAATGTTACCAGTCTGGCTGGTGTGCCTTCGTGGATGCTGGTATTACTTAATGAAGTTCTGAATACAACAGGAAAAGAACACATTAAAGATATTTGGCCTGACCTTGAGGTCTATTTTCATGGTGGTGTAAGCTTCGAGCCTTATCTTAATCAATATCAAAGAATTATTCCCGATGATGATTTCAAATATTATGAAATTTATAATGCTTCAGAAGGTTTTTTTGCTGTTCAGGATCAGAATGATCGTAAAGACCTTTTGTTAATGTTGAATTATGGCATATTCTTTGAATTCATTCCGATGGACGTATTTGGAAATGAAAATGAAAAAGCTGTTTCCCTGGAAAGTGTTGAAATTGGTAAAAATTATGCTTTGGTCATTACCACCAACTCCGGACTATGGCGGTATAAAATTGGAGATACCGTCAGATTTACGTCCATAAACCCTTATAGAATCAGGGTTACGGGTCGGATTAAACATCATATTAATGTATTTGGTGAAGAACTGATCATAGAGAATGCAGAAGATGCCTTGAAGAAAGCGGCTATTGAACATGAGGTAGAAATAGTGGATTACACTGCCGGGCCAATATTTATGGAAGGCAAAGAAAAGGGAGCTCATGAATGGATTATAGAATTTAAAAGTCCACCGGCATCGCTTGAGGATTTCAGGCAGTCATTAGACAATAACCTGAGAGCTGTAAATTCTGATTATGATGCCAAGAGGCATAATAATACCACATTAAAAATGCTGGAGCTTAATGTTGCCAGTAAAAATTTATTTTACACCTGGTTGAAAACCAATGAAAAATTAGGAGGACAACATAAAATACCCCGGTTATCCAATGAAAGGACATATATTGAAGAACTCAAAACCTTGCAAAGGCAAATTAATTAGGAAAACTACGGTTTTTCAACTAAGTTCATTATGTCTTTTTCTTGTTTTTATTTCCTGTAAGAGTGTGAGCAGGGCCATTGGAGATCCTGAAGTTTATCTGTACGAAGATCAAGCCAGTTATCTGAATGGAACATACTTTGTAGATCCATATAAAACCAATGGCGAGTTTAAATTACTTACCGAAATCTTTGATCTTGAGAATGCTCAAAATGTAAGTAAAATTGATTTTAATTTTATTAATGACAAACGCTTGCACATTTCTTATTCGGATGGTAAAAATCAATATGAAAAGATTATTAAAGGAAAAATGAAAAACGGCGCATTCAGGTACGAACATAATTTTTTGCCACTGGGCATACCAGTTATACTGTTTGTGTATAATCATAAAGTCCATCACATTGCACTAGGTAATGATGATAACATTATAATCACTGAATACCAGAAGTCGGCACTTCATTTCTTCACTTTGATTAACAGCAACAAAATATTGAATCGCTATTATTTTGACAGACAACTGAAATGATTATTTGGTGGTTTCTCCACCCATAGCAGTAAAAACATGGTCCTGAGGTTCCCATAATTCAATTTTGTTGCCTTCATGGTCCATGATATGAACAAATTTACCGTAATCAAAGCTTTCAATTTCATCCAGAATCTTTACACCATCAGACTTTAAGTTTTCTACAAGTCATTCAATATTTTGGACTCTATAATTGATCATGAATTCTTTCTTTGAGGGCTCAAAATATTTATCCCCTTTTTTAAAGGGACTCCATTGCAAATAATTGATTTCTTGCGGATTATTGGCATTTCTGAATTCTATACTAGAGCCATAATCATTTACAGCCAAACCCAGGTGTTTGGCGTACCATTTTCTTGACGTTCCAGGATCATTGGTAGAAAAGAAAATACCACCTATACCGGTAACTTTAGGTTCAAGATTTGAGTAATCTTTGTCTTTCGACTTGGCCATAATTATCGTTTTATGTTAGTTTCATAAATTTCAATCCACTTTTTTGGAGATATTTTTGAGCATAGTTCGCCAATCAACTCGTAAGGGATATCATTCATTCTTTTAAATCTAACACAGCTTTTGCCCATATCGAGTTTGTATTTACTGTGTTTTGGATATTCATTTTTAAACCAATTCATCAGTTCTTCATTGGCATAAACACACGAATGGTACAGAGCAATATAATTTTTTTGAGAAGCCAAATTTATGAAAGGCAGTGGCGAACTGGGATCACAATGGTAACCATCGGGATATAGGGTTTTTGGGACTACGTAGCCAATCATGCCATAGTTCATACATTCTTCAAAACCTTCAGGTAGGTTTTGTTTAATCACACTTCTGAGTTTAGCTATAGGCTCCTGGCGTTCTTCCGGTAATTTTGAGATGTATTCATCTACTGTGTTAGCTTTGATTTTCATTTATTTTTGCTTAATTATAATATGAAATAGGTTTTAAATTTACCAAAATTTTGGAGACTAAGGCTCATCAGGGTTGTACTACAATATTAACCTGTTAATTTTTTAGTTTTGTTTTTCATTAATGTTGAATTTGTCATTAGCCTTTTTCGGTTTTTCGCTGAGAGCCTATTCTTTTAAGGCTTTATTAATTTTATGACTAATGAGTCCACCAAGTATTATGCCCAAAGGTACAGCTATTAAGATTCGCCAGAACTCCTTGGGGTCTCTTTTATAGTCGGGCATATAAGCCCATCTCAAAAACAGAAAAGTAAATAACAAAACAATCAGAGCTGATATTATTTTAATTATAAATTCCAAAATATTTACAAAAATTTCAATTGATAATTATTTTATTTCCTTTAATCCAGGTCTTGTTTTCATCACCATAGTAAGGATAAACAGCCGATGCCGGAGCTTGAAATATGCCTGGAATATCGGCTTTTAGATCTAATCTGATAGATTTATTTTCTTTAGCCTGAAAGCTTCTCCAATATAATACCAGATAATTATCAAATAACTCATAATAAGCTATTTTTTGCTTTTCAATTAAAGATTTCAACTGCCAGGATTGTAGACTAGAGCCGGAAGGTATCCCTAATACAGCGGTTACCATACCAATTTCTTCTTTTTTTAAATTTTGAACATCAATTTTTAAACTAATGTTATCACCAATTTTATAAATGCTATCTTCAATAGACATATTGAGATTTAGAAATTTATCATTAGTTTGTTTAGGGTAGTATTTATCGTACTTTATGTTCAGTGCATAAGGAAATGAAATTGTATCACTTAAAAATTCAATTTCAAAGTTGTTCAATCCATTTTTTATCAAATTCTGAAAATCTTTAATGATAAGCTTACCATTTTTAGTATCGTTGTTTTCTAAACTTACATTTAAAGATTTGTTATTCAATCTTACATTAGCAAAGTCTGGACCTGATAATATTTTTCGCTTTTGAATTTTGCTATACTCTAGTAAGGCTTTGATTGCCAAAGCTGTAGACTGAGTTGAACCAAACCTTCCATTCTTTCTATTGGATAGCAGAAATTCTATACCTTTTGAAATGAGATGCATATCTTTCTTATTTTCTCTCATGAGAGCTAATAAGGAGAAGGCGGCAACTTCTATCTGTTTTGACCTTTTATAGGAATTGGTAATTGTGTTTTCAACGGGTAATGCTTCAAAACCTGATTCGTTTATCTGTTTTTTTAATTTAATAATGAGTTTGTTGTATGCCTCTAAATTATCGAGGTTATAGCTTGCCAAAGCCAAAAGCGCCATTCTGTAGCTGTCTTCGTTGAGCATAGCTTCTTCGTAAGCTGTTTTATACTCTTCAGAAATATCGCTTTCAACCTCAACTTCGCTCATAGCATAGACTATATAAGCATTATTGACAGTTTTTCTTTCACCACTAAATCCGTATTTACCCCGATTTTGCCTGAATCCTCCCTTACCATCCTTGCGGCTTAGCAGAAACTTAATGGTTCTTTTTATCATATCCTGATCTACACCACCATACAGCTCTTTCATTTCTGTAAACAGCATAAGTCCATAAGCAGAAAGTGCTTCATGTGGTGGTGATTTTCCGTACCATTCAAAACCATCTTTATTGGTTTCATAGGCTGCCATCTTATCATAACCGTCTATGATGTATTTCATAGCATCCTTCTCAAAATCATTGTAATTTTTATCAGTCTCCTTGAGGTATTTTAGTGCCAGTATGTTTGGATAAGTGCTCGAAGCAACCTGTTCAAAGCAACCAGAGGGTTGACTTAGTATACCTTCGATACCATCCATGACATCTCCAATAACATCTATATAAAAATTTAATTCTGCTTTGATTCTTTGCTCTACCGCATTTTCTACATAGAATTTATGAGAATCGGATTTTACTCCCGAGACCGAAATTTCTACTGGGAAGTAAGGGCTTATGACACTGAACTTCTTTTCAATTTTGTCTGAAATTTTATCGGATTTAATACCGATTTTTAAGATTGTATCATTAATCGTCTCCCGTGGAACAAGCCTGATAGTTTTGGATTCTGAACTATTTGATCTAATTGACAGCGTGTTACTAGGATGATTAAGTAGTTTTAATGATTTTGGGAATTCGAATTCCAACTTGGTTATCAAAGTTTTATCCGTTTCATTTGAAATGGTAACCGGAACGTCAATAGTGTCATTTATGACCATATAATTTGGCAATTTTACATCTACATTCAAAAGTTTTCTGTTGGCTATTGTTTCCTTATTTCTTCCTAACAGTCCATTATATCCTATACCTTCAGCTGTTATATTAAAGGAAGTAATGGCATCTGAGGTAAAAAAGCTCAACTCAGCCTTACCGTCTTCATCAGTTTGCACAACGGGGTTCCAGTATATGGTTTGCCTGAAGTCTTTTCTTTCTTCAACTTGAGAATTTGATTCATATTTTGGCGTGTAAAATAATCTGGAGGCATAAAAACCTTCTAATGGAGATTTATCATAAACTTTAATCGCATAGTTGTTAAATTTTGGTTTGATAAGTGTTTTTTTGTCATAATTTCTAAATCCTGATTTTGTATTTAAAACAATAACCCCGTTACTCGCAGCAGCACCGTACAAATTTGTAGCCGCAGAGTTCTTTAATACATTGACGCTGTCAAACATATCGAGATTCAGGTTTGTTAACATATCATACTCGTAAGGAAAACCATCAATAACAACCAGCGGTTTGTTATTGCTTACCGAAGCACTGCTTCTTATCAAAACAGCATTATTATTAGGGCTACTGCCATTATTATTTTTTATCTGTACTCCTGCAATTCTTCCCTGAAGCACATCAGAAAGGGGTTGTGACAAAGCATTAAATTCATTGATTCTGGAGACTTGAATAGAAGAACTGGCCCTTTCATCTCCTAAATAGCTTACCAAAATCACTTCATCAAGTTCTTCTAAATTTTCGCCTAGAGAAACAGAAGCATTTCCCTTTAGTTCATCTTCTGTGTCCTTTTCTTTTGCGCGATTTCTAAATTCACCAAATTTTGCTGTTTTCGAATTATTTTTTTCTCCTGCTTTATTACTTTGAAAATTATCATGGTTTACAAAATCATAATTTTCTTTAATAAAAAGTTTTCTGCCGTCCTCTGCATAAGCGACAAGAGTTAATGCCTTGTTTGTTGTTTGTTTGAAATAGAATACACCATTTTCATTGGTTTTAAAATCTAAGACTGTATTTCCCTCACTATCAAATAAAAGTAGAGAGGCCTTGACAGGATTGTTATATCCATCTACAACTT
>CAJXVZ010000060.1 GCA_913062845.1 uncultured Psychroflexus sp.
ACTTTGGCGATAGACTTTTCGATAGAGTAATTGTAGCCGCAATAACAAGCGCTTAGGTATGAAAACGGATATTCAATAAAAGTTATTATCAAAGCATCATTAGGCTATAAAAATTTTGATATGTTTCTATACTTCATTAAAAGAGCATTAGCTTACTGGATAGATTGTCTCGTAGCATTTTCTACTGTGATGCTTGTTTTTCAATGGGCTATATTAAGTCAATTCAGGGATTTAATTGGCATAACAGACGAGTGGTTTAAGGACAGTATAAATATGCATCTTTATGTATTATTAACGATTTCTATTCCTGTCTTGTTGTATTTTGCCTATTTCGATACTAAACATGCCAAGGGAACCTTCGGTAAAAGATTATTTAAATTAGAGGTAAAATCTGTATCAGACCATCAAATTTCTTTAGGCCGATCTTTTTTGAGAACATTTTTGAAATTATTGCCCTGGGAAATTGCTCATATAGGTGTTATTTATCCTGAACCGGTTTATTTTCAGCAAAACGCCAATATTCATTTTGTGACCTATATTGGGTTATTCATTTTCCTGGTTTATGTTGTGGGTATTTTGGTCAGCAGCAAACGACAGACCTTGTACGACAGGGTAGTAAATACCCATGTGGTATAGAGAATTTAAAGGTTTATTAAAATACTACTGCTAAGGTTTTCAAAATCATAAGGTATAAAAGATCGAAATCATTTATTTTCTAGCATGTCCAACAAAACATTATATACATTACGGTATTCAGCATTTATAGTTTATATAGTATTTTTATCCTGCAATTCAACCCAGGAAAAACAATACGATGTCAGTATAGAAGTAACGGCAACAGCCTATAATTCGGTTGAAAATCAAACCAAAAAGGGAAATATTGGTTTAACCGCCTGGGGTGATACTTTAGTCCCCGGAGAAAAAGCCATTGCCGTGTCAAGAGATTTGATTAAAAAAGGCTTGACTCATAATACCAAAGTTGAAATTGAAGGTCAAGATGGCATCTATATCGTCAAAGACAAAATGAACAAGCGCTGGTCCAAAAAAATTGACATTTATTTCGGTACAAATGAAAATGCGGCAAAAGAATGGGGCAAACAAAAAGTTGAAATAAAATTTGATACAATTAATTAGAATTTCATTTTTTTTGAAATTATTCTATGGTCTATGCTTTACGACTCAAAAATAATAACAAGGGCCTCAAAAACTTGAAACAATAAACTTTCCAACTTTAAACTATTTTTACTTCTTCCTCATAAAAATATCCATTGGCACACCTGAAAAATCAAAATGTTCACGAATTTTATTTTCTAAAAAGCGCTTGTAAGGTTCCTTGACGTATTGTGGTAAATTACAATAGAAGGCAAACTGCGGATAAGGTGTTGGAAGTTGGGTGATGAATTTAATTTTTACGTATTTACCCTTTGTAGCAGGTGGTGGAGTTTTTTGAATGATGGGTAAAAGTAAATCATTCAACTGTCTGGTTTTAGTTTTAAAGCTTCTGTTCTTGTAGACATCTACAGCTGTTTCAACCGCTTTAAAAATACGTTGTTTGTTTTTTACAGACATAAATATGATGGGAACATCTGTAAAAGGTTCAATTTTTTGTCTGATAAAAGTTTCAAACTGCTTCATGGTATTGGTTTCTTTTTCAACCAAATCCCACTTGTTGACCAAAATAACGATGCCTTTTTTATTGCGATGTGCTAACCAAAAAATGTTTTGTACCTGGCCGTCAAAACCGCGTTGGGCATCAACAATTAATAAACAAACATCAGAGTTTTCTATCGCTCTGACACTTCTCATCACAGAATAAAATTCGAGACTTTCTTTCACTTTGGCTTTACGACGAATTCCCGCAGTATCCACAAGTTTAAAATCAAATCCAAATCTATTGTAGTGCGTATCTATGGCATCTCTGGTAGTACCTGCTACATCAGTAACGATATAGCGTTCTTTCCCGATCAAAGCATTGATAAATGAAGATTTTCCAGCGTTAGGTCGACCAACAACTGCAAATTTTGGAAGATCATCATCTTCTTCAATGGGATTTTCGGGTAGTGCTTCCACAAGAGCATCAAGAAGTTCCCCGGTGCCACTGCCGTTAATGGCAGAAATACCGTAATATTCCCCAAGACCCATGGCATAAAATTCCATGGCGTTTTGCACATCTTTGGAGCTGTCAACTTTATTAACAGCTAAAAATACAGGCTTTTCAACTTTTCTTAGGATTTGAGCTACGTCTTCATCCATAGGCGTTAATCCGTCTTTTACATCGACCAAAAAGATGATGGCATCGGCTTCTTCAATGGCCAGATGCACCTGTTTGTCGATTTCGCTCTGAAAAACATCGTCGCTGTTTTCCACATAACCACCGGTATCAATAATAGAAAAGCCTTTACCATTCCATTCAGATTTACCGTAATGACGATCACGGGTTACACCGCTTTCAGCATCGATAATGGCTTCACGCCTTTGGATCAAACGGTTAAAGAACGTCGATTTACCTACATTAGGCCGTCCAACGATAGCAACAATATTCGACATGCGATTTTAATTTTTTGCAAAGATACAGTTTTAATGTCTCAATGTGGCAATGTGCTAATGTAACAATGCATTGATTTGAAAATTTGAAAGTTTGATGATTTGAAAATATCCCAAGCAATTAGTTTGTCAATAGTTTAAGTAAACAATTATTTATTTGAGGTTTTTAACTTATTAAATAGCAGGGTTAAAGTTTTAACTGTAAATACTTAAAATCAATAGAATAGAAAATTTGGACTTTACACCATTAGTAAATTTTCAAATTTTCAAATTGATAAATTAATGTCCCGTACTCCCAAATCCACCTTCACCGCGTTCAGTTTCATCGAGTTCTTCAACTTCTATAAACTCGGCTTGTTCAAATTTGGCAATGACCATCTGGGCAACGCGCATGCCGTCTGTGATTTCAAAATCGTCCTGAGACAAGTTAACCAGTATCACACCTATTTCTCCCCGATAATCGGCGTCTATAGTACCTGGTGAATTAAGTACGCTTATACCATGTTTGGCTGCCAAACCGCTTCGTGGACGGATCTGTGCTTCGTAACCTGTGGGCAAAGCAATGTGTAATCCGGTTTTGATGATTTGTCGTTCTAAAGGTTTGAGGATAATTGGTTCTTCGCAAACGGCTTTAAGGTCTAAGCCTGCGGAATCTTTGGTTTCGTATTGTGGTAAGTCGTGGTGAGAGGTGTTTATGATTTTTATTTTCATAGCTATTATTTTGGTTTAAGATGAGTCAAATTCATTAAATATCCATTTTGTAATAATGGAGCTTCTTTTGCCGATTATTTTTTTAAATATTGTAATATTTCGTTCTTTTCAAATTTAATAAGCATCAACAGATAAGTTACAAACATGAGAATACCAATCCACAGATAGTCTCGTAAGACGTAAAAGTATAAACCGGAAAACAAAATGCCAACTAAGGCATATATGGATATACGTTTAATCGGATAGTCTATTTTATAATATTTCTGCCCCAATAGATAAGATAAAATCATCATACTGCCGTATGCAATTAAGGTAGCAATGGCAGAAGCTTTAAAGCCATAAGCAGGAATAAATACAATATTAATTACTATTGTCAAAATTGCACCAATACCAGAGATATAGGCGCCAAATTTGGTTTGATCGGTCACTTTATACCAGACAGAAAGGTTATGGTATATTCCCAGACATAAGTTTGCCAGTAGTAAAATGGGTACAATGCTTAAGGCTTCGTAAAATTCTTGACCTCGAATAATCAACTTTAAATAATCAATAAAAACAGTTACGCCAAGTAAAATCAAGAGACCAAGAATTGTAAAATATTTGGCAATTAAAGCATAAGCCTTTTTGGGGTTTTTAGAATCAGCATGACTAAAGAAAAAGGGCTCAACACCCAGCCTGAATGCTGTTGCAAAAAGTGTCATAAACACAGATAACTTGTAACAAGCGCCATAGACACCAACCTGGGCTTCGGAAATATTTTCAGGTAAAATATAATTTAAAAGAATTTTATCCAGCGTTTCATTGATAGAAAACGCCAATCCGGCAACGAGAACAGGCCAGGAATAATTCAGCATGGTTTTCCATAAACGGACATCAAATTGGTATTTCAATTTGAAAAAGAATGGTAATAGCATGAACACCGTGAGTGCGCTGGCAATGACAAATGAAATAAAAATATAATTTATTGAATCATCCAGACATAATGTTTCTAGTGTTTCAATGTGATTTTTCCAAACAGGAAGCGCCAAAAGAAAGAAAATATTCAGCCCTAAATTTACACCAACACTAATCAGTTTTATGACCGCATAGCGAATCGATTGCTTTTTTATCCTCAGGTAAGTAAACGGAATGACGCAAATGGCATCAAAAAATAATACCCAAATAATTAAATTGATGTAGGATAAATTGATGTCGGTGATATTCGCAATTTCAAGTCTGAACAGATAGGCCAGCACCAGAAAAATTAAACTACTGGCCAGCATAGAAAGCCAGGCTGTACTGATGACTTTTGACTTATCATCCTTTTTATTATAAAAGCGGAACACAGTAGTTTCCATGCCATAAGATAAAATCACGTTGAAAAAGATGAGATAAGAAAACACAAAAACCACGACCCCGTATTCCTCTTTTGAAAAAACTTCTGTATAAAGTGGCACGAGAAGAAAGCTGAGCATCCTCGGCAGAACAGTCGCTAGCCCGTAGATAAAAGTGTCTTTAAAAAGGCTTTTAAAAGGATTCAATCTTGTTTTTTTGGTAAAGGTAATATTAATGTAGCAATGTATCAATTTAGCAATGTACCAATGTAGTAATGTGTTAAATAGAAAATGAAATTTCTCATCCACAAATTAAAGTCAGTATAACTGATAATCACTTTTTGATATTGGATTTATCAAACTATCTTTGACGCATGAAAAACCCAAGTATTCGTGTCATTATTCCGGCATTTAATGAAGAGGCTTCAATTGGTTTGGTGCTAAAAGATATTCCTGATCTTGTTAATGAGGTTATTGTGGTCAGTAACAATTCTACAGACCAAACCGAAGCTGTCGCAAAAGAAAAAGGAGCGACTGTGTTAAGAGAAGTCAGAAGAGGTTATGGCTATGCTTGCCTTAAAGGGATGGACTACATTAAAGTCAATAATTTAGTAACTGATATTATAGTTTTTCTTGATGGCGATTATAGCGATTACCCGGAAGAAATGACCAAAATTGTAGACCCCATTCTTAAAAACGATAAAGATTTCGTGATTGGGGCACGTGTAGACCATTTAAGGGAAAAAGGATCGATGACCTTTCCGCAAATCTTTGGTAACTGGTTGGCGACCTCACTCATGAAAGTCATGTATGGTGCAAATTTTACAGACTTAGGTCCCTTTAGAGCTATTAAATATGAAAAGCTTTTGGCCTTGAATATGGAAGATAAAACCTATGGCTGGACGGTTGAAATGCAGTTGAAGGCATTGAAACATAAATTGAAATACACAGAAGTTGAGGTAAATTATCGAAATCGAATAGGTACTTCAAAAGTCTCCGGAACATTAAAAGGCGCTGTTATGGCCGGTGTAAAGATCATTGGGTGGATATTTAAATACGCCGTAAAAAAATGATCAAAACAGCTTATACCTGATCCCAAATTGTGGAAAGTTGATAAAATTCCTAAAATTGTTATTCACTGAAAAGCCCTTGTCAAAATTAAAAAAGTTATGATCACTGGAAACATAAGAGAAGATGTCACTTAATTTCATATACACAACAAGCTTGTCTTTGACCAGAAATGAGGTAATTAGACTAAGTCCACTTTTAAAATATGTGTTTGATGTTTCGTTGTTTCTATTAAAATAATTAATGCCTGCATCCAATTCTGTACTCAGGTAAAATATGTTTTTTAATTCTAAGAAAAAGTACTCTGTCTGAATGGCCGTAAAATAAACCTGATTTGATTGGTCAAAGTCCAAGCTATTTTCATACAAATTCTCATATCCAAACCCCAGGTGAAAACCTATAGATAATTTTTCTTTTATAAAATATTGATATTTAGGCTGTAAAAGAAATCCAAAGTAATCAGGCTGTTCATTTGTCAATAACGCAAACTCATTTAAAGCTGATTCGTTTGAGATAAAGAAACTCAGGCCTAAATTCAAATCCAGCCAGTTTTGGCCTTTTTCAGGATAATTTGAAAATGAAGTTAATGGCTTTTGCTGACTTTGTCCAAAACCATACTGAATAATGAATAAAATTGAAAAAATGAATATGTTTTTTGCCATGAAAATTATATTGTGATAAAAGACTGAATGCAATACTAAAATTACACCTTTAGGCTATAACCCGCAAATAATTATAAAGTATAACCTATTTTTGTAAAACATTTTTTCATAATGAAATACTACATCATAGCCGGTGAAGCTTCAGGCGATTTGCATGCCTCCAATCTGATGAAAGCTTTAAAGAAAGTGGACGCAGAGGCCGATTTTCGGTTTTGGGGCGGCGATCTGATGCAGGAAGTTGGCGGAACTTTGGTTAAGCATTATCGTGATTTAGCATTCATGGGTTTTGCAGAGGTCATCATGAATCTGAGGACCATTTTTAAGAATATAAAATTCTGCAAAACAGATATTGAAACCTATCAACCGGATGTTTTAGTATTTATTGATTATCCAGGATTTAACTTTCGCATTGCCAAATGGGCAAAACAACAGGGCTATAAAACCCATTATTATATTTCACCACAAATCTGGGCCTGGAAGGAAAACCGGATCAAAGCCATTAAGCGCGATATCAATGAAATGTACGTGATACTTCCTTTTGAAAAAGACTTTTACGAAAAGAAACACGATTTTCCTGTGCACTTTGTAGGACATCCTTTGCTGGACGCATTAAGAGAGCGACAACCAGTTTCACTGAAGGCGTTTTGCAAAGCACATCAGCTTAATGAAAAGCCGATCATTGCATTGCTTCCGGGAAGCAGAAAGCAGGAAATTTCAAAGATGCTCAGTGTCATGTTGAGTGTGGTTGAAGATTTTCCGGGTTACCAGTTTGTTATCGCCGGTGCGCCAGGGCAGGAGCCTACGTTTTATAAGCAGTTCATAGGTCAGTCCAGAGTCTCTTTTGTTCAAAACAAGACCTACGATTTGCTCACAGTTTCAACAGCTGCATTGGTGACATCGGGAACAGCAACTTTAGAGACAGCATTGTTTAAAGTGCCTGAAGTAGTTTGCTATAAAGGTAGCTATATTTCCTATCAGATAGCCAAGCGCATCATTAATCTCGATTATATTTCACTGGTAAACCTTATCATGGATAAACTGGTCGTGAAAGAATTGATTCAAAATGAATTCAATGCAAAACAACTTAAAACAGAGCTGGACAAAATTCTGGATGAATCTCATAGAAAGCTCTTGTTTTCAGATTATTTTGATCTCGAACAAAAACTTGGTGGTGCGGGTGCAAGTCTTAAGACCGCAAAACTGATTTTTGAAAAATTAAACTAAGTTTGCAATATGACGCATAAGATTACACTTCAGTCAGGCAAACAGGTTTATTTTGGCAGCGATAGTCATCTTGGCGCGCCGACACCTGAGGAAAGTTTACCAAGAGAAAAAAAGCTCATCAGATGGCTTGATGACATAAAAAAAGACGCACAGGTTATTTTTTTATTGGGTGATTTATTTGATTTTTGGTTCGAATATAAGACGGTTGTTCCAAAAGGCTTTGTGAGAGTTCTTGGAAAACTTGCTGAATTAAAAGATTCAGGAATAGATATCTATTTTTTTGTTGGCAATCACGATCTTTGGATGAACGGTTATTTTGAAGACGAACTCAATATTCCTGTTTTTCATAAACCACAGGTTTTTGAAGTCAATAAAACCAGGTTATTTATTGGCCATGGAGATGGACTTGGGCCCGGAGATAAGGGTTATAAGCGTATGAAAAAAGTTTTTACCAATCCATTTTGTAAATGGTTGTTTCGTTGGTTGCATCCAGACTTAGGTGTCCGCTTAGCGCAATACCTTTCTGTCAAAAATAAATTAATATCGGGAGAAGAGGACGCAAAGTTTCTGGGAGAGGAAAACGAGTGGCTGGTACAATATGCCAAACGGAAACTAGAATCTGAACACTATGATTATTTTGTGTTTGGACACAGACATTTACCACTTGACATTCAACTGAATGAAAAAAGTAAATACATTAATCTGGGAGACTGGATAAAATATTACACCTACGGAAAGTTTGACGGAGAGAATTTAGAATTAAAAGAATATAAAGTAAAATGATTATTTCAAATTCTTCTTTTCTTCCTGCTTATCCTCATCTTCTTTAGAAGCATCTTTAAATTCCTTGATGCCGCTTCCGAGTCCTCTCATGAGCTCAGGAATCTTTTTCCCTCCGAATAAGAGTAAAATGGCAACGCCTATAATTACCCATTGCCAAGGACCCATTATAAATATCGTATTCAACATATCTCAATAAAATTTATGCAAATTTACAGATATTAATTTCAATATGAATGTCTTTTTTTAATTTAACGAATTCAATTTGTAAATTTCTTTATATCCAAAAATGATTAAGGTCATTATTTTTAGAGACTTAACCTGGTTTTAACAGAAAAAGGCACATAATATTTTTATATTGGCGTTAAACCCTTAAAAATTAATTATTATGTCAAACAATTCAACAAATACAGTAGTAGCATTATTAACAGGAGCAGCTTTAGGGGCAACATTTGGAATATTATACGCACCACAAAGTGGAAAAGAAACGAGAGATCAGTTAAGAGATGAAGCATACAAAGCTAAAGATAAACTAGGTGAACAATATGATGAATTGTCAAGCCAGGTATCTGATTATGCGTCATCAGCAAAAACAAAATTTGAAAAAAGAGTCAATAAGTTATTTAGTAAAGCCAATGACCAGGCAGATGACATTTTAGCCAATATGGAAGACGAGCTTGAAACACTCAGAAAAAAAAATCAGGAATTGGTAAAAGAACTTGATAAATTAAAAGCCTAAAATGTCTGATAAACAAAGATTAGGTAAACATTTTGAAAATCTTTCAGAAGACGCCAAAACCTACATTGAAAGTGAAATTGCATATCAGAAATTGGATTTGTACAAAAAACTTATCAATGCAGTTTCGCTTTTACTTAAGTTTTTAGTTAATTCTTCAATATTGCTATTGGCTTTTACCTTCCTTTTTGTAGGTTTAAGTTTACTTCTTGGCTATATTTTGGGATATAATTTTCTTGGTTTTCTCATTATCTCTGGTGTTCTTTTTTTAATCACACTGATCATGGTAATTTTTGGAAAACCTCTTTTTGAAAGACGAGTATTAAAAATGTTTAATTCAATTTTTAGTGATTTAAAAAAGTAGTTTTGAGACAATATAAATCCATGCAGGAAATCGATAAGCACCTTAAGATATTAAGGTTGCAAGCAGATATTCATAAGCAACGCACAGAAATTGATGTAAAGTATATTAAACATGGTTTGAGACCAACAAATTTAATTGCTGAATTATTAGCTACTTTAGGTCAGAAACAATTATATCGTTTAGCTTTTAAACTCTTTTTTAAAAAATTTAAAATCTAAATTTTAGTACTTAACAAATTACAACCTGAAAGTTCTAGCCTTTCGGGTTTTTGTATATAATTTTGTGGCATGAAAAAAGATATAACAATTCCCAAGGTCAAAGACGTTTATGTTGCTGTCGTAAAAGAACATACAGAAGAAAACACATCCGAATGGGCGGTCTATTTGATCAATGATACAGGCAAGGATTTAGAGACTGCTATTATTGTAAGTGAAGGTTATTCTAAAACGAAAAAGACTTCAACATTAAGAAAGAAACTAGACAGATTGCCAAAAAAGAGCTTTGCTAAACTGGAACTGATACAAGAAGAATTATTTGGATTTACAAACCAGTTTAAAGTCAGTTACTTTATGGAAGGTCAGCTTTTTGATAAGACTTTTGTTTTTGAGCCTGAAAGTATACATTCCGAAAATCTTGAGGTTTTACCTTTGATAGAAGACAGAGGCATTTTAGCGAAATAATCTTAAAATTCTCTAAGCATTAGAAACAAATTTTTTGATTAAGGTATAACACCTGAATATAAGAAATAGTATATTTTTTAAGTATAGCTATTAAACTATTAATATTTTAAAACCATGTTTATTGATTACAACTAGTGTGCAAAGATTGATAAACGATGATAAATACTACATCTATAAATGAAATAAGTTTCAGGAAATCAAAGGTATAAGTTTATATTTCTAGAATAATTGATTTTTTTCCAACCTCCAGACAACCCTTTTTAGTTATCTTTCGTCTTTATAAGAAAGACCCCAACTGTTTTGAAAGTTTTTAATATAAATGCAGAGTTGAATAAGCTGATCAAAAAAGCACAATCTCAGGATCGTGTAGCTCATTATCAGCTGTATCAAAAGTTTGCGCCTAAGATGCTCAGTGTATCCAGGTATTATGTTAAAGACATGCAATATGCAGAAGATGTGCTTCAAAAGGCTTTTTGTAAAGCATTTTTAAACATCACAAGCTATGAATTTAAAGGGAGTTTCGAGGGCTGGTTAAGACGAATTGTGGTGACATCCAGTATAGATTTTTTGAGACAAAAGAAAAATCTGATGATCCAAACCGACGATTTCTCATACTATGAGCACGCCGAAAACCCTTTAGATGAGGTAGAAGACACCTCCCAAATTGAAAAGGCCATTGAAAAATTGCCTGAAGGTTACAAAGCGGTTTTCTGTCTTTATGTGCTGGAAGATTACAAACATAAAGAGATCGCAGAAGTGTTGAATATTGATATAGGAACCTCAAAATCTCAACTCTTCAAAGCCAGAAAACTACTGAAAGAATATTTACAGGATTACAAAATTAAATCATCATTATGAGACTGTCAGAAGCCGAACAAAATATAAAGAGAGACCTTGCCGAAAAAACGCTTCAGCCAAGTGATGCCCTTTGGGAAAATATTCAGCAGGAATTAGACCAAAAGCAGTATAAGCCAAAACCGGCTTACCTGTGGTGGAAAGTTGGCAGTGTGGCTGCTGTGTTATTTCTGGCTTTTTTGGCCTATCAGGGCTTTCAGTCAAGACCTGATATCAATTCAGGTCTTGTATTAAAATCCAAAGACTTCAAAAACCATACGCTTACAATAAAAGCAGGTTCAGTAGATATCCGCGTCGCTGACAATATCCCTGCGATTAAGGAAACTAAACTTGTTCAGGATCAAACTGAAGGTACAATTGAAATACCTGGTTCAGAAATTGCCATCAATGCGAATCCGGAAGCTACAGTCAAAGAAACCTTGGATGATGAAGTGGATAAGCTCCTGGCAGAGGCTAATAATCAGCTCAGACTAAAAAAAGAAGATCAGCAGCTTGTTGCAGAAGTAAATAAGCTCATAGACGATGTCATGTCTGAAACTGAAGATCCTCAGCAACAATCTATCCTGGAAGATATGAGAGCAACTGTCCTTCTTGCAGAAGTTGAATCGGAAATTGAATTGGAAAAACCACCTCTGCTCAAGTTTGAGATCTGGGATGCGATTGTTTCCAACTTTAACCAGGTGAAAGATAAATTTACTCTAAACTAATTTTACTAAAAACATTATAAAACAAAGAGTTACATCCTGTAACAGCCATAGCTATATTCAATAATTAAAAATTAAAACCTATGAAAACGATTAAACTTGTCACACTATTACTAACGATCTGTATCCTGCCTTTTGCAGGTTTAGCACAAGACAGCACGACTGTCAAATTGGATAAAAAAGCAAAAATGCAGCTTGAAAAGCTGGAACAAAAACTTCTGCAAATAGAAGAAGAGGAAAAATCAAAACTCAAAAAAATAATCTCAGAACTTAATCAGCAGCAGGAACAAGATTCTATTTATTCTAAAGCCGATTTTGAGGCCATCAAAATGGAAAATGCCAAACGTACAGCAGAAAACATTGCCAACAGACAGGAAATTGTAAAAAATCAAATAGACTTTTTGAAACGCAATGGGTACCTTTCTGATGAAGCGGCTTTGTCCATAAGAGATGAGGAAGATGATGATAGCGAGAACGCAAAGACCATTATCGATAAAGAAGCAAAATCAATCACTATCACGCCTACAGGAATCGAATATTCGTGGTTAGATGAAGATGATGAAGAATACAGAACAAAAACACAGAAAGACTTTTACTTTGCTTTTGGTTTTAACAATGCTGTAGCAAGTCCGGGAGGTTTAAATGATTCTCCCTTTGAATTTGCGGGAAGCCGCTTTTTTGAGCTGGGATGGCTCTTTTCTACACCAATCACCAAGTCTAATCTTATGAGATTAGATTATGGTTTTGCATTCCAGTTCAATGGATTAAAACCTGAAGATGATTTGATTTTTTATGAGGACGGAGAACAGACAATCCTGGATAGTTATGTTGTTGATGGCGAAGAAATTAATTTTGACAAAAATAAATTCAGACAGGATAATTTGATCTTCCCTGTACACTTACATTTCAATACTAAAAGAAGTAAAAAGGGTGACTATTTTATAAGAGATGGATTTAATTTTGGATTAGGTGGATTTGTTGGCTTCAATTTAAATAATATTACCAAGTTAAAGTTTGATGCGCCTAATGGTGACAGAGAAAAATTGAAATTTAAAGATGATTACAATACCAATAATTTTCTTTATGGCTTGAGTGCTTACGCAGGCTTCGGTGACTCAACACTTTATTTGACCTATAGCCTGAATCCGATTTTCAAAGATAATCCGGTTGAGTTGAAAAATGTACAACTTGGGTTCAGGTTTGCGTTTTGAAAGTGTAACTATTCTTTAATGTTATTACAACCCGAAAGGTCTTTGAGCACCTTTTGGGTTTTTGCATTTAGAGTTGTTTTTATTTGTTTTTGCCTAATTCAAGACCCAAAAAGTTAGCACTTGTTCGGATAGAAACCTTTCGGGTCAGGTATTTTGATAACCCGAAAGATCTTGAAATACTTTTCGCTTTTTTTATTTTGGTTGATATCCGAGTAATATAATTTTATCGATGCCTTCTATTTTTATTTCCCAGAAGAGATAAAATTTTGTGGAACTCTGCGAAAAGTCTCTGTGGTTCTTTGTGTGAAAATTTTAACCACAAAGTTCTCAAAGGTTACACAAAGTTTCACGGAGTATTAATTCAATTTTTATTAGCCAATTGACCACAGGCGGCGTCAATATCTTTTCCGCGAGAATGTCGCAAAGTGACAGTGATGCCGTTGGCTTCTAAAGTATTCATATATTGAGCCACAGCATTGTCATTGGCTTGTTGAAAAGTATCATCATCAATCGGGTTGTATTCGATTAAGTTGACTTTACAAGGAATAGCCTTACAAAATTCCACCAATGCATTGATGTCTTCTGTGGTATCGTTGATGCCTTTCCAGACGATGTATTCGTAAGTGACCCGCTTTTTGGTTTTGGCATACCAGTATTCCAAAGCCTCTCTAAGCGAAGCCAGATCAAATTTAGCATTGAAGGGCATGATCTGCGTTCTGACTTCATCCCGCGCAGAATGTAAAGACACTGCAAGATTGAATTTCACCTCATCATCGGCCAGTTTTTTGATCATTTTAGGAACCCCTGAAGTGGAAACCGTAATGCGTTTTGGTGACATGTTCAAGCCTTCTTCGGAAGTAATTTTTTCTATAGACTTCAGCACATTATTGTAATTCATCAAAGGTTCGCCCATTCCCATATAAACAATATTGCTCAACGGACGATTGTTGTAAAGCCGACTTTGTTTGTCGATGGCTACCACCTGATCGTAGATTTCGTCAGGATTGAGGTTTCTGAGTCGTTTCAGTTTAGCTGTCGCGCAAAATTTACAATCCAGACTACAACCCACTTGAGAAGAGACGCATGCAGTAGTTCTATTGTAGGTGGGAATCATGACACTCTCTACCACGAAGTCATCGTGAAGTTTTACGGCGTTTTTTATGGTGCCATCATTGCTGCGTTGTTGTCTATCGACTTTGATGTTGTTGATGACAAAATTAGCTTCCAGCATAGCCCGAGTCTCTTTGGAAATATTGGTCATATCTTCAAAATCGTAGCAGGCTTTGCTCCACAACCATTCATACACTTGATTACCACGAAAGGCTTTGTCACCCTGAGAGACAAAGAATTCTCTGAGCTGATCTTTGGTTAAAGCGCGTATGTCTTTCTTTTCTGTCGTTTTCACGCTGCAAAGGTAAGGTTTGTATTTCGGAATTAAAATATATTGTTTATTATTGGTTGCAGTTTAATAAAAAGACCTCAAAGGTATTCAAGACCTTTAAGGTCAAACAAACTAGTAATTTTAAATTTTTCAAAAAATGAACGCCATCATCGCCAGTACGTCAACCATTCATGGAAGCGGATATTTAGAATATTTAAAACCGGTGCTAAAAGAGCATTTCAAATATGCCAAAAGCATTCTTTTTATACCTTATGCAAGACCTTCTGGTTTAACACACGATGAATATACTGCCAAAGCCAAAGAAGGGCTGAGTTTTTTGAAAGCTGAAGTCAAAGGCATACATACATTTGAAGACCCTATGCAAGCCATTAAATCAGCCGAGGCTATTTTTGTTGGCGGTGGCAATACATTCTTATTGGTCAAAACACTCCATGATTTGAAGCTGATGCAGGTTTTAAGAGAGGTTATTTTAAAAAGCACGCCTTATCTTGGTACCAGTGCGGGCAGTAATATTTGCGGACCAAACATGCAAACCACCAACGACATGCCCATCGTCTTGCCCGCGTCATTTGAAACCCTTGGTGTCATTCCTTTTAATATCAATGCGCATTATATCGAAGAAGACCCAAACTCCAGGCACAAAGGTGAATCCCGACGGACGCGAATCAAAGAATTTCAAAATTTGAATAGAATAAATGTTTTGGGTTTAAAAGAGGGCAGTTGGCTGGAGGCCAGGGGTGATAAAATTACTTTAAAAGGGGATTTAGATGCAGTTTGGTTTGAGCCGCTTGAAAATCCTAAAGTGCTTAAGCCAGAAACCATCTTAGAGTGTTAAGTCATTGGCTCCAACTCATCCGTTGGCCCAATTTGATATTGGTCGCTTTGGCTCAGGTGCTTTTTAAATATATTTTTCTGCCGGCCTTTCATATCCCTTCTAAGCTAAGCGATTTTGATTTTGCAATGCTTTCTGTTGCTATAGTTTTTGTAACTGCAGCGGGCAACATCATCAACGATATTTTTGACATTAAGACCGATTTTATCAATAGGCGTTCTCGTCCATTGGCTTACAAAAAAATTAGTGTGGCTAATGCCTACGTCTTGTATTTCACACTTAACATATTAGCTCTTTTTTTAGTCAGAAATGTGGCTTTCAGATACCAGATATTAGACCTGATTGTTGTGGTTTTTGGAACGATCATATTACTTTATTTGTATGCAAAATATTTGAAGAATATTCCTTTACTTGGAAATATTCTCGTCAGTGCTTTAGTAAGTCTTTCATTTCTTCTGGTCATCTATATTGAAGTATTTGCACTTTCAAAACAACCTGTATCAGACACAATAAGGTTTTGGGTCATAGGTTATGCAATTTTTGCATTTTGGTCTAATCTTAATCGCGAATGGATAAAGGATATCACAGACATCAAAGGTGATTATGCGCAGGGTATTTCGACCTTACCTGTTCTCATGGGTAAATCCAGAATGAATATCCTGGTGTTCTATTCAACATTTGCTATGATCATAGGTATGCTTGCAGGTGTTAAAATTTATATGCAGCCGGACCTCGTGTTTACACTATACCTTATCTTTGGTATTGCAGCGCCATTGGGTTTTATAATGTTTCACCTTTATAAAAAGGAACTGAAATCTGACTACAAAATGCTGAGCCATTTGTATAAACTCGTCATGTTGGCAGGCGTTTTAAGTATTTTATTCTTCAAATTATGAATTCAATAGATCAATATAATATCATCTTAGCTTCAGGTTCACCACGCCGGCAACAATTCCTTAAAGACTTGGAAATTCCATTTCAGGTGAATTTAAAGCCAGTTGATGAGCATTTTCCTGAAAACTTGCAAAAAGCCGAAATTCCTGAATATCTGTCCAGACTTAAAGCGGATGCTTATACCAATTTAAACAGAAACGACATTATCATCACTGGTGATACTATTGTTTGGTATAAAGATAAAGCTCTTAACAAGCCTGAAAATCAGGAGGAAGCTTTTGAAATGATCTCAAGTTTACGAGGCTCATGGCACGAGGTTATTAGTGCATTTTGTATCAAAACAAGTCAACAATGCATTGTCAAAAGTGATATTACTGAAGTGTATTTTGAGCCTGTTTCAGATGAAGACATCTGGCATTACATTGAAACTTACAAGCCTTTTGACAAAGCCGGTGCATACGGCATTCAGGAATGGATTGGTCAGATTGGAATTTCAAAGATCAAAGGCTCATACTTTAATGTCATGGGCTTTCCGACGCATTTATTTTATCAAACCCTAAAAAAACTCATTGAAAATGAAGAAGATATATGAAATGATGTTAATGTGCTTGATAGGCCTGTTTTTTATGTCATGTCAGACATCAACTGAAAGTAAAGCTCAAAGCGAAGAAAAAGCAGACAAGTCTTACATTTTATCTGATGAATTCAAAAAATACTGGTTTGACGGTAAGGCAGAAGTGGCCAGTTATCGTTTAAAACAGATGCGATACGGCGAATCCCGCGAAGGCACTGCGGTCTTGATTTTCGTTAAAGAGCCGTTTCTGGTCAATGATCAGGTTAAGGCCAATTCTACATCAGAGTTGACCTACGATGTTATGAAATTGAATGCGACCAAGAAATTCAATACCGGAATTTACCCTTATAGCATCATGCAAAGTACATTTTCGCCACTCTCAGTCAATAAACATGCTGTAAAAGTGACTGCTTCTACTCAGGAATGGTGCGGGCAAACCTACATGCAATTGAATAATTGGGACCAATTTGAAATAGAGTCTCACTCTTATTTTGAAGGTGAAGCAGATCAAGAGCTGAACATAGAAAAATCACTTTTAGAAAATGAGATTTGGAACAAGTTGAGAATAAATCCTAATGAAATTAAGACCGGTTATCAGGAAATTATTCCCGATTTTTCATATATCAGGCTAATGCACATTGAAGCTAAGGCCTACCCTGCAGAGGTCTTTCAACAAAAAACAGTAGATACGCTTATCACAAAAATTGCTTATCAGGGTATCGACAGAATATTAAACATCTATCAAAAAGATGCTTTCCCATATCCCATTTTAAAGTGGGAGGAGAAGCTATCAGAAAGTGATAAAAATTTTACTTCTGCGGTGTTACAAAAACGCATGATGATAGACTATTGGAATAAAAATTCAAATACATTTGCATTTTTAAGAGACAGTCTAAAACTTAATTAATCATCATATGATAACATATTTTAAAGAACATTTTACCGAGTTGATTATTACTCTGGTCATCATTGTTTGTCTGATAATTTTGCGATGGCTTTTCAGAAAGGCTGCTTATGGAATTGCCAAACGCCGGGAAGTAAATGTGCAACGCACAGTGTTGATGGTGAGGTATATTAATACACTTATTACCTTTTTGGTGCTCTTTGCTATATTGTTAATTTGGGGTGTAGAGCCTAATCAGGTTGGTGTTTTATTTTCGTCGGTCTTTGCAGTAATTGGCATAGGTCTATTTGCGATTTGGTCCATTTTGAGTAATGTTACTGCAGGTGTTATCCTTTATTTTTATTATCCTTTTAAAATAGGTGATAAGGTAAGAATATTAGATAAAGATCTGCCTTTTGAAGAAGCTACAATAGAAGATATTCAGGCATTTTATGTCAGTTTAAAAACAAATCAGGGAGAGCTGGTGACCTATCCCAATAACCTGATTTTACAGAAATCGATTGCCAAGATTGAAGGCTAAGCCATGGACTCTAACTATGTATCAATGTGATTACTATTGGTATATTGTACTGAAGCTTATTGCTTAGGCTTTTTAAAAATAAAAGGTCTGGTGTTGAATCTTGATACCACCAAAGAAGGACAGTTAGTCGACAGATCCAATTCTGGATTCTAAATCATTAAAACAATACTTTGTAAAGGCTTGATATAGAAATTGATAAACTGAGTATTAACACGAGAAAACCAACTGACAGACCTGTTTTTCCGAACTTATATTTTTTGCTTTTGAGTTTATACGCTAACCATATAATCAAAATTACCAAAACAGGAAGAACAATGGCATTAGATACTTGTGCAATTCTTATCACTTCTACAGGATTAAAATCCAATGCCGCAATAATGCAGCCAATCAATAGAATAAGATAACTTAAACGCTTAAACCTCACACTTTCTGAAGGATAGTTGAGTCTGAATAATTTATTGATCACAAAAGCAGCTGCAAGAGGAGCGGTTACTGCCGATGTGAGCCCGGCAGCAATAAAGCCTATACCAACAAAGTAGGTAGAGGCTTTTCCAAATACGGGTTCTAAAGCCAGCCCGATGCTGAGAATATCCTGTGTATAAGTTGAAATATTTGAGGTGGTGATGATGATACAGATAGAAACCAATATTCCAATACCAACAGCTGAAAAAGTATCGACGCGCATGGCAGAAATGCCCGTGTTGTTTGTCCACCTTTGCTTAGCCAGGGCAGCGTGAAGAAACAAATTGTATGGTACGACAGTTGTTCCGATAAGCGCGGTCAGCGTTAGAATATCTTCTTTTGGAAACTCAGGATTAAACAATTCAGACCAAAAGTCCTTGTTTGCAATCGATGTGACAATTGCTGAAATCATAAAGGCAATACTCAGAATTCCAACCAAAGCCATGAGCGTTTTTTCTATATATTTATATTGCTTGAGGTGCAGAATTAAAAAAGCAATGAAACCTATTATCACCACGGCATAATTGATGTTTACACCAAGTATGTTAATCATAAAATCTTTAAAATTCATAATCTGTAAACCAATATTCACACCGCTCAAGTTTCCTGCTTCATAAGCGGCATTACCAAAAATGATGGCAAAAAAACCAGAATGACAACCAAACCCTTAAGCCAAATATTACTACTCAAATTTGTCTGCATTAATTCTGTGAGATCTTTTTGATGTAAAATAGCCAGTCTTGCTGCAAGCTCCTGAAGAAAGATGGTCATAAACATAGCGATGAGCATCACCCAAAGTAAAGTTAACCCATGACGGAAACCTGCCAAAGCACATACGCTAACAGTCCCGGGACCAATAAAGGCTGCGGCTATTATCGTCGCAGGTCCAATGTTTTTTATAAATCTCATTGAGCGAGATAAGCATAAATGGCAAAAGACCCAAGCCAATGTCCTCCTTCATAACTGTCACCCACCAAATTTGGATAAGCCGCATTGAAATGTTCAACAGCAATGGGTTGAAGGTGAGCAAAGCCTTCAATTTTAGATAATTTAAAAAGATTCCAGGCACGGCTAAAATTTAGTCCATCCAGATGGATCAATTTACCATCACTTCTGTCACTTACCTGAGCAACTTTAAGACTAAAATCTTTCTTTGAAAGTTGAGGTAAAAAATTATTGATCCAGGTTTTAAAATTCTCTTCATTTAAAACTTTTTGCATCAAGACGGCTTCTTCGAGGCAAGGTGACAAGAAATCAAAACCACTTGGTTCCCAGTTTAAAGGACAATTTTCATCTTTCTGGTAATACCTGGTTGCAGCTGCTTCAATTTGGTCTAAAAACGCCTGGTCATTCAGGCT
>CAJXVZ010000061.1 GCA_913062845.1 uncultured Psychroflexus sp.
ATTTGATTTTTCTTTTCACAAAGAGAATTAAAAAATCGAATTGTTTTTAAAATGAGCCTCAGCGGCAGCGTCACGAACACATATAAGAGAGTGTTATTTAGAAATCGTATTTTTGCAGAGGTCTAAATTATTTGTTAAATTACTTGTTTTTAACTTAGAATGCTCAGCACAGCGCCAGGGCTTCCCGATAAGGATTTTACTACGCCTTACAGGCTTGAAAATATCTATCAGGATAAACTTCTCGCCAAATACATTACTGCTTTAAAATAAAAGACCTGAACTGCGATTACAATTCAGGTCTTTAACAAGTTGGCCTACTAGGGCTCGAACCTAGACTCTTCTGGACCAAAACCAGACGTGTTGCCAGTTACACCATAGGCCATTTTGGGAGTGCAAATTTAAAACAATCTTTTGTTTCTACAAATCTTTATCAAAAATTTTAAATAAGTTAAATTTGCAGCCTATGGATTTTGAAAGCATCATCGGTCAGGAACACATCAAAAAACACATTCAGGTGTGTTACAATAATAACAGAATGCCGCATGCGCAATTGTTTGTAGGTGAAAATGGCTACGGTACGCTGGCCATGGCTCTGGCTACTGCAAATCTCATTCTGAATTCCAATCCAGATAAACAAATATATTCTTCCGTCCTACAACATCCTGATTTTCATATCGCTGTACCTGTAAATTCTACCAAAAGCGGATCTAAACCAACCACTTCAGACTTTATTAAGCCCTGGCAGGAATTGGCAGAAGAAAATCCTTATATGGATTTGCAGTCCTGGTATGCCAAAATCGGAATAGAAAAGAAAAAGGGGATCATGTCTGTACATGAAGCTGATCGTATTGCTGAGGAGCTGGCGCTTAAACCACATTCCGGTGTTGCAAAAGTGATGGTGATATGGTGTGCAGATAAGTTGAACACCTCTGCAGCCAATAAACTTCTTAAAATCATTGAGGAACCACCCAATAAGACTTTTTTGATCCTGACCACAGATAAAGAAGAACTGATCTTAGACACCATAAAATCCAGATGTCAAAGTTTGTACTTTAACAAATTGAGTCCGGATATGATCAGAGAGGCACTTGTAAAAAGATTTGACATGGAAAGCTCAAGGGCCGGTTTTATTGCTCAACAGGCAGATGGTGATTTTTCTCATGCCATAAACCTTATTCGTAATAATGAAGAAATTCTGGAATTTGAAGAATGGTTCATCAGCTGGGTAAGATTGGCCTTTCAGGTCAAAAAAAACAAACAGATTGTACAAAAATTAATTGATTGGAGTCACAGTATTGCTGAACATTCCAGAGACAAACAGATTCGTTTTCTTCAATTTTGTTTACAGTTTTTCAGACAGGCGCTTTTGAAAAATTATAAAGTGGATGAATTGGTTTTTCTAAAAACTCAAAAGTCGTTTTCCTTAGATAAATTTGCGCCTTTTGTACATGGCGCAAATATTGAACCTATCCAACAAACCCTTCAGGAAGGCATATTTCATATAGATAGAAATGTAAATTCAAAGATGGTTATAAGCGATATTTCTTTTAAGCTTTCGAGATTTATCCACATGAAGGTTTAGATGAAATAAATAAGAAGCCGTCTCAAAATCTTGATTTTGGAAATCTAAATCCGTTTTAGATTCTTTTCCGGTAGTTATACACGCCAGATTCTTCTGTATATTCAGAGAACCAAAACTTTGAAATTGAGACCGCTTCTTACCTATACCAAATACACCATAAAATAAGACAAATAAATAGTTTCTACTTGTCTTACTCTTCGTTAAAAAAATGAAACGTAGCTAAGGCTATGATTAATTTTTTTGCCTCGATTAAGCCAAGGATAATTCAATTTCTTTTTATCTCATTTTATAGTCCATTTGGTATTAACTCATAAGATAAAATTAAACAACAGGTTCTTCCTGGAGTACTTCCAAAAAGAAATCCATCATTTCTTCTTTCAGATCATAATGCAGTTTGATATATGTACGCATATCTTCTTTTAAAGGTCGCTGCTCATTTTGAAGACGTCCGTCTATATTTTCGTTAAAATCTACATTAAGAATATTTACCATTTTGTTTCTGCATCTGTGTTTTAATTTTGAAATGGCATCTTTTTCTAACATAATTCTGTTTTGAAAAACTTCCAATTTGATCATCGTTTCAGGATCCTGACTACGTCTTGCTACTTCTTCGAGTTTGTCCTGAAAAGTGTCCATCTCGTGAAAGTGAAAACGAAGTTCACGTTTCCAGGTTTCAATACTGAATTTTAAATCGCTTAAATACACTAGCTTGGTTTGCATATCTTTAGGTTTTAAACTGTTAATAATTGTTGTTCACGGATTAGCGTTTGCTGAATATTAAAAGGCACAGGGTTATAGCCCTTAAATCTGGTTGAATAGGTTGCTCTGCCCTGTGTAATTGAGCGTAATTGTGATGAAAAGTCTGAAAGCTCTGAAGACGGAATTTCACATTTCAGGATTTGATAGTTTGCTTCCATGTGAACACCTTGTATGACAGCTCTTCGGCTTTGAAGTTCTGTCATTACACTTCCTATCATTTGCTCAGGCGCTTTCAACTCCATAAGTTCTACCGGTTCTAATAGTTTTGGTTTGGCATTTAAAAAGGCTTCTTTAAAAGCGTGAGCCCCTGCTATTTTAAATGAAATGTCATTCGAATCTACAGAGTGCATTTTTCCGTCATAAACCATAACTCTTATATCTCTCGCGTATGAACCTGTAAGCGGTCCAGATTCCATGACTTCTAAAATTCCTTTCATAATAGATGGCAAATATCTTTGGTCTATAACACCACCTACTATACAATTGTAAAACACCAATTTGCCATCCCATGCCAACTCTACTACTTCTTTTCCCCTTAAAGAAAAACCTTCGGGTTCCGGCATACCTTCAAAATAAGGTTCAATTTTGAGATGTACCTGACCAAATTGTCCTGAACCTCCACTTTGTTTTTTGTGTCTGTAATTTGCTGTCGCACTGCGTTGGATGGTTTCCCTGTAAGAAATTTTAGGGGCTTCAAATCTTGCTGATACGCCATAGACATTCTCCAGAATCCAGGTTAGAGTAGCCAAATGTAATTCTCCCTGTGTTGCCACAAGTGTCTGATTGGTCTCATTGTTATAGCTTAACTCTATGGTTAAATCCTGAGAATGTATTCGTCTTAACGCTTCACTCAGCTTCTCTTCCTCCGATTTATTTTCAGCAAAAACTGCTTTTGTTAATCTTGGTTGTGGAAATTTGATGGGTTTAAAAGTACCTGCTTCAGCCGAATGTGAAAGGGTATCGTTAGTTTCTGTAAATTTCAGTTTGGTTGTAGCCCCAATATCTCCAACGGTTAGTTTTTCAACATTATGTTTTTGCTTACCATCCATAATGAGCAATTGGTTGAGTGTTTCGGCTTCACCTGTTCTGGTATTAAAAAGCTTGTCGTTCACATTGACTTCACCGGACATGACCTTAAAGAAAGTGATTTGACCTAAGTTAGGTTGATAAAGCGTTTTAAACACAAATAAAGACGTATCAGCTTTTTTATCGGGTCTTATGAGTTCACCCTCGATGGTTTGTTTTGGTTTAAGATCTGCAGCTGCGGGAGCAACGTTGTCTATAAAGCCCATTAGTCGACCAGAGCCCATATCATTCAAGGCTGAAACACAGAATACCGGAAACAAATCGTGATTAAGCATGCCTAGTTTTATGCCTTTGCGCATCTCGTTTTCATTAAGCGTTCCTTTATCAAAGTAAAGTTCCATAAGCTCTTCATCATTTTCAGCGGCTTTTTCTACGAGCTCATTATGCAGTTTGCTGGCCTTTTCCAATTGATCTTCAGGAATAGGGAGTTTTTCCGGTTTGCCACCTTCTGGGCCAAATTTATAACAGCGCATTTTCAAAACATCTATAATGCATTGAGCGCCGTCCATTTTGATTGGATATTGAATCAGGGCAGCATTATTCCCAACAAGCTCCTTTAAACTTTCTACGCTTTGTTCGAAGTTTGCTTTTTCGCTATCGATTTTATTGATAACAAAAAGTGTTGGTTTGTGGTACCTGTCTACGTAATTCCAGATGATCTCAGTACCAATATCTGCGCCATGCTTTGCATTGATTACCGTGACAATGGTATCTGCTACTTTTATAGAGGACATAATCTCACCTATAAAATCATCCAGACCCGGTGTGTCAATAATATTTATCTTGTAATTACGCCATTCGGTATGCAAAGGGGTTGCAAAAACAGAAGCACCGCGTTGGTGCTCAAATTCATGGTAATCCGATACTGTATTTTTGTTTTCAACTGTGCCTCTTCTGCTGATAAGTCCGGCTTCAAAGAGCATGGTTTCCGCTAAAGTGGTTTTACCGGAACGATGTGCGCCGACAAAAGCCACATTTTTAATGTGTTTGTCATCAAACTGTTTCATATTGATTTGATTTTGAGTTGTAAATGCATGATTTGGAAATCAAGACTTTAAATTTACGCCTCAAATACAGTTTAAAATATGACCGCTGTTAGGTTTTGTATATAAACCTGTTTTGATACTTCAAAATGAATATCAGATAACTAAAATTTAGTTTTGAATTTTATCAATACCTGCAATATATAGAGCAAGTTTTATCTTCCAATAAGGTACTTTTTCTTCCAAATATTCAAAAATAGGCTTGAGGGCTTCCTCGTGAGGTATGGCCTCATTTTTTGCTTTTACAATTTGACCGATCTCTTCCTGACTTATGTATTGTGATAAATTGATCTGGTGCCCTTTTTTATGGAGTTTTATGATATGGTTATAAATACTGTTTTCTGAAATCTCTCTCTTTTCTGCAATTTGTGTTATACTGAAGTTTTGCTCAAGCAGTTCCAAGGTTTTGATTTCTGTTTTCTTTTTAGAAGACTTTTTTAGGGCATTCTCAGAAATATGTGTTTTTATGACTGCTAAGAATCGTTGTCCGTACTTTTTGTTTTTGGCGTCTCCTACACCATTTACAGTCAAAAAATCTTTAGAATCTCTTGGTAATTTCAACTCCATATCCCTTAACGAAGCATCACTGAAAATGATATAAGGTGGTACGTTTTCTTTTCCTGCAATTTCTGTTCGCAGTTTACGTAATTTCTCGAATAATCCTGAAACTTCTTTGGCTTCAAAGATTGGTTTGGGTTCAGCTTTCTCTTTTTTAACCAGCCTTGCCAGCTTCACTTTCCTTTTTTTGAATAAAATATTGTTGGCCAGAGGTGTTAACACCAAGCGCCCTTTTTCGTGAAAATGCACATTCAAAATGCCCTGATTGATCATTTGAATGATATATTGCTGCAAGTCTATCCAGGAAACATCTTTTGCAGCACCAAAGGTCTTTAGGTGGTTATAACCTTTATTATAAACCTGAGCATTGTTTGCACCCCTTAATACATCTACCACCATACCCAAAGCTTCTCTTTCCTTCAAACGGTAAACCGCAGAACATACCTTCTGAGTTAAGATCGTTCCGTCAAAAAATTCCGGTGGATTCTTACAATTATCACAATTTCCGCAATTATGAGATACATGCTCTCCAAAATAATTTAGCAAGGCTATTCTTCTGCAACTGGTAGATTCTGCAAACTGCTGCATACGTTCCAGTTTTGCCGTTTGTACCTCCTGATTGCCTGACCCTTCAATAAACTTTCTTAACTGAACAACATCTGCAAAACTATAAAACAAAAGTGTATCCGCAGGCAGGCCATCCCGGCCACTACGACCGATTTCCTGATAATAACTTTCAATGTTCTTCGGTAAGTTATAGTGAATAACCCAACGTACATTGCTTTTGTCAATACCCATTCCAAAAGCAATCGTGGCAACAATAATAGGTGTTTTGTCGCTCACAAAATCATCCTGGATTTTACTTCTCTCATCTGAGTCTAAACCAGCATGATAGGCCGTAGCATTAAAGCCAAGGTCATTTAATTTTTGGGACAGGCTTTCTGTGCTTTTACGGCTTAGACAGTAGATGATTCCTGACTGGTCTTTTTTGTTTCGTAAAAATTTTTTGATCTGCTCAACACGCTTCAATCCCGGGCGGACTTCAAGATAAAGGTTTTTACGGTCAAATGAACTTACAAAACGCTTTGCATCAGTGATGTTAAGCTGTTTTAAAATATCATCCTGCGTTGCTAAGTCTGCCGTCGCCGTGAAAGCAGCAACCGGAACGTCAGGATAGCGCTGCTTTAGCTCTCCCAACTGCTGATATGCAGGCCTAAAATCATGACCCCATGCTGAAATACAATGTGCCTCATCAATAGCAAACATCGAGACATTCTGATTGTTGAGGTATGGCCATAACAGTTTTAAACTTTCAGGAGCCACATATAGCAGATCTAAATTCTTTTTGTTCAAGTCTTTTATAACCTCATTCTGTTCTTCCTGAGGTTGAGAAGAATTATAGTAGTTTGCCGATATACCGTTTGCCTTCAGCGCATCAACCTGGTCTTTCATTAATGCAATAAGCGGAGAAACAACAATTGCTGTTCCTTCTAACAGCAATGCAGGAAGCTGAAAACACAAAGATTTTCCTCCGCCGGTTGGCATAATGGCCAGAACATCTCTTTTATTTAAAATTTGATGAACAACGGCTTCCTGATGAGGTCTAAAACTATCATATCCAAAATATTTTTGAAGGTATGTTTTTGAAAGTTCAACAGTACTCATATTTGCAATATACAATTTTAAGGCTGAGTGTGTATATTATAATTAAGCCCTTAGGGTTTCCAAAATTGATCAATCTTATTCTGGTCCTTTAAACCTTATCAAACAACCTGTAACACTGCCTGATCTGAACATACATAAATGTGTTCGTCTTCTTCAGGTTTTATGTAATAGTTTCCGGTAAATTGCCCAAAGGCGGGTAAAATAAGCTGATCTTTTTTTTGATAAAAACAAGATAGATTGAGGAATTGTCTGCCTTTTCCCCTTAGTTTAAAACCAGGATGAATATGCCCGCAAATATTAAAATCCATTCCGCAATCCTCTGGTTTGTGTGTTAGGTAAAATCCATCACACTTAATATTATGAACTACAGAAAAGCCTAATTCTCTAAATTTTGTCACAGGAATAACGTCGTGATTTCCAACTATAAGTGTAAAATTGACAGGTTGTCTTTTGACCCATGCTTTAAAAATTTGCCAGGACTTATTCAAAGTTGAATGGAATAAATCTCCTAAGAAAACCACAGTTTCCGGTTGAAATTCTGCTATATTTTGTTCTAAATTGATGTAATCTATAGCATTGGAAAGGTCAGGAAGTGCACTGCCGTGTTTTCTGAAGTGCTCTATTTTTCCAAGATGCAAATCAGCAATTATAAGCATTTGCTGATTTTTCCAAAATATTGAGCCAAACCTGTGTAAAGCGAAGCGCTGGTCTTTGATGCTTATCTCCAAAAACTGAAAGTTTATATTTATTTAATTAGAACCTGCTTATTAATAGCATTTAAACTGAAAGCTGATAAGTAAAGTTATAAGCGATGTTAAAATGCAAACCTGTTTCAAGTGAAACTAGAGTTTAGCCGCTTTTGCTTTTTGTTTGGCCGCTTCGTTTCGTTCTATTTTATGGCCAGGTCTGGACCATTTTGGTTTCTCTCCCAAAGGCTGATGCTCTGTCTGCGCTTTGGGTTTAGAAACAGGTTTGTCTCCTTTTTCAAAGGCTTTTTGCGGTTTTAGACCTAAAGCTTTAAATAAAGCCATGTCTTCATTAACGTCGGGGTTAGGTGTTGTCAATAATTTATCACCCGCAAAAATGGAGTTTGCTCCTACAAAGAAACACATGGCCTGACCTTCCTGGCTCATCTGGGTCCTTCCTGCCGATAAACGCACCTGTGTTTTAGGCATGACTATTCTTGTGGTGGCGATCATCCGCACCATTTCCCAAATTTCGACAGTTTGTTGGTCTTCGAGAGGTGTGCCTTCAACAGGAACTAAGGCGTTGATCGGGGTTGATTCGGGCTGAGGATTAAGGTTTGATAATTGCACCAACATATCTGCACGGTCTTCAATGCGTTCACCCATACCGATTATTCCACCGCTACAAACAGTAACATTGGTTTTTCTGACATTATCAATAGTGTCCAGCCTGTCCTGGTATCCTCTGGTAGAAATCACCTCTTTGTAATATTCTTCAGACGAATCTAAGTTATGATTATACGCATAAAGACCTGCTTCGGCAAGACGTTTTGCTTGATTTTCTGTCACCATACCCAAAGTGCAACACACTTCCATGTCAAGGCTGTTCACCGTGCGCACCATGTCTAAAACTTTTTCAAAATCTTCGCCATCTTTTACATTTCTCCAGGCTGCACCCATGCAGAGCCTCGAACTGCCTGAAGCTTTTGCTCTTAAAGCCTGAGCCTTTACGTGAGAGACCTCCATCAAGTCGTTGCCTTCAATATCGGTATGGTATCTGGCGGCTTGCGGACAATACCCGCAATCTTCAGGACAACCGCCTGTTTTGATTGATAATAAAGTAGAAACCTGAACCGTGTTAGGGTCATGGTGTTTCCTATGTACTGATGCAGCTTCGTACATCAGATCCATGAGGGGTTTGTTATATATATCCAGAATTTCTGCTCTTGTCCAGTTTTGTTTAGGCATGCTAATGGTTTTAAATGTCAAAAATATGTTAAGGAAATCAAATTTACAAAAAAGATGAGGTTTTCAAAATAGGTCTTGAGGTATTATTTCACAAGAATCGGAATGTATGGAAAAAAGAACGCTTACTCCAGCGTAGCTGAGCAAATGTTACTTTAATCTTCAGTATTTTTAAAAAACCTTAAGGCTCAGGATTTTGGATTTGAAGTAATGCAGTTATTCGTTTAAAATTGCCTGGTTATAATTTGGTATGATCTAGTAAAGTATAAATACAGTAATGGTCTTTCTTATAAATTAAATTAGGGTAAAGCTTTTTTGGATTGTTTAGGTATTGAAATGTACTTCAAAAATTTACTCACCTTAAAATCAAGTACTATGAAAGTCCACAATTTATGAAAGCTGTTTTTAATCATAATGTTCACTGCTTTTTCATCCTGTGACAACGAATCCTATGATGACCGTCTCACTGAAAACCCGACGGTCATACCTGATTCTTTTTCAGAATATTTCGGAAATGACATTAGTCGTGATTTTATGGGAAAAGTTGTTGATGTGAACCACAATCCCATTTCAAATGTAGAAATATCAATTGGCAGTGATGCTGTTTTAACTGATGATAAGGGTGTTTTTGTGATCAGGGATGCTGATGTTAAAGAGCGATTTGCCTATGTTAAAGCAAAAAAAACAGGCTATATCCATGGCTCAAGAAGTCTGGTGCCTTCTGAAGGTACAAATCATGTTCGGATCATGCTCTTGCAGGAAAATGTCATCAATACTATTGAAAGCGGAATTGAAAGTACTGTCACCTTACCTAATGGAAGTTCGGTAAGATTTGATGGCAATTTTGTGAAGCCGGATGGTTCAGCTTATTCCGGTTCAGTGGATGTGATCATGCATCATCTGGATCCTGCTGAGGAGGACATGCGTTTACAAATGCCCGGCATGCTTTATGCTGAAAATCAGGATGGTGAAGAAAGACTATTACAAACCTATGGTATGTTGGCCGTAGAATTAAAAGGCTCAGGTGGCGAAGACCTCAACCTGGCAGAAGGCTCTACTGCAGAAATTACCATGCCTTTAGACTCGAGTTTGATGGCCACAGCGCCTCAGACTATTCCATTATGGTATTTTGATGAAGACCTGGGCTACTGGAAAGAAGAAGGTCAGGCCACACTTCAGGGCAATACTTATGTAGGAGAAGTGTCACATTTTAGTTTTTGGAATTGTGATGTGCAGGCTGATGCCAGTATGGTTTGTGTCAATGTTTTATCTGATGATGGTCAACCACTTTCTAATGTTCAGATTAAAATCACAAGTGCTAATTACGGAAGTTCTTACGGCCTTACCAATTCAAATGGTGTAGCTTGTGGCTTCGTGCCTTCCGGAGAAACACTGATTCTAGAAATAAATCTGTTTTATGATGGCACCTGTGGTTCAGATTTTACCTACACTGAAGATATAGGTCCATTCTCAGGAGATGATATCGTTACCGTTAATCTTCCACCTGTACCGACTGCCAATACTGAAACGGTCACAGGATTCTTTAAGTCCTGTGGTGGTTCACCTGTCAATAACGGTTACGTAGAATTAACTCATAATGGATTAACATATACAGATGATGTTGAAAACGGCGCTTTCGAGTTTTCGATAATAAGTTGCCCGGATGATTCAACTTTTACGCTTGCTGGTTTTGATTTCGACAATTTTCAAACTACAGGAGAAGTCAGTTTTACCTTTACTTCACCGAGTACTGAAATCGGAAATATAATAGCATGCAATACTGTTGATGAGTTTGCCGTCATCTCTGTAGGTGACTTTTATGAAACCACTTTTTTAGGAAACTTTGAAGTATTTTCAAACAATCAGGATTATGGTACAGTTCTTCAGGTTGGCAATTTTCAAAATGAGCAATGTTTATTAGTTTATGGTTTGATAGACGAAAATAACCCCATCGGAACTTATGATGAATTAGATTTTAACAATCCATCTGATACCGGGTTTTCACTAAATGTTGAAGGTTGTTTCCCTTTTGATACTTCAGGTAATAATTTGAGCTATAACCTGACTTTTTACGGCAATCCGGGAGAATATGTAGACATCAATATTTCAGGAACTGTCAAAGGTTCTCTCAATGTCTCGCATAATGTTATCGGTACCATTCATGTCTTAAGAGATCAGTAGAAATATAAATGATACCATTTCCCGGAATTGTATTTTTAAATTGAGATGTTTTGTTTGATTGATGGCCCTGCTTGAGTAATTGCTTTAGCAGGGTTTTTTGCTATTCGTTCATTTGACTTAGACATAAGTTTAACAATTACAACTGATTAATATTGTGTGTTTAAATTACGTCATTGCGCTTTGAGTAGCTTTGTGTCTTCCCCGCCTGCGGCCGGCAGGTTAGAGTTACTCTGTGTTACAGCTATACCACAAAGGAAACACTAAGAAAGCACAGAGCTTCACAGAGTTATAAGCATTCTTTTTGATTGGAAATTAAACTAATTTTATTACTTATGTGCCTAAGTCAATCGTTCTTTTAATCTTAATTGAGCAATTCAACTTTACCTAAGGCACTTCCCGATGTTAGACACTTCAGAGATATCTACCCAAAAAATAGCTTAGCAATCGCCAGAATCATGACTACAATCAAAACATAATAGGCAATTTGGTCGGCTTTTTTGTGTTGACTGGCAAATTTTGCCGTAAGGTAACCACCAAGAGTTTGCCCTATGGCCATGATGCCTCCAAGCTTCCAGTCTATCATACCCTGAAAGTGAAAAAGCAGGATCAACAAAAAGGTATATACGGCAATCACAAAACCTTTGATGGCGTTACTTTCTATGATGTTTATCCGGATGCCCAAAACCATGATGATCAAGAAGAAAATACCCATGCCCATTTGGATAAAACCACCGTAAAAGCCTAATGCAAACAATACCGGAACATAAAAATACCATTTGGGTTTGAAGTCCTCATCAGTTGCGCGTAGCCATCTCTTAGGTTTGATAAGTATGGCTACCAACATAAATACCATCATGAACTTAAACACAGATTTAAATTGCTCATTGCTCACACTGATAGCCAGAAGTCCACCGGCAATGGCGCCTAGGATAATGGTAAGAATATATTTTTTATTGGGTTGAATATTTAGTTTACCATGCTTCTTGAAAACCACTGAGGTTATAGCAGATTGCGTAAAGATACCTATACGGTTAGTGCCATTGGCAATATTAGGTGGCAGACCCAGTAATTCTGTCAGAATAGTAAGCGTGATCGCACTACCGTTTCCTGCAAGCGTATTGATACCTCCGGCAATGAGCGCACCGATGATGGCAATGGTATAACTTTCAATGTCGGACATTTAGAAATGCTTGTATGGTATTATGAATTGCAAAGTAACAGCAATAAAATGACAATGAAAGTAACTTAAAACACATTTATCTTCCCATGGCCCTGATCATCTTTTTGATGCGGTCTTCAAGCTTTTCGGATGACATTTTTTCTCTCAATCTATCGGTAATGATTGGGAACGAGAATGGCGTTGGGTATTCACAATTTTTGACCAGGATGTTTTGATGGCTTATCCTTTCTAAAGCTTTTAGTAATCGGCCTTCTTCCAAACTGTACTCAAAAGTTTCTCTGTAAGCCTGCAGGAACAAAGGATTGTCGGGTTCGTAATCCCGAAAGACCTCAAAAATAAGTTGAGAGCCCGACTGCAGGTGTTTAGACTTCACCACTTTACCAGGATAACCTGAAAATACCAAGCCTGAAATGACAGCAATATCTCTGAATTTTCTTCTGGCCATTTCAGTAGCATTCAAACTTTTGTAGAGTTCGGTGTTAACGTTCTTGTTTTGCCATAGGGCTTCATTATGTAACAGGCTTATGTCTATTTTCTGATCAGACAGGAGTTCAAACCCATAATCGTTAAAAGCCAGGGAAAAACTGATGGGTTGGCTCATACTGATCCGGTAACCAATGAGACTAGCCATGGCTTCGTGGACAAAACGACCTTCAAAAGGATAGAAGACATGGTGAAAGCCTTCTCGGGTTTCAAAGATCTCGATGAGAAACTCATCGGGTTTTGGGATGACAGATTCACGCTTTTGTCTTTCAACAATAGGTTGAAGGCTGATGTGTTCAGGCGAATGGTTATTCCCTTGTTCCAATTGATAAAGTTCTTCTCTTAAACCTTCACTCAGTTGAGATGACAAACTTAAGCGACCACCCATCCAGCTCGGCACTTTAGAAGATTTGGATTTGGATTTACGCACATAAACCTGCATTTGTTTGATCCTGACCAATTCCAAAGTTTTTCCGGCGAAAGTGAAGACATCTCCGGGATTGAGCTTTGAAATAAACCATTCTTCAACACTGCCAATAAATTTTCCTGACATGTATTTTACTTTCAATACTGCATCACTCACAATACTACCGATTTGAAGCCTGTGTCGCATCGCCACACCTTTGTTTCTGACTCTATAAATGCCCTCTTCATCCACCTCGACCTTTTGAAAATCTTCATAATTTTGCAGCGACTGACCACCTGTGGTGATAAAGCTCAAAGCCCATAACCAAATATCTTCATCCAGATCCTGAAAACAAAAAGTAGATTTTACTTCGTTGTAAATCTGTTGGGGTTCAAAGCCTTCCGAAATGGCCAGGGTTGTCAAATACTGAACCAAAACATCATATGAATTGATATGTGGTAAACGTTCTTCAACGTTTTTCTCTTTGACTGCTTTTTGAAGTGCCAGTGCTTCAATCAACTCTATGGCATGTGTTGGTAAAAAATAAATCGAACTGTCTTCTCCCGGTCTGTGTCCGCTTCTTCCGGCACGTTGAACAAATCTGGCCACACCTTTTGGTCCACCAATCTGAATGATGGTTTCTACCGGTGCGAAATCCACACCTAAATCCAGACTTGAAGTACAGACCACAGCTTTAAGCTGATGGTCCCGAAGTGCAGACTCTACCCAAAGCCTTGTGGACTTGTCGATGCTGCCGTGATGCATGGCCAGGTCTCCGGCAAATTCAGGATGCTTCTCCAGTAATTTCTGAAACCAGATCTCGCATTGTGAGCGGGTATTCGTAAAGATTAAAGTACTCTTAGAATTGTTGATAATGGGCACAATGTCCTCTAAAAGATGTAATCCTAAATGACCGCGCCAGGGAAATTTGTCCATGGACTCCGGCAAAATACTTTTGACATGGATCTGCTTGTTGATATTGGCAATGATCATTTGGGTTTCAAAAGCATAATAATCCTCTCCGAGAAGGACCTCAAGGGCTTGATTGAGATTGCCAATCGTTGCCGAAATCCCCCAGATCTTTGGTGCTGAAATGCTTTTGAGCCTGGATAAAGCCAGTTCTATTAAAACGCCTCGCTTAGTGCCTAACAATTCGTGCCACTCATCGACAACGATGGCCTTACAATGTTGAAATATTTTGGGATAATTTTTTGAGGCTAAAAGCAGGTGCATACTTTCCGGTGTAGTAATGAGCAAGTCCGGCATATTCCGTTTTTGCTTTTGGCGTTCTGCATTTGAGGTATCGCCATTTCTGATGCCAACGGTGATATTCAGGTCCAGATCTGCAATTAGTCTTTCGGCTGATGTTTTAATGTCAATAGCGAGGGCTCGTAATGGAGTGATCCAGACGGCTTTTAAGCCTTTTTGCTTCTGCTGCTTTTGAATGATCTCTGCCAGGATGGGCACCCAAAGCGAATAGGTTTTCCCACTTCCCGTAGGTGCATTGATCAGTCCACTTTTGCCCTTTGCATAGGCTTCCCAGGCTTCTTTTTGAAAGTCGAAAACTCTCCAATCCTTGGACTGAAACCAATTTTCAAAAGGGGTGAAATCTACAGGCATGTCGCTAAAGTAAAGCGAATAGTTTAGTTGCAGAGATGATTTAAAAGTTTATTATAAGATGTAAAGTCTAAAGCCTATTTTTCATCATCTTTAATTATGAACATATCATTGTTAAGACAGAAGATGAAGTAAGAAAATCATCCCGAATACAAAACAGTCCCAATGATCTCAGGAGCCTCCATTGTTAAGATTGAAAGTTGCATTAAGATTTTTCTACATATATTTTTTATCAATAAATGTGAATTTATTTTCCATCCCTAGCCCTGATTGAAGCGAAAATCCTGTGCAGATGGCTTTGCTACAATAAAAGATTTTAAGGGCGACTATAGAAGCCCGCAAAATCGTCGTTATTGTGCAAAGGCACTAACAGATTGAAGCGGAAAGCAGGTTTCTGCTCCTGGTCATACTAATCTCTGGAAACTTCTAAAACTTCAAATTCTATTGTACCGTTGGGCACAGAAATTTGAGCGGTTTCACCAGCTTTCTTACCCAAAAGACCTTTGCCAATAGGAGAATCTACTGATATTTTCCCGGATTTGAGGTCAGCTTCACTTTGCGCCACCAGTTTGTAAGTAATGGTCTGGTTGTTGGCTTTGTTTTTTATTTTGACATTACTGTGGATCAATACTTTTGAGGTATCGAGCTGGGATTCGTCGATGATACGGGCATTTGAAACCACTTCTTCCAGTTTGGCAATACGCATCTCGAGCATGCCCTGAGCTTCTTTGGCAGCATCGTATTCGGCGTTTTCACTTAAGTCACCTTTGTCTCTCGCTTCGGCAATCGCCTGAGAGGCTTTTGGACGTTCGACGTCTCTCAACTGGTCTAACTCTTTCTTTAGCTTTTTAAGGCCTTCCTCGGTATAATATGAAATTTTACTCATAGTCAATTTATTTTTGGTATTATCTGCCAGCACATTCCCTTTTTATAATTTTCTGTAAAGTATTGGAGTTAAGTGCCCGTATAATTAAAATACAAAAATCCCGTTATAACGGGATTATAGCTTACAAAAATACTAAATTTGCAAATATTAAAAAAATAAATAGGATTTATAATGTATAAGAGACTATTAATTGGCCTAGTTTTTATTGGTTTGATGGGTTGTACAGATGATGACCAGAGAATTAACAATCCTAACCTTTTAAACATCCAATTCAGTATTGAGTTGAATCTTTCTTTTCCTGAATACAGTCAGTTGAACTTTGCCGGAAATGCCATTTATATTGGCGGACAGGGCATTGGTAATGACGGGATAATTGTTGCTAATACAGGCAGTGGATTCGTAGCCTGGGATGCTTCGGACCCTAACAGACTACCTGCCAATTGCACAAGGTTGCAACCTAATTTTCCAACGGCAAGTTCTTCATGTAATCCGCCTTACACATATAGCCTTGTTACCGGACAGCCTCTTGTGGAAGATCTGCAATATCCCCTACTTAATTATCGCGTAGAAGAGGGAAGTAATTCTGTTTTTGTATCGAATTGATTTTAGTCTTTAGTAATTCGTATTTTGAGCTTCCCTAAATAGCGTTGACCGTTTGGGGTGTTTTTCATTTTTACTTCATTAAATATGGTATAAGATTGACTTTTATAGCTGACCCCTATTTAATCATTTCGAGTATTTTCAAATTGTTTCTAAACTGAAAGTTTTCTCTTAAAGTTTTAAAAAGAGGTTATTTTGTTTAAAGTTCAGTGTTTAATTTTAAACAAAAATTGCCATGAAATCGAAAGGAATTCTATTACTATCTATAACAACAATTTTGTTGGTCATGTTGAGTATCATGGCCGCTCTTGATTTTCAATATGCCTGGATATTTACATTGACCACTATTGGGCAAATCCTTCTTGTCGTCTCAGTTTATCACGTGTTAAAAGATGATTATCAAACGGACAAGGAATTTAAGGACTGGTATGAAGACAAGCCAATAGATTCAGAATCTAACATGCGGTAAACCTCATCGATGTAGATGTAAAAGTCCAAAGGAAAAGATTCTATTTTTAAAGGATCTCGTTGATGCCCAAGTCTTACGATAATCAAATCATCTTCCGGAATTGTAATTACATATTGACCAAGAATTCCACGCATAACAAATATCTGCTTGTCCATATAATCTGAGAGCCAAAACCCGTAGCCATACTCCGGTGAATTTTTAAATCTTGGCTTTGTAGCCAATTCTACAAAAGACGAATCTATAATTTGTTGATTTTTCCAATTTCCGTTATTTAAATACAACTGACCAAATTTTGCAAAATTTCTAGCATTTGTTGAAATACAACAATAGGTTTTTTCAATGCCATTTTTCCCATCAAGTTGCCAAAGTCCAAAATCGTTCATGCCCATTGGCCTCCAAAAGCTTTGGCTTAAATATTCTGATAATGATTTTCCTGTGGCTTTTTCAATCACCATGCCGAGTAATTGAGTGTTACCGCTTAGGTATTTAAAATTCTGTTCGGGTTGTTCAGTAATGGCTAAGTCTAAAATTAAATCTTTTAAGCCTTCGTCATAATACGCCTGAGCCGTCATAGAAAATGGCGAATAATAATTCTCATTCCAGTTGAGTCCGCTGGACATCGAAGCTAAATCGCCTACCGTGGTTTCACTTACAAATTCACCCTTAAAGTCGGGGAAGAAATCTGTTAAGGATTGGTCTAAACTTTTAATATATCCATCCTGAATGGCCTTAAACAACAAGCTCACAGTAATGCTTTTGGCCATTGAAAAGGAATTGGTTTTTGAGTATTTGTCGTAACCTTCAGCATAATTCTCATGAAGAATTTGACTGTTTTTGATGATCAATAAAGCTATGGTTCCATATTTTTCGTTGGTATCTAAAAGTCTTTTAGTTGGCTGTAAAGTATTGTAATCTTTATGCTTTTCCCATTCTTGTGGTTTTGCCGTTTCTATTGTTCGGTTAGTAAAATACGGATGGTCGTCTATAAAGGCTGTGGTGTGGCCAGTCATATACACAACACGAACGCCTTTCAAAACGTAACCATAGTCTGTGGCGTTGAGTCCGACCACGACAATAATGATAATAATGGCTAGCCACTTAAGGGTTTTGGCGAGGGTTTTCATTATAAATTATAATTTTAGCTAAAGATATGAAATGCTTTTATATTTATCTAATTACAAAAGCCCACAAAGTAAAAACTCTATGGGCTTATAATTAATCGTTTAGTTTTTGCTATTCTATGATAAACTTTTGAGACATGGTATTATCGCCTTGAGACAATTTCAATATATAAATGCCCTCTACAAGATTATTAGCAAATACCTCTATGCTTTGATTTTCTATAAATAATTGCTCTTTGTAAACACGCTGTCCTAAAAGGTTTGTGATTTCCACATTGACTTCACCCGACAAATTTGGCGTTTTAATATTGAATTTCCCTTGATTAGGATTTGGGTACAGGCTAAAGTTATAGCCAAAGGTAGTTTCAGCTACGCCAAGAGTCGTGTTATCAAAAACCAGACTAAAACGGTCTGAAGCTATGCTTGCAGGAATGTTGGTATCTACCATAAAATCGAAGACAAATCCATCTGTGAGTTCTGTTTGTGTACCCAGGTAAGCATCATTTATAAATACACCCATGTTTTCCGGCAGATTAGCCATTGTAAATACTAAACTATACGTTGAGGCTGTATATCCTGTAGTTTCCAGCTGAATATGATGTCCAATTCCCGGCATAGCTTGCTTATCGATGTACTTTAAGCCATTGTTTACAATGCCTATATTTTCATCCGGATTTATAAATTTATCAGAATCTTCAGCACTTCCTAAAGTGGTAAACTGATCATCAAATCGTAGTCCAAAGGCATCCCGTTCTATATCTCCGTTTTGTAATTCAGTGGACAGGTATAGTCTGGCATTCACGTAGAACATGGTAGTTTCATTAAACACGATATCCAGAGGTTGTGAGGCATCTGTGGCTTTATCGGCCTCTTCAAAAGTTATAGATGGCGAAGCAGCTGTAGTTTGTGTAAAAAAGGCTGAGCCGGGTTGAATAAACTGAGATGAATTAGAAGTTGGAGTTGGTGGTGGTGCGATATTACAAAGCCCTGTATTAGAAATATCTAGCGACACCCAAGCACCGTTTGTACCACTGGCTACATTTCTAACCCAAACCGTATTACTTAAGTTTGTTCTATCTATTGCGCAAAGATCCACTATAGATTGGTAAGGATTGGCTATCAAATTATATTCTCCGGGTGTATTGCTTAATTGCGGTGTTGAACCGGTATTTAAAGTCACTTGCCCTGTTCTAAAATCAGTACCTAACCCGGTTGTTCTTAAAGTGGTTTCCTGAACACCAGACGGTGAAGCAGATAAATTAGCCGCAGTTCTGTCTCCACGAATAAATATGGTATAAGCTTCGCCTGCGATCAGAGATGTGTTATCTGTATTAAGTATGTCAGTATAATTGCCATTGTTATAACCAAACATAGAAGCAAAACCGGTATTAGAGGCATCAAAGCCATTATTGCCGGCAGCATCTCCGGTAATATGTGTACCAACATTACTTTCATACCCTGTATCTCCCGGATTTAAACCGCCTTGTTGCCAGTTGTCAAATATTGTCCCGGAAGAGGTTACAGGGGTTGACAAAAGCCTAAACGCCCTGTTACTGGCCGGAATAAAGCGTTCTACGGTAACTGAACCTGTACCGGAAATAGTTCCACTAAATTCATCGAGCTGTCCTGTTGATGCAGCATCGCTTTTAAAGGTGATTTGGCCGTTGTTGATGATGCGGTTGTTGACTTTTAATATCCCAAGATTATTTAATTGAGCTGAATTTTCAATTGTTAAATCTCTAAGCTCTACATTTTGGTTGCCAGAGATTAATGGCTCATTAAGCACATTAGGTATAACAACTAAATCTTTGCTATTAGGGGTTTCGGTTTTACTCCAATTGTTGATGTTTTGCCAGTCACTATCAATAGTGCCTTGCCATGTATTGGTATCTCTTAACCTTGTTAAGCTCGGGTTCTTGCTTCTTGTAGAACTCCTCAGTCTTAGCCTTAAGGGTTGATTGAAGTGATTGAATCTTAGTCTGGTCCGGCTCGTCTTGCTCTGATTCTTCTTTGATATCTTCTTGGATAGTTTTCATTTCTTTCCAAATCTGTTTAAGTTCAGCAGTTGGCTGATAGCCGGCT
>CAJXVZ010000062.1 GCA_913062845.1 uncultured Psychroflexus sp.
TTCTTTTTAAAATACTCAGACTTTTACCTTATGTTGTTCCTCTAATCGCCATAATTATTATAGTTTGGTATATCATAAGAACCAATCCCGGCAGTCAGGTTATGCGACAACACAACAAGTCAAAAGTCATACTCACGGAAGAAGAAGAGTTACTGATGGAACGTGACCTTACAAAGCTTGCTGAAGAAGCCATTGCGAACAAAGAATTACGATTGGCAGTGAGATATCTGTATTTAAATTGTATCAAAAGACTGGATATGAAGCGAATCATAAGGTATGCTAATGACAAAACAAATTATGAGTACATCATGGAAATTCAGTTTCCTGAAGTAGCCGAAAAATTCAGAAGTCTTACCCTTTCCTACGAACAGATCTGGTACGGACAAATGGTGTTTGATGAAGCTTATTTTCAAAACTATAAATCTAATTCAGAAAAATTTCATAGTCTGTTAGACCAAAAACAATATGCTAAAGCCTAAAAATTTCTTCCTTATATTCCTGTTACTTTTTGTGGGCTCATACATCTTTTTAGAGGCCACGGCAGAAAGGCCTTTGGACTGGTCCAACAGCTATTGGAAATATCATGATAAGCCTTATGGTGCAGAAGTTTTCCATGAGGTCTTTACAACATATCAGAAAAATATTGAAGAAATTAATACAACACCTTATGAGTTTATTTCAGACAAAGAGCCAAGCGGCAACTATCTTTTGTTCAACGCTTCTTTATTCATAGGTGATTATGATGTCAAAGAAATACTGAATTGGGTTGATGAAGGTAATACCGTTTTTATGTCGGCAGAATATTTGCCTGACTTGATGCTTGACACACTCGGGTTGGATAAAGATATCTTCTTATTAAAAAACCAGATCAGTTATAAACCTGTTCTAAAAACTGATACGCTGTCAAAAGGATATCAATTTCACAGAAATGAGAACTTTCATTTTTTCAAATATGAAGACAGCACAGACATAGATGTTTTAGGTTATGCACAGGCCAATAAAAAAGACAGTACAGCGACCAAACATCATCCAAATTTCATCAAGGCAGATTTTGGCTCAGGTCAAATATTTCTTCATTTGTTTCCAAAGGCTTTTACCAATTACTTTCTTGTAGATACAACACATTCAAAATACACGGAAGATATTTTAAAGCATCTCGATTACAGCAAAAAAATCTATGTTGATCAAAATTATAAAGCGCAAAAAGAACAAAAGGCACAACACATTTTACAATATCTGGTCAATAATAGATATTTGAGATGGGCTTATTATTTGATTCTGCTCACCGGAATTATTTACATCTTTTTTGAAGGTAAACGTAAACAGAAGCCAATTGAAATCATCAAACCTTTTGAAAATAAAACTTATGCTTTTACAAAAACGATATCTGATATGTATTTCAGAAAAAAAGATCATAAAAGCATTGCCACTAAACTCATTGAACACTTTTTTGATTACGTGAGAGATCAGTATTTGATTTCTACTTCGGTACTGGACGATGATTTTGTCAGACAACTGGCCTCAAAGTCAGGTCAGGAGATCAAACAAATAAGAGCCTTATTAAAACTGATTGATGTCATTGAAAACCAACAGACTATTTCAAAGGAGACACTTTTAAAATTAGAAAAACAAATTTCAAAAATAAAATCTTAAGCTATGGAAGATCATACCAATAAAGAGAAACCGGAAAACCAGGAGTCGACAAAGCATCCTGAAAATAATAATGATGACTTGAATAAAGAACAAGGGAGTGCTGAAGCGGCTTCAGAAAATTCAGAGGAGTTACAAACCAAAAAAGATCCGGAAGCAAAAAATCAATTCCAATCCATGGCCGAAGATCTGAAAGCTGAATTGTCCAAAGTTATTATCGGACAAAATGAATTCATAGAATTACTTCTTGTAAGTCTGCTTACCGATGGTCATGTCCTCATTGAAGGCGTGCCTGGTATTGCCAAAACATTGACGGCCAAATTATTCGCCAAATGTATTGATACAGAATTCAGCCGGATCCAGTTCACGCCGGATCTAATGCCTAGTGATGTGTTGGGAACATCTGTTTTTAATGCCAAAACATCAGATTTTGAGTTTAAATCGGGACCTGTCTTTTCCAATATGGTCCTCATTGATGAGATAAATCGTGCGCCCGCCAAAACTCAAGCCGCCTTATTTGAAGTCATGGAAGAAAAACAGGTGACAATAGATGGACATCAATATAAAATGGAACTCCCTTTTATGGTATTAGCCACTCAAAATCCCATAGAGCAGGAAGGAACCTATGCGCTGCCTGAAGCTCAATTGGACAGATTTATTTTTAAGATCAAACTGAATTATCCAAACCTTGAAGAAGAGATTGCCATTCTTAATAAACACCACGAGAAGAAATCCAGTTTATTTTTAGAAGACATCAAGCCTGTAATAACCAAAGATAAGATCGCTGCTTTTCAATCGGAAATACATACCATCAAGGTCGAATCTAAGATCATGTCTTACATCGCAGAGATCATCCACAATACAAGACAGCATCCACATTTGATTCTCGGCGCTTCGCCTCGGGCATCTGTGGCTATCATGAGAGCATCAAAGACCTTTGCTGTTTTACAGGGGAGAAACTTTGTTACACCCGATGACGTAAAACGTTGCTTAAAACCTGTCTTAAATCACAGGATTGTACTTTCACCTGAAAGGGAAATGGAAGGTATGACCACCGAAGACGTCATAGACATGATCGTAAAATCTATTGAAATACCAAGATAGTGTTCAAACTGATTAAATCTTTATATTTTTCTTCGCGCTTTTTCAAGGCCATGATTGGAATTGCTGTGATTTTTTTTCTGTCCTACTGGTTCAATAGCCTGTTTTCGATAGCAGCCTTGTTGTTTTATGCACTGTTGGTCCTGATTTTGATTGAAAGCGTCGCTTTATACAGAGTGAAAGGATTTTATGGAGAAAGACTATTACCTGAAAAATTTTCGAATAGTGACGAAAATGTAGTCATGTTGAATTTTGAAAATGCCTATAATTTTAAAGTTCATCTTCAGATCATTGATGAAATTCCTGTGCAGTTTCAAAAAAGAGACTTTTTAAAATCTCTTCGTCTTGACTCAAAAAAAAGTAAATCTTATGATTACATCTTAAAACCCTATAAACGTGGAGAATACATTTTTGGCAGTCTCAATTGTTTTGTGTCTTCACCTGTCAGGTTAGTAAAAAGAAGATACCAATTTCAGAATGAACAGATGGTGAAAGTTTATCCATCGTTTATTCAAATGAAAAAATACGACTTCTTATCACTCGATAGCAATTCACGAAACTTTGGGTTGAAAAAAGTAAGGCGCATTGGTCACAGTATGGAGTTTGAACAGATCAAAGAATACGTGAAAGGTGATGATGTGAGAGACATTAACTGGAAAGCCACAGCAAAGCAAAATCAATTGATGGTTAATCAGTTTCAGGATGAAAAGTCCCAACCTATCTACAGTATCATAGATAAAGGCCGTGTCATGAAAATGCCTTTTGAACAACTCAGCCTTTTGGATTATGCTATAAATTCAACTCTGGCCTTTTCCAACATTGCCTTAAAAAAGAATGACAAGGTGGGAATGCTTACATTTTCTAACAGCATCAATAATTTTGTAAAAGCAGAATCAAAACGTTCTCAAATCAACATGTTATCCGAAGGGCTGTACAACATAAAAACAGGATTCAAAGTGAGTGATTTCGGTTTATTGTATGCACACCTCAAAAGAAAAGTCACCCATAGAAGTTTGCTGTTCCTGTTTACGAATTTTGAACATATCTCCTCTTTAAAAAGACAACTCCCCTACTTAAAAGCCATATCAAAACAACATGTGCTTGTGGTCATCTTTTTTGAAAATACTGAATTGGATAAACTGATTCATACCAGAACTGAAGATCTGGAAAGTATTTACCAGAAAACCATTGCTACAGATTTTGCCTATAACAAAAGACTAATGGTTAAAGAATTGGAAAAAAACGGGATACAGGCTATACTGACAAAACCTAAAAATCTGAGCATCAAAACAATCAACAAATATTTAGAGATCAAGGCGAGAGGATTGCTTTAAGAAAACATACCAGTACCAACCAGTTGGTTTATTCAAAAATATGTCTTAAATTTGTAATATGAATTTAATTCAGATCAAGAAGCAGGCGCATAAACCAAAATACAAGCAAATTGTAGAGTCTGTTGAAATGGCCATCATCAATGGTGAGCTAAAAACCGGAGATAAGCTACCTTCACTCAATGCCATTAAAACCAGACACAAAATTTCAAGGGATACTGTAATTAGCGCTTTTAATGAACTAAAAGCCAGAGGAATAATTGACTCTACAGTTGGTAAAGGCTACTTTGTCGCCAGCGAAAATATTCAGGTCAAGACCAAAGTATTTATTCTGTTTGATGAACTCAATGCCTTTAAAGAAGATCTATATAATTCATTACTGAGGCATCTTGGTGATAACGTTCAGGTAGATGTTTTTTTTCATCATTTCAACAAAGATTTTTTTGCAGATATTATAAAAAGAAATCTGGAAAACTATTCATATTATGTCATCATGCCTGCCAATCTTGAGGGCATTGAGGCTTACGTTAAATTGCTTGATCAAGAAAAAGTTTTTATACTCGATCAGATGCGTGAAGAATTTTCTGATTATTCAGCGGTCTATCAGGATTTTGAAAACGATGTTTTTAGCGGGCTTTCCACTCTTACCGCAGACATCAAAAAATATAAAAACTTCAAACTGATATATTCTTCGGATAAACAACCTTTAGGAATATTAAGAGGGTTCAAAAAATTCTGTGAAAACAAACAAATTGATTATCAGGTTTTACCCGATTTTAATGAAACCCTTGTGTCTGAAGGAACTTTATTTTTTGTGCTTGAGGACAAACATCTCATTTTGATCATAAAGACCATGAAAGAAAAAAAACTGGTCATGTCCAAAGACTGTGGAATCGTCTCCTACAACGAAAGTATAATTAAGGAAGTGCTCGAAGGTGGAATAACCACATTATCAACTGATTTTAAACTGATGGGGAAACAACTGGCCGAAATGATTATCCAAAACAAAAAAGCTCAAATCGCAAATACAAACAGAATAAAAATAAGAAATTCACTATAGCATGTTTAGCGTTGAAAATAACAAAACCCAGGTCGAACTTATAGACAAAGAGACAAATTCAAAAGCAGTGATCGCTTTGGATAATGAAGGTGGACGATTAAAATTTCTATCATTCAATAATATTTCTGTTGTTGACGATTTGGAAAAAGTAGCTTATTCAAAAAGTCACGCCGGGGCGATTTTATTTCCTTTTGCCAATAGAATTAATAAAGGCGAATATGATTTTGAAGAAAAACATTACAAATTGGATTGTAATGAGCCAGGCAGAGAAAATGCCATTCACGGTTTAATTTTCAATAAATCATTTCAAATAGATGAAAAGTCTGAAGGCAAAGATTTTGCAAAAGTAAACTTGTCCTACACTGAAACAAATCCGCCGGAGGGCTTTCCGTTTCCCTATAAAATTGAATTGATTTACAAATTAAAGCCGAGCAATTTAGATCTGACAGTAAAGGTGCATAATATTGGTAATCAGGCTTTTCCTTATAATTTAGGCTGGCATCCTTATTTCTGTATAAATGATTTTGAGAAAGCTTTTTTAAGTTTTAAGTCTCATAAAGAGGTCATATTTAATGACAATCTGATTTCCCTTGGAATCGCTGAAGCGCTTATTCCGGATCCTTACGCCTTAAAAGACAAAAAACTGGACGATTGTTTTTTGCTGTACGACAAGAATGTTGAAATTCATACCACTAAATATGCGGTAAGCATTTCCGGTAAGCCAAAGTCTGAATACCTTCAGATCTACGCACCACCAAATGAAAAGAGACTTGCAGTTGAACCTATGACAGGTATTTCAGATAGTTTTAACCACAAACGAGGCATACATATTTTAAAACCAAATCAATCTAAAAAAGAAAAATGGAATATAAGGTTGATTTGAGTGGGTGGTTGATAGTGTGGAGTGTAGAGTACCGAGTATTTAGTATTTAGTATAGAGTATTGAGTATTGAGTATTGAGTATTGAGTACTGAGTTTAGAATTAGAATTAGAGTTAGAGTATTGATTTAAAAATCTTAATTCTAAACTCTTAATTATAAAAACCTAAGTAATGGACATAAATGACTTTAAGAGCGAAATCATAATAGAGTCTCCGGGACGTATCAATCTAATAGGCGAACATATAGATTACAATGGTGGACATGTACTTCCGGCTGCAATCGATAAAAAGATCACGTTAAAATTTAGAAAAAATAATTCCAAACTCTGTCAGATCTATTCCAAAAATTTTAAAAGCAGTTTTACAATAGATCTGCATAAACTTGAGAGAAGTGCGGTTGAGTGGCAGAATTTTGTTCTTGGTGTTTTATACCACATCAACAACATCAGGCCTGAAAGCATAGATGGCTTTAACTGCATTATTGAAAGTAATCTGCCCTTAGGTTCGGGAATAAGCTCTTCTGCTGCACTTGAATGTGGTATAGCCAAAGGTGTTAATGAACTTTTCAAAATTGGCTTAACCGATATACAAATTATCAAATTATCACGAGACGCAGAACATACTTTTGTTGGTACAAAATGTGGGATCATGGACCAATTTGCAGTGGTAAAAGGCCAAAAGGATCATCTGTTACTTCTTAATTGTGAAACGCTTAACTACGAGTTGATCAAAGCTGATTTCAACCCTTACATCATAGTATTGCTAAATACCAATGTTTCTCATAATCTGGCATCAAGTGAGTATAATGTAAGAAGAGACGAATGCCAGACTGCATTAGAGGCCATTCAAAAAAAGTATCCTAAATACAGGCATCTTACAGAGGTTCCTGTAAGTGTAGTTAAAGAATTTAAAGGTGTACTGCCTCAAAAAATATACAACAGAGCACTTTATGTGTCTCAGGAGAATAAGAGAACACTTAAAGCTGTGAAAAAACTTAAAAAAAATAATTTAGTTGAGTTTGGTGAATTAATCTATAAATCTCACGAAGGACTTCAAAATCTCTATGAGGTTAGCTGTAACGAAATGGATTTTCTGGTGAAGCAAACTAAAAAAATGGATTATGTGCTGGGTTCAAGAATGATGGGTGGAGGCTTTGGAGGCTGCACCATCAATCTGGTGCATCGGGATAAAGTCAACGAATTTATCGAATATATCTCAGCGTCTTATGAAGAAAAATTCAATATTCAACTCACTTCTATTTTAACGACCATCGGTGATGGGACAAAAAAAGTATCATAATGTCAACAAATTTCAATTCCAAACCACACAGACGTTTCAACATCTTAACCGGAGAATGGGTTTTGGTTTCTCCACATCGTACCAAAAGACCATGGCAGGGCAAAACAGATAAAACCACTGCATTTGACAAGGTGAGCTATGATGAAAAATGTTACTTATGTCCCGGAAATACCCGTGCCAGCGGCGGCAGTAACCCGAAATACGATGGTACCTACAGTTTTACTAATGATTTTTCTGCATTATTGGAAGATACACAAAATGAAAGTTTTGAGAGCGGTCTGCTAAAAGCTGAATCAGAATCCGGGATTTGCAGAGTTGTCTGTTTCTCTCCAAATCATGCCTTAACCTTGCCATTGATGAGCGCAGAAGAGATTCATCAGGTTATAAAATTATGGCAAAAAGAATACGAAGAACTAGGTGGCAAACCCTATATCAATCATGTGCAGATATTTGAAAACAAAGGTGATATCATGGGTTGTAGTAATCCTCATCCACATGGTCAAATCTGGGCACAAAGCTCTATTCCTGAAGTTGTTCAGAAAAAACAAAATCAACAATTAAGTTTTTGGAGCAAAAATCAAAAAAGTCTACTTTCAGAATATATCAAGCAAGAACTTGAAGCAGATGAGCGAATTATATTAAAAAATAAACACTTTGTCGCTCTTATCCCTTATTGGGCAGTCTGGCCATACGAAACCATGATTGTACCATTAAATCATTATAACCATATCAATCAGCTAAACAAAGAAGAAGAAATGGCTTTTGCCGAAATCATAAAAGATCTGACTACAAAATATGACAATCTTTTTGAAACTTCTTTCCCCTACTCTTCTGGTATTCATCAAAGTCCGACGGATGGCGATCATCCGGAATGGCATTTTCATATGTCATTTTACCCACCGTTATTAAGGTCTGCAACAGTGAAAAAATTTATGGTGGGTTATGAAATGTTTGCAAATCCTCAAAGAGATATCACAGCAGAACAAGCCGCAGAAACACTGAAAGGCTTAAATACAAGACATTTTACAACAACCTAAACCAAAATCTATGTCAACAAATTTTGAATTACTGGACTATCTTATCTTTATAGGCTATGCCACTCTGATTTTAGGTATTGGGCTCTGGGTATCCCGCGATAAGAAGGGAAAACAAAAAAATGCTGAAGATTACTTTTTAGCCAGTAAATCCCTACCTTGGTGGGCCATTGGAGCCTCACTGATTGCTGCTAACATTTCAGCAGAACAATTTATTGGTATGTCCGGATCCGGATTTGCTTCTGGTCTGGCCATCGCCTCTTATGAATGGATGGCAGCTTTGACCTTAATTATTGTCGGCAAATATTTTTTACCCATTTTTATAAAAAAAGAGCTTTATACCATTCCTGAATTTGTAGAAAAGCGGTATTCGACCAATCTCAAAACTATTCTTGCGGTCTTTTGGATAGCATTATATGTATTTGTTAACCTGGCATCTGTACTATATCTAGGCGCTTTAGCTTTAGAAACTATAATGGGTATTCCTATGATATACGGCGTGATTGGTTTAGCCTTGTTTGCAGCCGCTTATTCCTTGTACGGAGGTTTATCTGCCGTAGCCTGGACTGATGTTATTCAGGTAGTCTTTTTGGTGCTAGGTGGCGTTGTAACTACCTATCTGGCATTGAATACTGTATCAGGTGGTGAAGGTATTGTAGAGGGATTTAAAGTAATATATGACAGGGTACCTGAAAGATTTGAAATGATTCTTGACAAATCAAACCCTGAATACAAGAATCTTCCCGGATTAGGAGTATTAATAGGTGGTCTATGGGTAGCCAACTTATATTATTGGGGTTTTAATCAGTATATCATTCAGAGAACCTTAGCTGCAAAATCTTTAAAAGAATCGCAAAAAGGGATCTTGTTTGCCGCTTTTCTAAAATTGATCATTCCATTAATTGTGGTTATTCCGGGTATAGCCGCTTATGTAATTGTTAATGATCCAGAACTATTAGCAGGCCTCGGGGAAATTGGCCAGCAGAATTTACCAAGCTCCAATGAAGCGGATAAAGCTTATCCTTGGCTACTTCAGTTATTACCGGTTGGCTTAAAAGGTCTCGCATTCGCCGCCTTATCTGCCGCTATTGTGTCTTCTTTGGCTTCTATGCTGAATTCAACTTCAACTATATTTACGATGGATATTTATAAACCCTATATCAATAAAAATGCTTCCGACAAAGCTACAGTAAATGTTGGTCGTTTATCCGGTTTTATAGCCCTTGTTATTGCCTGTATTACTGCTCCACTTCTTGGTGGAATAGACCAGGCTTTTCAGTTTATTCAGGAATATACAGGTGTGGTAAGTCCCGGTATACTTGCTGTTTTCCTCTTAGGTTTATTCTGGAAAAAAACCACTAATAAAGCCGCTATCATTGGTGTCTTAAGCTCTATTCCAATTGCTATGTATTTTAAAGTATCTCCAAAAGGCTGGTCTTCAAATGCATTTTTTGTTGATGTACCGTTCCTGGATCAAATGGGGTATACTTTATTACTTACCATGTTTATTATTGGACTTGTAAGCTATGTTCAGCATAAAGGAAAAGATGATGAAAAGGGTATCCCGATCACGAAGCAAATGTTTAAAACTTCGCCTCTTTTTAATGTTGGTGCCTTTGCCATTATGATTATTCTTGTGGTGTTATATGCCATGTTTTGGAGTTAATGTGATTTAATTAGTACTTGGATTTTTTTAGTATTTTTAACGAATTACTAATAAAAGTGAAATGAAAAGAGTAAAAAAAGTTTTAATCCTTCTGTTGAAGATCATTGTAGTGCTTTACATTCTTGTATGTATTGGGTTTTATTTTTTTCAAGAACATTTAGTTTTCTATCCACAGAAATTACCTGTAGATCATACATTTGAATTTGATCAGAATTTTGAAGAAATTGATATTGAAGTTCCAGATGGTGGAAAAATTAATACACTTTTTTTTAAGGCCGATTCCACTAAAGGCTTAATTTTTTATCTACACGGTAATGCCGGATCACTACAAGGATGGGGCAGCAGAGCAAAGCTTTTTACGGATTTGGGTTATGATGTGGCCATGCTGGATTACAGAGGATTTGGTAAAAGTGAAGGTAAAATTACCAGTAAAGAGCAATTAATTGAAGATAATCAGTTAGTTTATGAGTATTATAAAACTAAATATAAGGAAAAAGACATTATCATAATGGGTTATTCGATTGGTTCAGGTATGGCTGCCAGACTGGCATCAGACAACAATCCACAAAAGCTTATTTTACAGTCTCCTTATTATGAGCTAAAGGAAACATTACACGAACATTATCCTTTTATTCCTGGCTTTTTACTGCGATATAATTTTAAAACGCATGATTACCTAAAAGAACTAAATAAACCTGTTGCCATAATTCATGGTAAGGAAGATTTAATAATACCTTTTAAATCATCCCTAAAATTAAAAAATGAATTCAAAGATAAAATTAACCTATACACCATTGAAGATTATGGACACATTGGGTTTGACACTACTCAAACTTATGTCAGGTATATGAGGAACATATTAGACCTAAAACAAAAATAGTAACACAAACAAAAATTATATCTTTGTTGTAAAAATATTTTCATGTCCGTAGCAAAAAAAGAATACAAACGTGTAACTGTAAAAAGTCTGGTAGAAATGAAAAGCAATGGTGAAAAAATAAGCATGCTTACGGCTTATGACTTTACCACTGCAAAAATTGTAGACAGTGCAGGAACAGATGTAATTTTGGTTGGTGATTCTGCTTCTAATGTCATGGCGGGTCATGAGACAACTTTACCTATAACGCTGGACCAAATGATATATCACGCTTCCAGTGTTGTAAGAGCCATAAATCGCGCTTTGGTCGTTGTAGATCTGCCGTTTGGAAGTTACCAAAGTGATGCTAAAGAAGCGCTTCGATCTGCTATAAGAATAATGAAGGAAAGTGGTGGACACGCTGTAAAACTTGAGGGTGGTAGCGAAGTAAAAGACTCTATAAAACGTATTCTGAAAGCTGGCATTCCGGTAATGGGTCATCTGGGACTAACGCCTCAGTCCATATACAAATTTGGAACATACACCGTTCGTGCTAAAGAGGAAGCAGAAGCAGAAAAACTTAAAAAAGACGCCCTAATGCTCGAGAAATTGGGATGTTTTGCCATCGTACTGGAAAAAGTACCGGCACATCTGGCAAGAAAAGTCGCTGAAAGTTTGACCATACCTGTTATCGGTATTGGCGCAGGAAATGGTGTTGACGGTCAGGTGTTGGTTATTACTGACATGCTAGGTATGGATAAATCCTTTAGTCCGAGGTTTTTAAGACGTTACGCTGACCTACACGATATAATGACCAACGCTATTGGACAATACAATTCTGACGTTAAAAGCGGTGACTTCCCAAACGAAAAAGAGCAGTATTGATTAGCTTACAACTTTTACATATAAAAGATCATACAGCAATTTTCTCAAAATATTGCATATGACTTTTTAGACGCTCAATGGTCAAGTTTGTAATCCTTTTGTTGAGCGCTCTGTGATTTTCAATATAAGTCATATACTCTGCATGGGTGAACATACCGATAAAAACGCCTTTTACAACATTTCTTAGTTTGGCGTCATGCTTTACGGCATGTTCGATATAATCAGTTTGTTTTTGGTGAGACAATTTGTCGTAAACGTTTTTTCGTCGTTCGATGTAATTTCTGAAAATTTCCAGTAACAAATCGCTTTGTAGTTTTGCAATTGGTCTGAGGGTTTCATTTTGGAATTTTTCTTCTGAAGAGGTCAGAGCATTGACTTTTGCTCCCGGAATAACTGGCCTCAATTCAATTAAACTTTGACTTCGAGTGTCCATTGTAGTAGTTTTCTATAAAATTATTAATTAAGACAATTCTTTTATTTGCTGTAAAAATATATTGTGAACATTTTATCAACATTTCATTACTCAATGTCTTCCAATTTAGCTCTGTTTGATTTAAAAGGTCTAATGATCAAGCGTTCAGATTTGTCATAATTTATGTAGTTGTATACCCAATTTAAAAAGGTCACAAGTCTGTTTTTAATTCCAATTAAGAACCATAAATGCACAAACATCCAGATATACCATGCAATAAAACCACCTAATTGAAACTTCCCGATATCCACCACGGCTTTATTCCTTCCAATGGTTGCCATAGATCCCTTGTCAAAATATTCAAAGGGCTGCATGTTTTCACCTTTTATGCGTCTTAAGATATTTTTTGCGAGGTGCTTACCTTGCTGAATTGCGGGCTGGGCAACCATTGGATGCCCTTTAGGCCAATCTTCTGTAGACATTTGCGCAATGTCACCTATAGCAAATATGTCATTGTATCCAAAGACTTGATTATACTTATCAACCTTATAACGATTAGTTTTTTCCATCAGACTTTTAGCATTCAAACCTTCAACGGGAGCACCATGAACGCCGGCACTCCAAATGAAATTTTCTGTTGAAAAACTTTCCCCGTTTTGAGTTGTGACCACCTGATCTTTGTAATCCTTAACCATGGTATTCAAATGAATGTTGACACCCATTTTATCCAAATATTTATGGGCATCGTTTGACGAACCCTCGCTCATTGGAGGTAAGACCTTATCGGCACCTTCCAGTAAATGGATTTCAATTTCTTTCGTGTCAAAATCTTTATAATCTTTCTTTATTATATGGTTTCTAAGTTCGGCTATGGCACCACTCAGTTCAACGCCGGTTGGTCCTGCTCCGGCAATAACAAAGGTGAGCAAAGATTTTCTTTTGTCAGGATCTTCAGTAATCGATGCCTGTTCCAGGTTTTCAAAAATAAGACTTCTTAAGTTCAGCGCCTGTGGAATGGTCTTCATCCAGACCGCATTGTTCTCAATATTTTCATTTCCAAAAAAATTGGTTTTGGAACCGGTCGCGATAACCAGATAGTCATATTTGAGATTTCCGATATTTGTTTGTATTTGTTTTTCTCGGTCATCAATAGATTGTACTTCAGCCATTCTAAAATAGCCATTGCTACTCTCATTTAAAAATTTTCTAAGTGGAAAAGCAATTGAATCCGGTTCGAGTCCTGAAGTAGACACCTGATATAGTAAGGGTTGGAAAGTGTGGTAATTTTTTTTATCTATTAAGACCAGTTGCACAGGCTTATTCAAAAGTTTTCTGGTGATAGACATACCTCCAAAACCTCCACCTATAACAACAACTCTGGGTTGACCAGTATCAGGAATATTCATACTATTATTTTAAGATTAGTAAAATTTAATGAATAAAGTTTTTTAAAATTGTAACATTAAGAAAAGTTTACTACTTATAGAGTAATACTAGTTTTGTGAATTCAGATTTAGAAAAGAAATTTGTTAAACTTTTAGACGAGCACCAAAATATTGTGCATAAAATTTGTCGTATGTATGCCGACAGTCAGGCACAGCATAAGGATTTGTTCCAGGACATAACTGTACAGCTTTGGAAAGCTTATCCCAAGTTTAGAGGTGATGCAAAATTCTCAACCTGGATGTACAGGGTTGCGCTGAATACTGCAATTACATTATACAGAAAAAAGAAAAGAAGAGTAAGAACACAGGATATTGATGAGATTGGTTTCAAAATTGAAGCGCATCAATATGATGATACAACAGAACAAAATCTTAAGTTGATGTACGCAGCGGTAAGACAACTAAATGATATTGACAAAGCTCTGGTTTTTTTGTATCTGGAAGATAAAAATTATACTGAAATTTCTGAAACTTTAGGTATATCTGAAGTTAATGCAAGGGTGAAAATGAATAGGATCAAAAAGAAATTAAGAACAATATTAAATCCTTAATATGGATGAGTTAGAATTATTAAAACAAGACTGGAAAAGGCAAGAAAAGAGCTTGCCTCATGTAAAGGCTGAAGAGATTCGCAAGATGATGCACAAAAAATCTACATCTATTGTAAAGTGGATTTTTCTGATAAGTATTGCTGAGTTTCTGTTTTGGATAGGCATAGAAGCCCTCAGCCTATTCGATGATAGCCTGGATGTTATTAAAGACCTTAATCTTGAAATCTTTTACAGAATTTCACTGGTGGTAAATTATACGGCCATTTTTATTTTCATTTACTTATTCTACAGAAACTATAAAAAGATAAGTGTCAATGACAGCATCAGAGGTCTGATGAGAAACATAATTATTACCAGAAAAACGGTAAAGGCTTATGTTTTATTTAATCTTGTTATATTTTCGATATCATTTGGAGTGATAGCCTATACAGGTCTGGATGATATGCTTGGTGCAGAATCAACAGAAGTAAAAGTTTACAGTATAATTTTTATGGTCATATTTTTTGTGGTCGTACTTCTACTTATAATAGGATTCTATGTTTTGTTATATGGTATACTTACCAAAAAGCTTTACAGGAACTACAAAACCCTGAAGGAAATAGACAAGAACGATTAGACCTTGAATAATCCATTAAGTTCTGCATCGATTTTATTGATAATGTCACCCAAATGTTCAGGATTATCAACAAAATCAATATTATCTACATCAAAAACCAATAAATTACCTTTATTATAATCGTGTATCCAGGCTTCGTAGCGTTCATTTAGCCTGTTTAAGTAGTCTATTGAAATCGAGTTTTCATAATCGCGTCCTCTTTTTTGGATCTGATTCACAAGATTTGGCACACTACTTCTAAGGTATATTAAAAGATCAGGAGCTTTAGTTACCGACTCCATCAGGTCAAAAAGTGAGCGATAGTTTTCATAATCACGGTTAGTCATTAATCCCATCGCATGTAAATTAGGCGCAAAGATATAGGCATCTTCATAGATGGTCCTATCCTGAATAATATCCTTACCACTTTCCCGGATATCAAGAATTTGTCTGAATCTGCTGTTCAAAAAGTAAACCTGAAGATTAAAAGACCATCTAGACATCTCGTCGTAGAAATCTTCCAGATAAGGGTTTTCCAGAACGTCTTCAAATTGAGCTTCCCATTTAAAATGTTTAGCGAGTAATGCTGTTAAAGTGGTTTTTCCAGCACCAATGTTTCCGGCAATAGCAACGTGCATAAGGCTTAATTCTTATTAGTTATTGAATAGAAAAATATTTTTTCTCCGTTGTAAAGGTATAGGTTTTCATCTTTATAAAAAAGCGATTCATAGTCTTCGAAATTAACTTTTACGAGCTCCTCAAGATCAAAATTCTGATTATAAATTTCTAAGCCCTCTTGAGAATGAATAACAAGTTTATTCTTAAAAACATCAAAACCCATGATATCCCTTTTCGGTATCTTTTTAAGTAAACTGCCGTAAATATTGTAAATAAGAATCCCGTCTGAAGTTTGCAAAAAGCAAAAATTAAAATTGTTTTTTAGATTAAGTATTTCATTATTTATAGGCAAAGATTGAGCGATCGTCTTGTCATATCTGTAATCAAAGAGCTCCAATTGATTTAAATCTATATTATAGATCCATAAACTCTGGTCCTTGGATGAGCCCGCATGACTTACATTCTTAAATGGAGAAAGTGTATTGAAATTTTGACGGTCTATTTCCGTCAGACGATTATCCAGAATAATAACAACATTGGCCATCTGGTAAAAGACGATAATTTTATTTGGATTTAAAAAATCAACTCTTGAAATATCGCCCAGAAGAAGATCCTGAAATGCTGTTTCTTCATTTGAGGGTGAAATTTTAAAAAGTGTATTATGCTTTATATAGTATTTGTTTTCAAATTTGTCAAAGCCAAGAAATGCATCAACAATAAGTTTTTCAGTTTTAATTAAATCAATCGTGCTTTCCTGAGCATTGGAAATTGAGAACATGAATAAGACAATAAAACCAAAAAGCCAATTAATTTTCATAGAATAAAAGTAACGAAAACCATAGAATGAAATTAAAAAAACATCTAATAATTAAAGACTTTTGTACCAACTTAGCACAAACCAAAGCTGATGACGCACCTTTTCCAGGAAAAATTCTTCTACACGCCATTCAAAACCGGTTTCAACCTTGTTTTTGTCATCTATGTAAAGTCCTAAATTCGCGATAATCCTGTTTTCCAGATCTGCGTTTGGCGACCTGTAAGACCAGACCAATTCATCAGAAAGGGACAAATAATATTCTCCTAAATCTAAACTTTGCCCCTGAAGTGGTAGCTGCAATTTTGCCCTGTACCTGAATCTTACTTCGGGCTTTCTGTCATCAGAAAATGTCTGATCACTCCTTAATCTGTGCCCGATCCTATACCTGTCAAATCGATTGGTCCATGAAAATTGTTGTATAGTTCTGTGAGCATATCGGTTTTGCGTTCTGAACCGGAATTGATAACCTAATGAAACTTTAGAAAACAAACCTGTCTTTCTTTCGATATATGTTTGAACATCAAATCTCTCAAACTCCGGATCAAAATTTCTGTCGAGATCATTAAAAGAGGGCCATCGACTTTCTAGTTTGTGGACCAATTTATACTCTTCATTTAATTTATAGGACAATGTGATATTCGGCAAAAAGCCTGATTGCAGGTTTTGAGCCATAACAGTGATTGAGATTACAACAAGTAGTAAAAAGAAATAATATCTCATTAATAATCAAATATATCTGAAGATTTGACTTTGATTTGCCTTTGTGAAATAGGTTTTAGTTTTTTATTCAGGATCAGTTCAAAAAGTGCTTTTTTTGAACCATTATTGCCAATCACTTCAACTTCATATTGAACAGAAAGTTCTTTTGGAATCACCTGTGTGGATATTAATTCCAGTAATTCTTCAGGTTTACCATAATATTCCTTTTGAATTTTTCGGATACTATTATCAACAAATATTTCATCAAGCGTCTTATGAAGTCTTTTAATAAATTTAGGTTCAAGTTCATTCAATTTAAGTTCGATTTCAACATTAGAAATCACAGCATCTTTTGCATTGAATTCTACAGAGTAATGATCAGAAAACCAAATAAACTTAGCTTCATAAACCTTTTTTTGTCCATCCTCCTGATAGTACCATTTCACTTTATGATCGGGGCCTAAAATCGCCATCAAATCGGCTATTGCTTTTGGTGGTACATCTTTGTGTCTGATACTTTTTTCAATCTCAGTTTTGTCCTGGGCAAAATTGGAAAAAGAAGCTAATAAGCCAATAGTTAAAATCAAAAAGCGCATTAGGATCATTTTCTAGTAGGTTGATCTACAAATGGTCTTTTATCTCTATTTGCTATTTCCCAGGCTGTGTAAAAAATGAGCTTTGCACGTTTGGCCAGTAACTCATAATTGATTTTATCCGGTGTGTCGGTGTGCTGATGGTAGTCATCGTGAGTTCCATTAAAATAGAAGATTACCGGTATATCAAACTTTGCAAAATTGTAATGATCGCTTCTGTAATAAAACCGATTAGGATCATCTTTGGCATTATATTTATAATCCAGTTCCAACTGAACATATTTTTCATTAGTGGCTTCAGAAATTTCATGTAATTCTGTACTTAATCTGTCACTACCTATAAGGTAAAAGTAATTTGGATTATCCTTATGATCATCATCCACTCTGCCAATCATATCAGTGTTAAGGTTAGCTACTGTAGCATCAATTGGAAAAACAGGATTTTCTGAATAATATTTTGAGCCTAAAAGCCCTTTCTCTTCTGCTGTGACATGCAAAAACAAAATACCTCTTTTAGGTTTAAAACCATCATCTACAGCTTTTTTAAAGGCATTGGCTATCTCGAGAAGTGCTACAGAGCCTGAACCATCATCATCAGCTCCGTTAAAAATCTTATCTCCTTTTACCCCTATATGGTCATAATGCGCAGATAAAACAAGTATTTCATCAGTTGAGCCATCTCCGGGTATAAATCCCAAAACATTTTCGGTATCCGGAAGTCTGTCGTTAAAATAGGACGATGGTATTTCCTGAAAATAACTACCGTCCTTTAATGGGGAAGTTACACCTATGCTTTTATAAAAGTTTTCAATAAATTTCGCAGCCTTCTTCTGCCCTTCCTTACCTGTATCTCTGCCTTCAAATTCATCCGAAGCAAATACGTACAACTTGTCTTTAAGCGTTTGGGCTTTGATGTTTTGAGCATAGATTTCAGGGTCAACATCTGAAACTTCTTTTTGGGCTTTACAGGCAAAAAAGAATGTGGCACATAGAAATAAGTAAATAATACGCATAACTTGTATTTTAGGTAAGCTAAAATACAAATACTTTTAAGTAGTTAAAAATAAAACCATAAATATACTCTGGTAATTTCTAAAGACAAAAGCAGCCGTCTCAATATCGACCGCTAACCTTATTACGATTTTATTCAGGAATTATAAGTAAATTGTTTAATAGTCTTTTTTCGAATTTTAAACGGATCTTTATTGAATAAAAAAGATATTGAGACAACTTCAATCTTAAATTTGATGATTACATTAAATTTTCTGAGGTTCAGCAACCAAATCTATAGCGTCGAGCATTTCCTGCAGTGTTTTTTGTATATCATGATCCAGGCCTACAGAAAATCTCACAAGTCCCGGAGACAAGCCCATTTTCTGTTGTTCATCTTCTGGTATTTCGCTCGAAGTAGAAGTACCCGATGCACTGAATAATGTTTTGTAAAACCCAAGACTGACAGCTAAGTAACCAATGTTTTTATGTTGCATCATTTCCATTATTGCATTAGCTCTTTCAACTGTTCTGAAGTCTACGCTCATAATACCACCAAAGCCCATATCTTTCGTCATGAACTTTGTCATTTTTTGATGCTGTGGATGAGATTTTAATCCAGGATAAGAAACCTTGTAGCCCAGTTTTTGGAATTCTGTAGCGAGATACATTGCATTTCGGGAATGTTGTTGCATCCTGATTGGGAGTGTTCTCAGGTTTTTCAAAATAGATGCAGAACGCAAACTATCCAGTGTTTGGCCTAGAAGCATGGCTAAACCGGTATTTACATCCTTAAGTGCATTAATAAATTCTGCAGTTGAACAAACTGCTCCGGCAACAGCGTCGGAACTGCCATTAATGAATTTTGTTAAACTGTGAATAACAACATCTGCTCCATGTTTTGCAGGTTGTAAAACCAAAGGTGAAAACGTATTGTCTACAACAAATTTTGCCTGATTTTCCTTAGATATTTCACTGATAGATAAAAAATCAGGTATCTCAAGCAATGGGTTGCTCATAGATTCGCAATACAGCATTTTAGTATTTTCCTGCAGAGCTTCACGTATTTTCTGGCATTTTGTAAAATCAACAAAACTAACGCT
>CAJXVZ010000063.1 GCA_913062845.1 uncultured Psychroflexus sp.
TCAGGCGCTAGAGGATGCAGCAAAAGAAGTCGCTTCAAAGTACTAATCATATTGAGATAAAACGCTATGGCTAATCTTAAAGAACTCAGAAGTAGAATAAGCTCGGTAAGCTCAACCATGCAGATCACCAGTGCCATGAAAATGGTTTCTGCAGCAAAATTGAGTAAAGCCCAGGATGCCATTGTGGCCATGCGGCCTTATGCTGAAAAGTTAACTGAACTTATCCAGGGCCTTAGCTCTACGGTCGAAGATGACTTATCCTCTGCCTTAACTGAGGAGCGAGAACTTAAAAATATTCTGCTCGTAGCTATATCTTCAAATCGTGGTTTAGCCGGTGCTTTCAATTCCAATATTGTCAAAAAAGTTAAGCATTTAGAAACTGATGTTTACAAAGATCAGAATGTTGAAGTTCTGACTTTAGGTAAAAAAGCGAACGATATCCTCAAAAAGTCAATGAAGGTATATCACCATGATACAGAAATTTTTAATGACTTGTCATTCAATAATTCTGTTGAGATCTCGACAAAGATCATGGAAGCTTTTGAAAACAAAAAATTCGATAAAGTAGTTTTAGTATACAATAAGTTCAAAAATGCGGCTACGCAAATAGTGGAGGCCGAAGACTTTTTGCCCTTGGTTGCAAAAAGCAATGAAGAAGAAAAACCACAACAACTGGACTATATATTTGAACCGGAACAAGAAGAGATTCTTAGGGAGCTCATGCCAAAATCACTGAACATTCAATTATTCAAGGCTTTAAGAGACTCCTTTGCCTCAGAGCATGGCGCCAGAATGACGGCTATGCATAAAGCCACTGAGAATGCTCAGGAACTTAGAGATGGCTTGAAATTAACTTATAATAAAGCCAGACAAGCTGCAATTACAAACGAGATCTTAGAAATTGTCGCTGGAGCTGAAGCTTTGGAGGATTAAAGATTATATTCTCATTAATATAAAAGCCTTGTTTTTACAAGGCTTTTTTTATGATTAAGGTCAGTTGAAAGATATCGCATGCTACAGGTCAGTGCATACTTGATATGATCAGTAAGATGCTTTTTGATTCGTCATGACCTGTAACAGACAAATTGTTTTATAAAACAACAAAAAGACAACTAAACCCAAAAGTCATTCCGAAGGAGTGAGGAACGAATGACGAGGAATCACATACATTTGCTCAAATACCGCGTGATGAAGGTGATGGGATGCCTCTCCCGACAAATTCGGGATCGGCATGACATTTAAGCTGGAATACGCCTGGTGCACTCAAAAACGCCTACAGAGCCCAAAATTCATTGCAGTTCTGAGACTTCGGTAGAGTCACGAACGACTGTCTTACACTGCTATGCATTGAGCCCCGACGAAGTGAGCTTTTGCCGAAGTGAGTAAACGCATCGGCTTTTTTTACTATTTTATATAAAGCCAATATTTAATAATAGAAAATGTCCTAATTTTGGGTGGTTTGATTTTTCAACATTGATTTTAATGCAAAGCTATTACGTTTATATTTTAACCAATAAATACCGTACAACATTTTATATTGGAGTGACTAATAATTTAAAAAGAAGGCTTACAGAACATCATCAAGCTATTAAATTCAAAAAAAGTACGTTTGCCGGAAGATATAATCTATATGATTTGATTTATTACGAAAAATACGAAAGCATAAAAATAGCCATTGCCAGAGAGAAAGAATTAAAAGGCTGGCGTAAGGAGAAGAAAATGAATTTGATAAAACAACAAAACGAGAAATTCCGATCCTATAATGAACATGTTTTAAGTTGGGGTTAAATATTCTTTATTATCATAAAACGACAACCAAAGCCACAAGTCTTTCCGCTGTAGTGAGGTACGAACGACGAGGAATCTCATACATTTGCTCAAGGGCTGCTTAATGCGGGTGATGTGAAGTCTCTTCCGACAAATTCGGGATCGGCATGACTTTATGCCTATAATACATTTAGTGCTTCGTATTACGTCTTTAAAAACATTTAAGTCATTCCGATGGAGCTAGACCTGAACCACGAGGAATCTCATACTATTACTTGATAGCTTACCAAAAAATCTGTTTAATCCAACATCTTCTTTCCGCCTCTGTCCAAATTGAGTTCAGGATGTAGGTTTTCATAAAAATCTTCAACCGAAGCACGAGGCATTCCTGAAGTATCCAAAAACACCCAATTCTCTCCCTCATCTTTTGATATAGCTATCAGAACTGTCTTATTCTGTACATTACCATTAGGAGTAGACATGACCATTATCTGGGTGATAGCGCATTGTAAATCACCATTATGTTTTAAAAATTCAGATGGTTTTTCATAAGAAATGGATTTTACAATAAAGTTTTGGGATTCCATTTTAGCTATGGATGCAGCACTTACCTCAATCATGTTTTCCTTTCCACCCATCATTTCCAAAACTTTAGGATAAGTATAATCTGCCACTATAGCAAAGTCTTTTTCCATAAAAGCAGATCTCATATTTTCAAGTTGAGTGTTTAAATTCTCATTGTCGGTTTGTGCACTTAGGTTTAAACCAATAAAACAAATCCATAATAAGCTAAGATATTTCATAATTATTTTTTGTTAACGAAGATAAATAAAAATAGTATTAAAAATACTGAGATTATACCGAATGGAGTTCAATAACAGAAATTTCAGGCCAAATCCCAATACGACCAGGATAGGCCAGATAGCCAAAACCACGATTCACGTTCAGGAATCTACCTTCATTATTATAAATGCCTGCCCATTGTCTGTAGCGGTACTGCACAGGACTCCATTTGAACCAGCCGGGAATTTCTATCCCAAATTGCATGCCGTGCGTATGACCGCTAAGAGTCAATTGAAAATGTTTTGGGTGTGTTTTTACGATTTCATCCCAATGTGAAGGATCATGGCTGAGTAATATTTTAAAGTCTGATTTTTCAATACCTTCTGAAGCTTTATCAATATCTCCGGCCTGTTTAAAGCCTCCTTTTCCCCAGTTTTCTACGCCTACGATGTGCAGTTTTTGGTGGTTTATTTCAATAACATCATTCGCGTTTCTCAATAGTTTCCAGCCTAACTTACCATGGATACGAATTAAATTGTCAAAATTATTTTGTTTAGCGGCCTGGCTTTCCCAATTGTGATAATCACCGTAGTCATGATTACCCAGGACAGAAAAAACGCCGTGTTTAGCTTTAATTTTACTAAAGCTTTCTACCCAATCATCCATTTCTGCAGCCAGATTATTGACCAAATCACCCGTAAAAAATATAACATCTGCCTCCTGCGCGTTGATGAGGTCTATGCCGTATTCTACTTTCTTTATGCTGTCAAAACTCCCCGAGTGGATATCACTGATTTGAAGAACTTTTAATCCTTCAAATGCATCTGGTAGGTCATCAAAAGCTAACTTATAGTTTAATACTTTAAAGTTGTATTTTCCTTTGAACATGCCATAAAGTATACCTCCAAATGGAATAGCTGCAAGACCTAAAGCAATAGTACTCACAAATTTTCTTCGCGAAGGAAAGTGTTGTTGTTCTGTAGAAAATAGCTTTTGAATAAAAAATTGAAAAACTCTTATGATGTCTTCAAAAAACACGAACGGAATAATAATGAGCTTTGCCACCACAAGGCTGAGTGTGAGACCCATTAAAAATCCACGTGGTTGGGCAAAGGTTCCGCCTTTGACATCCATGAAGAAGCTGCCGATCGTTAAACCATACACCAAACAACTTGTAACTATGTAAACAATTGTAATGGCTTTCTTCGGGAACAGTTCTCTAAACGCTTGTAAAGCATAAATCTCAATAAATAGCAATAAAGCAATAGGAACAATCCACCTCATATAATGGCATGGTTTACACCTCTTCAGGCTCTAAATAATCTTCTATTGGATTACAGGTACAAATTAAATTTCGGTCACCATAACCTTCATCAACTCTTCTTGTGCTTGGCCAAAATTTGTTATCATGATTGTTTGCAATCGGAAAAGCGGCCTGTTTTCTGCTGTAAGGCAGTGTCCATTCGTCTGCGGTAAGCATACCTAAAGTATGCGGAGCATTTTTCAAGATATTATTTTTATCTTCTGCAATACACATTTCGATTTCCTGTCTGATGCTGATCATGGCATCACAAAAACGGTCCAGTTCTGCTTTACTTTCACTTTCAGTAGGCTCGATCATCATGGTTCCGGCAACCGGGAATGACACTGTTGGCGCATGAAAACCATAGTCAATCAAACGTTTTGCAATATCCACAACTTCTATACCATGTTTTTTGAAAGGTCTGCAGTCTATGATAAACTCATGCGCAGCACGACCTCTTTCACCCGTGTACAAAGTAGGATAGTGGTCCTTAAGACGTTCTTTGATATAATTGGCATTTAATATGGCAACTTCAGTAGATTTTCGCAAGCCTTCTTCACCAAGCATTCTAATGTAGGCATATGAAATTAAACAGGCCAAAGATGATCCCCAGGGTGCAGCGGAAATACCTGATATCGCTTGTTTTCCTCCGGTTTCGATCACTGAATTTCCAGGCAGGAAAGGTGCCAGCTGTTTAGCTACACAAATTGGACCAACACCCGGACCGCCACCGCCGTGTGGAATAGCAAACGTCTTATGTAAATTAAGGTGACAAACATCAGCTCCTATGGCACCAGGGCTGGTCAAGCCAACCTGTGCATTCATATTGGCGCCGTCCATATAAACCTGACCGCCATTATCGTGTATACATTGTGTGATTTCCTTAATGCTGGACTCATATACGCCGTGTGTAGACGGATAAGTGACCATTAGTGCTGCTAAATTGTCTTTGTGTTTTTCAGCCTTTGCCTTCAGGTCGTCGACGTCGATATTGCCTTTTTCATTAGCATTTACAACCACCACCTTCATGCCGGCCATAACGGCACTTGCGGGGTTGGTTCCGTGAGCCGAAGATGGTACCAGACAAATATTTCTATGGGCATCTCCTCTGGATTTGTGATAGGCTCTTATGACCATAAGTCCAGCAAATTCACCCTGTGCACCTGAATTAGGCTGAAGAGAAGTTGCGGAAAAGCCTGTGATCTCTGTTAAATAATCTTCAAGACTTTTCAAAATTTTATGGTATCCTTTAGCTTGCTTAACCGGTGCGAAAGGATGAATATTACCCCATCGGTGGTCGCTAAGTGGTAACATTTCCGCCGCTGCATTCAGCTTCATGGTACAAGAGCCTAAAGAGATCATCGAATGGTTAAGAGACAGGTCTTTACGTTCTAAGGATTTTATATAACGCATCAATTCAGTTTCTGAGTGAAAAGAGTTGAAAACTTCGTGCTTTAAAACAGGCGTTATCCTTTGTAGCTCATGTCCTTCTATGATGGATAGCGTATCATTTTCTTCAATTTTTACAGGCTTTTTACCATAAGCTTCAGCAAAAACTTTTACGATCGCATTGATGTCTTTGTGTCTTGTAATTTCATTTATTGAAATGCAAATTGTATCCTTATCAGCATAGTAAAAATTTATTTTTCTCTTTTCTGCTAAAGGTTTGATTTTTTTGGCTTTCGCTTTGATTTGAATAGTATCAAAAAACAGCTCATTTTTTTGTTCGAAGCCCAGCCTGATAAGTGTATTTGCAAGTAGTACTGCTTTATTGTGTATCTGATTTGCTATAAACCTTAAGCCTTTTGGTCCATGAAATACCGCATACATGCCAGCCATCACAGCAAGCAATACCTGTGCTGTACAAATATTTGATGTGGCACGGTCTCTTTTGATATGTTGTTCTCTCGTTTGAAGCGCCATCCTCAAACTTCTATTACCATCTAAGTCTTTGGATACACCAATTATTCTACCCGGAATGTTTCTTTTGTATTCTTCCTTTGTTGCAAAAAATGCCGCATGTGGCCCGCCATAGCCCAAGGGTATACCAAATCTTTGTGTAGTTCCAACAACTACATCAACACCCCAGGCGCCTGGTCCTTCAAGGAGCACAAGGCTCATGATATCTGCTGCTACAGCTACTTTAATATCCATAGCTTTACAGGAAGTAACCAGCTCTTTGTGGTCTCTGATTTCACCTTTTCTCCCTGTGTGTTGTAGAAAGACTCCAAAATACTCATCGCCAAATTCAAAATCATCGGGATTTCCAACAACTAGTTCAATATCCAATGGTTCTGAACGTGTTTCTAATAATGCAAGGGTTTGCGGAAGAATATTCTCCGATACAAAAAATTTATTGGCATTATTTTTTTTCTTAGCTCTCGATCTGACTGCATACAGCATGGTCATGGCTTCAGCTGATGCAGTTGCTTCATCAAGTAATGATGCATTGGCAAGATCCATTTGTGTAAGATCGGACACCATGGTCTGAAAGTTCAACAAAGCTTCAAGTCTGCCCTGAGCAATTTCAGCCTGATATGGTGTGTAAGCCGTATACCATCCCGGATTTTCCAGAATATTTCTTTGAATGACAGCCGGCATAATGGCCTGATGATAACCTAAGCCAATGTACGATTTAAATACCTTATTTTTTTCAGCAATTTTACTGATGTGCTTGCTATATTGATATTCACCAATAGGTTCAGGCAGTGAAAGTGGTTTTTTAAGCCTAATGTTATCCGGTACGGTCTCAACGATGAGTTGTTCCATCGTTTCTACACCAATTAAATCAAGCATTTCCTCGATTTTTTCACCTCTTGAACCAATGTGCCTGTTTGAAAAAACATGAGTATTCATCACTGAAAAATTTTAGATTTTTTGCAAAAGTAATCGATTTCGGAGAAAACACCTGTTAAATAAAAGCCTCGATTAGTTAAGATTTCAACGAGGTTTTCAACTATATTTTTTTCAGTTATTTTTGAAGAATGCAAATCCTAAAGGCATTTTTTAGATTTTACATCAGTAGTAGCATTCATGTTGCTTTATCTGTCGTTTCACTTTTAAGCCTGACGTACTTAAAATTTGAAGTTTCACCGGATTTTAACCTGTACATTTTTGTTTTTTTAGCCTGTATAACCGGTTATAATTTTGTGAAGTATGCACCCGTGGCAAGATTACACCATAGAAGTCTTACTCAGCAGCTCAGAATTATTCAATTATTTTCTTTATTATGTTTTTTAGGATTGGTAGTCAATTCTTTATTTGTTGGTATAGAAGTAATTTATTTCAGCACTGTACTGGGGTTATTAAATCTATTGTATGCTGTTCCTGTTTACAAAAGAAATCTAAGGGAAGTACCTTTGCTTAAGGTATTTCTGATAGCTACGATATGGAGTTCAGTTACTGTAGTTTTTCCCTTTTTGGAGGAAAATAGGACCGAGGCTTTTGATGTATATTGGTCATTTGAACTTGTTGAAAGATTTTTTATCGTTGTTTTACTTATGGTTCCTTTTGAGGTTAGGGATTACCCCTATGACAAGGCATATCTAAAGACGATTGTCAGTTCTCTGGGATTAATCAGAACCAAAATACTTTCGATGATCGTTATAATAGGTTTATTATTGATCAGATGGCTCATCTTTGAACCTGATGAAATTCTCTTTTATGTCTTATTGTATTTAAGTTTATCCTATGTTATCATCATTTCCAGATTGAATCAAAAGGCCTACTTTTCCTCGTTTTGGGTTGAAGGGCTGCCTGTTTTTTGGTTGATTTTAGCATTCATATTTTTTTCAGACATATTTTATTAAATATATTTGTTTAACATTAAATACATTATCTATGAAAAAATTTTACTTTTTATCTTTTATTGCATTCGCAATAAGTATCTCGACAGCTCAAAATATTGATGGCTTTGTCAATTTGGTGTCTGACATAAATCCGGGTGATTCGAATGCTTCACCGGCAAACCTTACCGAATTTAACGGCGAGGTGTTGTTCCGTGCCAATGATGGTGTGAACGGATTAGAATTATGGAAACTGGATTCAAATTTGAACGTTTCTCTTGTACAAGATATCAGACCGGGCTCTTCAGGAAGTACACCAAACAATTTCATGGTTTACAATGGTAAATTATATTTTACCGCATTTGATGAAAATGTTGGAGGTGTGGATCTGTTTTCTTACGACGGCACAGCCGTAAGCAGTGAATCGCTTTATGGATCCTCCTTTTCAGGTCTTTTTAATCCGATTGAGTTGAATGGAAAATTGTATTACACTGGCTTTAATTCTATTGTTCAACCAAACAAACTGATTGAATTTGATGGAACAACCGGAAGTGAAGTACCGGATGTTGGATCAGGTGAAGAATCTGTACTTGGTGGCAACACCATTGCCTTTAACGGAAAGATATTGCTTTACATGAATTATTCCACAGATGATGCAACAGTTGGAACGGAGTTGTATGAGTATGATCCTGCTGCCCAAACTTTTACACTGATTAAAGATATTGACCCGGGTTCAGGAAACTCGTCAATAGGGGATTTTGTTCAGTTAGGCAACGAAGTATATTTTGAAGCCGAAGGTCAGGTCTGGAAAACAGATGGTACTACTGCCGGAACTGTACTTGTTTCAGCAGTTGATAATTTAAATATTGATAGCGTAAGAAGCTTCTTTGTGTGGAACGATGAGCTTTATTTTGAAGGCGATAATGGAGTTGATGGTGATGAGCTTTATAAATATAACCCATCTTCAGACACTGTAACTGCCTTAAGCAGCATATCAGGTGCAAATGATAATCATGATCCTGATGATTATATTATAGTTTCAACACCGCTTATACCTAATGCAGAAGGTCTGATGTATTCCGGAGAACCTGGAACAGACAATGATGCCAGACTATACTTATCTGATGGATCATCAATATTTCAGCTTACAGAAGAATATGTGGATGTTACGGAAATATTTTATTGGCCAGGTCAGGAATTTATTCTATTCAGAGCTGACGAACTCGATGCCAATGGCGATGAGATCTTTGGAAGTGAATTGTATGTTTATGATCTGAATGCATTATCTGTTGAAGATCAGGATTTACAAACTGTTGGTGTGTACCCAAACCCTGTTCAAGATCAGATTTTCATTCAATCTCAATTAAATTTCAACAGCTATAGTATTTATGATATGCAGGGAAGAATGGTCCAGAATGGTGAAATTGAATCGAATAACATTCGTACGAATTTATCCAGTGGAGCTTACATTTTAAATTTGAATCATGAGGAAGGTATAAGCAAACATAAAATTATTGTTGAGTAAACAAATTCTTATTTAAGACTCTAAGCCCAATGTTCTAAAAGCATTGGGTTTTTTAATGATTTGGATTCCTGTCCGGCAACGTATGTGCCTCCAAAATTCTTTGACTTTCATCCTTAGACAGTTTTTGTTTTCGCAAACCATACAAGGTATCCAAAGCATGTTGTCTGGTTTTTTTGATGTCCACAATGGGTTTTGGATAGTCTTTGCCTAATACAAAATTATTGAATTGTTGTTCCATATCCGTCATGACCCAGGGTTGATGGGCGATATGAGCCGGCAAATCTTTTAGTTCTGGAATCCATTTTTTGATGAACCTTGCGTCTTCATCGTGTTTTTGACCATTCAGCACAGGATTATATACCCGAATCGTATTGATACCGGTCACACCAGCCTGCATATTGAATTGTGGGTAATGAATTCCGGGTTCAAAATCCAGAAATTGCGCCGCCAGAAACGCACTGCCATGCCAGAAACCCTGAAACAAATGGTGACAAAAAAAGGACGCCAGACAAGCCCGCATTCTAAAGTTAAGGTATCCCGTTTCAATCACACAGCGCATGCTGGCATCGATCAGCGGGTAACCGGTTTCGGCATTTTTCCAGGCTTTGATGTAGGTCTCATTCACAGGAAACAAATTGACGTAAGCCTTGTTGACCGGTTCAAATTCCATGCGGCACTCCTGCTCAAATTTTTGAATAAAATGGCTTTGCCAGCTCAGTCTGGAGGCCACTGCGTTGAGTTGACGTTTTATGGATTTGCCTTTTATTTTGGGATGATTCACCCTGATGTTGGCTAGTCTTTGTGCAATTTCTCTGATACTCAAATTACCCCAGGCAATGTAAGGAGACAGGCGACTGCAGGACACACGGCTTAACTCAGGTTTGCTGATATGTGAACTGTAATTTAAAATGCGCTCTTCAAAAAACGAATCGGCGTATTTCAATCCGTAAAGGCGCCCACCGGGCTGAAAGTTTTTAGAAATTTCCGTCGTTAAGCTGACTTCTTTAAAACCGAGTTTATCGATTTCAGTCAGACTTAAAAAATCTCTGGTCTTGGCTTTAAATGGAATGCATTTTTGATTCATGAAGCTTTCCCAGTCCTTTCTCCAGTTTTGACGGTTTTTCCGACCGCGTTTTACACCATTATTCTGGGTTTCTGTCCAGATAATTCCTGCCGATTTGAAAAATCCAGCCAGATCTAAATCCCTTTGAAAAGTGCAATTCAGTCCGGTTTCCTGGTGAGAATAAACGGTTTTGATATTGAGTTTTTCAGATAAATTCTGAAAAAAAGAAACGGCTTCTGCATGAACCACCAAAACTTTAGTATTGTAAGCTTTCAGATGGAAATTTATATCTTCAAGCGACTGTTTGATAAAGTCAAAATGCCTTTGAGAATAGTGTGGGTTTTTAAGAATAATATCTTCAAAAATATACACACAAAGACATGGGTTTTTATCCTGAATGGCTCTGATTAAAGCTTCATTGTCTTCTAGCCTAAGGTCGCGTTTTAGCCAGTATATGCAAACCGGTTTTGCCATCAATGCATCGGCACTTCGATGGTTAGAATTCTACTGTCAGGTTTTACGTCGAGGTCAAAGTCATTAGTTTCCCAAATGCCAAGTGCATCGCGCAAACCCAAAGTATGTTCTCCGATTTCAGCTTCACCTTTTATCATAAAAACATAAACACCGTTACCTTCTCCTTTAATGCTGTAATTCAGCTTTGTGTCTTCTGTAGCATCCAGCAAATGCATCCAGGCGTTTTGATGTATCCATACGCCGGCATCATCTGCATTTGGGGAAAGGATCTGGTAAAATTCGTTCTTGATGTCTGACGGTATCTTTTGCTGATCGTAACGTGGTTCTACATTGCGCTTATCGGGGAAGATCCATATTTGAAGAAAGTTTGCATCCTGAGATGAACTGGGGTTGAATTCGCTGTGCTGTATGCCTGTTCCGGCGCTCATCACCTGTATCTCATTTTCAGAGATCACACTTTCATGTCCGGTATCATCTGCATGCTTCAATTGTCCGTAGATCGGGATGGAAATGATTTCCATATTATCGTGCGGATGCGTTCCAAAACCTCGATCCGGGGCAATGATATCGTCGTTAAGTACACGTAAGAGCCCAAAATTGGTTTTACGCGGATTAAAATAAGGTCCAAAACTAAAACTAAAATGAGAATCCAGCCAGTCTATCTTGGCTTTGCCTCGGTCTTTTGATTTATGCAGTATCGTTTTCATTGAAATTTAATATTATATTTTTTGTGTTACGGTTCTCCTTATAGCTGGCCGGCCTGTCTGCTGGAAGGGGTTAAGGAGGGTATTACAATTAAAAAGAACATAACGAGAATGATTTTATCAAATTCAGACTAAGTTTTTTTACAACTATTCCTTTACTTTTTTGAAGACGTCAAATGTAAAAATATAAACAGCACCGGGTATATATGCAAGTACAATAAAAACCCATAATATTGAATTCAGTTCAAAGTAATCTACAATCAAATTTGTTGCTATCATCCATAATAAAAATGCTACTGCTATTCCTACTCTGCGTGAAAAATCAACCTTAATGTTAGCCTTACAATTTATACACTTTAACTTTGAGTGGGTGGTGATAAAAAATGACTTTAAATATTCCATAATCGTATACTTATAGTCACAATGTGGACAAGTTCTTGCTTTCATGATTAATTAACATTTAACTATATTATCATTGTAAATTTAAAGGTAAAATCACAAAAAATTTATAGAAAAAACATAAAGTTTGTAACACTAAGAATATTGACTCGTATTTAGGGTGAAGCAATTTTAGTTTAATTAAACCGCCGGCGTGTTTAAAACAAATTTAGTCGAAGACTGCAAAAAAGGAAAACGTAAAGCCCAGCTTAAACTTTACAGCAAATATTGTGAGGGGATGTTGTGTATTGCCATGCGCTACCTCAAGCAAAAAGATTTGGCTGAAGATGCCGTGCAGGAAGCTTTTATTAAAGCCTTCAAAAATATTGAAAGTTATGATGGTGAAACCACGTTTGGGGCCTGGCTTAAACGCATCGTCATCAACCAGAGTATAGATCATTACAGACAGTTGAAATATCATGAAGACATAGAAAACCACGCTCTTGAAGTGGCCGAAGAAGAAAACTCATGGGAGGTTGAAGAACATATTTCTACAGAAGATATCAAAAAGTGCATTGACAATCTGCCGGAAAAATACAGTACCATTTTAAAATTGTATTTGATGGAAGGTTATGACCACGATGAGATTGGTGAAATTTTACACATCAAAGCCAACAATTCCAGAATTCAGCTACATCGAAGTAAAAAATTATTAAAAGAACAACTTAAAGCATTGAGATATGAAAGATTTGCGTAAAGATTTTGAATACAGTTCTCAGTCTTTTAAAATGTCTGAAGGACACGAAAAGAAATTTGAAAAAAAATTGGAAAGCCATTTTGGTAAGACTCCTAAACAGGATTACAGCATCATCTTAAAAATGGTGGCGGTAGCTGTTATAGCCGTTTTGAGCACAGTATTTGTGCTTAATCAGGATTTCATCAACACTTCTGATAATCCTGAAAATCAGGTGATAGAGGCAAAAAAAATTGGTTTGGGAGACATTTCCCCCGAATTAAAAACCGTTGAAAATTACTACCTCACTTCCATCAAACTGGAACTGGCTACGCTTGAAACCACAGAAGCACATGATGCCATGGTCAACAGCTATCTTGAAGAACTGAAAAATATTAACAAGGCCTATGATGATCTTGAAAAGGACTTGAACGAATACGGCATTACAGAAGAAATCATCAATGCCATGATAGACAACTTACAACTTAGATTAGAATTGCTTCAGGATCTAAAACAAAAGTTGAACAATTTAAATCAAAAACAAAATGAAGACCAAAACCCTGTTTATCAAATTTAGTCTGTGCTTGCTGTTCATAGCTACCACTTATGCACAAAAAAGCAAGGCCTACACAGAAAGTTTTAACGTCAACAAAGACACTGAAGTTTCACTGAAAGCGGATAATGCAGAAATTATCATCGAGACCTGGAACAAAGATCGCGTCGATGTAGAAGCTACTATTACAGTGGATATAGAGGATGAAAAATTAGCAGAAGAAATCCTGAAAAATTTTGAATTTGAAGCATTAGGCAATTCAAAAAAAGTTGAAATCAGAGCAGGACGAAAAGGCCCACCCGCTTTCGCTTTAACAAATGACATTCATTTTTTTCCAGAAGGAGAAGTTCAGATTTTAACGCATGACATCAAAGGCTTAAGAATTCCACCTGTGCCACCTGTGCCGCCAATGCCCGAAATGAACTTTGACTTTGACATGGAGAGATTTAACGAAGAAGGAAGAGCCTATGTTTTAAGATTTCAGAATGAAGTGAAAGACATTGTTAACGATTCCACCTTCAAAAAAGAAATGAAAGAGTGGAAGATAAAAATCGAAAAAGAACTGAAAGAAAGCGGTTTGAAAGACTCTGTGCAGGTCTTTGCCTATGGCTTCAATGGAGGTAAAAACATGAAAGACAAAAATGTAAAAGTTCTAAGAGCGCCAATGACTCCGCCAAAACCGAAATTTGGGCATAAGATCAAAAAGAAGATCATCATCAAAATGCCAAAAGATGCTAAACTTGACCTTGACGTCAAACGCAGTGAACTCAAAATAGCCAGCCTTTATCAAATCGATGCAAACCTGAATTACTCAGGTTTGCAAATCGATGAACTCATCGGACAAAATTGTTCGGTTTCTGCCATGTATTCCGGAGTAGACATAACAAAGGCCAACGGCTTAAACCTGAATTTAAAATATGCAAAAAAGGTGAATATAGGTGAAGTGAATCAGCTGATATCTACCTCAAAAACCTCTAATCTCATCATAGATTTGGTCAATCAAAAAGCTATCATAGACGGTTCTTTTGGGGATTTGTTGATTAACAATATCAGCCAAGATTTTAAATTGATAGACATCAATTTAAAAAATTCTTCAGCAAAACTCAAAGTCCCTGATGTAGCCTACAATTTTTATATCAATTCCAAGTCTTCTGAAGTAGACCTGGACTCTAAGATAGATTATAAGGTCAGTGAGGCCTTTGATGCAAAAATCTACCAAAACAAAAATTCACAAAACACCTCTAAGGTTCTCAATATTAAAGCCGATTACAGCAATTGTGAGTTGTTCTAGTATTCTACTTCTTTTAAACACTTTGCGAAACTTTGCGTAAAAACTTTGCGTTCTCTGCGTGAAAGGAAATAAATTCTCCTTTTTTTAATACTTTTACTACATCTAAATTTTTATCATGATTTACGATGTAGCCGTTATCGGTAGCGGACCGTCCGGAGCAAGCGCTGCCTTTCATGCCGCCAGACTTGGCTTAAAAACCCTGATCATAGAAAAAGAAGCCCTGCCTCGCTACAAAACCTGTGGTGGAGGTTTTGTATTTCGTGGCAGAAAGCATATGCCTTTTGACATCTCCGAAGTAGTTGAAAGCGAATTCAACAATGTTGATATCGTATTCGCCGATAAAAATCTCAAGTTCAAAACTGAAAGAAAAGACCCCATCATCACGATGATCATGCGGGATTCTTTTGATCACCTCATCGTAAAAAAAGCCCAGGAGTTTGGTGTCGATTTACTTCAAGGCGAGACCCTAATTGAAATAAAGCCCGGCAAGGTTGCCGAACTGAAAACGACCAACGAAAAAATAAAGGCCAGATTTGTTATCGCTGCTGATGGTGCTTTGAGTCCAACTGCAAAAATGGCCGGATGGACCACAGAAAACCGAATGATGTGCCCGGCTCTGGAATATGAATTGGAAGTCACCGATGAAGAGTTTGAAAATCACAAGCATTCCGCCCGATTTGATATCGATGCGGCCCCATTAGGTTATGGCTGGTCTTTCCCTAAGAAAAAGCATTTGTCGGTTGGGGTTGGTAATTTTATGAAGACCAAAAAGAATCCAAAGCTCAGGGAATATTACCATAAATATGTTGAATCTATTGGGATTAAAAATATCATCACATCTTCGGCGCATGGTTTTATCATACCCATTAGTCCAAGAACGGATGGATTTGTGAAACAAAATGTATTCCTCATTGGTGATGCTGCCGGTTTTGCAGACCCTGTGACTGCTGAAGGTATTTCCAATGCCATCTACAGCGGTAAACTTTGTGCTAAAGCTATTGCCGAGAGTGACTTAGATTTACATCAAGCAGAGCAACTTTATATTGAAAAACTTGAAGCTAAAATGCTGCCTGAACTTCGCACTGGCGTAAAGCTTTCCAAATTATTTTACGAAAACAAAACCCTGCGGAATATGATGTTGAAGAAATTCGGGCAGAATTTTGCGGATGCCATGACCGATGTGTTTATGGGTGATCGTACCTATCCACATGATTATAAGAAGAGTATTGCGAGACGAATGAAAAAGAAAGTATTTTTATAACCCGAAAGGTCTTCAGGTACCTTTTGGGTTTTTGGATTTGGCATTCATATTTTATTTTTTTCACTCATTTGAAGACCCAAACGTAATTTCCTCATTAAACAATAAAACTTCAATATTCAAAATTCGTTAATCCTTGTTCGATATTCTTCTTCTGAATAATGAACAAGGAACGCTGATTTGAGAATACTGAAGTATAAAAACTTCAATATTCAAACTTTGTTAATCCTTGTTCGATATTCTTCTTCTGAATAATGAATAAGGAACGCTGATTTAAGAATGCTGAAGTAAAAAAACTTCAATATTCAAAGTTCGTTAATCCTTGTTCGATATTCTTGTTCTGAATAATGAATAAGGAACGCCGATTTGAGAATACTGAAGTGAAAATAACTTCTTTGTTCAGAGTTTGTCAATCCTTTCCATATAAACCGAAAGTTTTTCCGTTAATTTTCGAATAAAATAAAAGACCTCAAAGATTTTTAAAACCTTTGAGGTCTGAATATATTTACTCATACAATCTCACCAACCGGATAAACTCTGCACGATAGCCTTCCTTGTCATTTTCTAAGCCTTGTTTAGCCAATTCAATTATGGCTTCTTTATCGGTATTGCTGATCAGTTGAGAATCTCTCAGCTTCAATCCGAACCAGGCGACGGCGGTAGCAAATTTAAAGTCAGTTGAGGTCTTGTTCAACGCTATGGATTGGTTTTTAATGATACGCTCAAGTTTTGTGCTCTTGTCGGCTCTTGGGTGTTTGTACCTGAATTTTACCGTGGCCAGCTCATCGCTGTATAAATTGAAATCGGGTTGTTCTACCTTTTGGTACTTCAGCTGAGGATTGAATTCGCCAAACTGACTCTCAACACCTCTTGGAATCACTTCATAGAGTGCAGTCACCTGATGGTTAACGCCAATTTCCCCGGCATCTTTAGTGTCATCAGCAAAGTCCCGGTCTTCCAATAGTCGGGTTTCATAGCCTATAAGTCGGTATGAATCCGCATGTTTAGGATTGAACTCGATCTGTATCTTGACGTCTTTGGCAATGGCGTAAAGACTGCCTTTAAATTCGCGTTCCAGAAATTTTTGGGCTTCCTGGTAAGTATCGATATAGGCATAATTACCGTTGCCTTTTTGCGACAGACTTTGCATTTTACTGTCTTTATAGTTGCCCATGCCATAACCAAGGCAAGTCAAAAAGATATTGGTTTTACGTTTTTTGGCAATCAATTCTTCCAGACTGTTATTTTGAGTCACACCGATATTAAAGTCGCCGTCGGTAGCAATGATCACCCGGTTATTGCCTTCTTCAACAAAATTTTCTTCAGCCAGAGCATAAGCTGTTTCAATCCCTTGACTGGCATAGGTGCCACCACCGGTTGATAATCGGTTAATCGCATTTTTGATCTTAGTTTTCTGTTTACCAGAAGTCGGTTCCAGAACCACCTGTGAGTTTCCGGCATAAGTGACCAGGGCAATCTTATCTTTTGGACGCATCTGATCAACCAAAAGATTTAAAGATTTTTTGACCAGCGGCAATTTGTTCTGACTACTCATAGAACCGGATACATCGATGAGGAAAACCAGATTAGATGCCGGTAATTCTTCTACTGGAATATCTTTACCCTGTAAAGCAATTCTAAGTAACTTATGGTTCGTGTTCCATGGCGCATCACTATAAGACGTGTGAATGGCAAATGGATGTTTGTCTTTGGGCTTGTCGTAATCGTACTCAAAAAAATTGAGCATTTCCTCGATACGTATGGCATCCTTAGGAACTTCCTGACCGTTGTTGATAAACCTCCTAATGTTGGTATATGCAGCACGATCAACGTCTATGGAAAATGTGGATAAAGGTTCATTCAATGGACTGGTAAAAGGATTTTCTTTAAAGCTTTGGTAGTCTTCATTATTATATTTATCAACTTGCTGATGATACCATGGCACAATACTATCAGGTTGAATATCTGACTCCATTTGTTGCTGCGTAGATATAATAATGACACCCTGACTGCCTCTGTTGCCATAGATGGCGGTCGATTCTGCGTCTTTCAGAACGTTTACAGATTTAATGTCTTTAGGGTTAATATGGCTTAGGTCTTTTTTGTTGACTGGTTTGCCATCTACAATGAACAAAGGCTGCTGAGCGTTTATTGTTGAGCTTCCTCTTATTTTTATATCATGCGCATTGCTTGGCTGGTTATAAGCATTGTTGACCTGAACTCCTGAAACCTGATCCTGAAGGGTATTTTGTGTTCTATGAGAATGTTCTGCCACAATTGCTTCTGAGTTCATCCTTTTTTGTCTCCTTTTTTCTCTACGCTCTTGCCGTTTTGTAGAATAACCTATAGCTACAACTTCCTGTAAAGCCTCGATATTAGGTTCAAGTGTTACCATTAATTCATCATGGTTTTTAATTACTACCTCTTGTGGCTTAAACCCCACATAATTAAAAACCAGAGTTTCACCTATTTCAACTTCAATGGAAAAAAGACCATCAAAATCGGTTTGTGTGCCTTTGGATGTCCCTTTTACGATGATATTGACACCTGGGATGGGTAGGCCATCCGAATCGACTACGGTTCCTTTAATTAAACTATTATCAATTACGATTGACTTTTCAGCATCTTTGGCTGTTTTTATATTTGCGTTTATGCCCTGATTTTTATAATCAGATACATAGGGTTCAGTGTCTTTCAGTAATTTTTCAAAATCAATAACACTATCCTTTACACTATGGGTTTCTACACTTTCCAATACTGCAATCTGTTCTTCTCTCACAGATTCTGGTTTTAGAGGAACCTCATTTTTAATAGCTTTGGTTTCAACTGTGGCTTTAGTTCTTTCAATATCAAGGGTTTCATCAGTTTGAGTCGCAACAATAACAGACTCTTTATCAGGCTTTATGGTTGGTTGGTCCTCTGCTGCATCTTCAACTGAATCCATGTCTTTCAACTCAAGTCTTTCAGCATTTTTCAATTCATCTTTGATGTCTTTGACAATTTCAGTCTCAGGTTCATCATTGATGTTTATGTCTTTATTAATGATCGGATTTTCATTTATTGGGTTTTGGTTACCGGAAAATTGAAATCCGGCAAAAATGATGATGGCGAGCACAGCAGCTGCGCCAAGGCTTCTATAAAGTATCATGCGTTTTCTTTTTTTAGGGTTTAGTTTTTGGGAAACCTTTTCCCAAACCGCTTCTTTTCGTTGAAAGGCTTGTTGCTCCTGGCTTTCAGCTGCTTGTCGTATACGTTCAAAGAGTTTATCCTGCTTGTTCATTTTTCTTTTCATTTTGATAATAGTACAGATGTATCATAGCTTTCAGCTTGGATTTGGCCACGTTAAGCTGAGACTTGGAGGTGCCGACACTGATCTCCAATGCTTTGGCAATATCCTTATGGGTATAGCCTTCTATCACATACAGTTTAAAAATCGTCTGGCAGCCTTTGGGCAACTGGTCTACAAGCTTAAGGAGTTGGTTTTCCTCCAGCCTGGCCTCTGCAACTTCCTGAGTTGCAGGGTGGGTCTTCATGTCATCTATATATAAATGTGTAAAATCTTTTTTGACGCGCTTCAGGCAATTGTTTATCGTGATGCGCTTCGACTAGGTGTAAATGGCTTCGTGATGTTTAAGTTGATCAAGCTTAGTGAAAATGGTATAAAAGCTGTCGGCCAATGCTTCTTCTACCTCTTCCTCGTGTTTCAGATAGCGTTTGCAGGTCCAGTACAATTGTTCAGCCAGCTCGTCATACAACTGTTTTTGTGCCGAACGCTTGTGTTTTTTACAAGCCGCTATCATTTTTTTCAGGTCTGCCATATACTGGTCTTTATTATTAAGAGGGGTAATGTTTAAAAAAGGTTGGAAATTGAATGATTTTTTTTTTTTTTTGACTTAGGCACATAGGAAATAAAATTAGTTTGATTTCCAATTAATAAGAAT
>CAJXVZ010000064.1 GCA_913062845.1 uncultured Psychroflexus sp.
AGAAAAGAGGATAATGATAATTCAGCTTTTATACTTGAGTAAGAAAAAGAAGGACTTTCAGTCCTGTGTAAAAAAAAATCCCTGCACTTCAAGTGCAGGGTGGTTTAGTTGCCATAATGATACCTGCAAGAAGCTATAAAAAGACTATTACTTTCATATTTATAAACCAAACGATGTTTAGAAGTTATTCGTCTGGACCAATACCCCTGTAAGTCTCCTTTTAAAGCTTCTGGTTTTCCAATTCCTTCAAATGGTGTTCTTTGGCAGTTTTTTATCAATTCATTAATTCTTTTAAGAATTTTTTTATCAACCTTTTGCCAATAAAGGTAGTCATTCCATGAAGATGAAGACCAAACGAGCTTCATTCTTCAATGGCTTTCCTCTCAATTCCTTGGTTATTCTCAAGCTCTTCAATAGATTTTAAGAGTATTTCACGATTTTTACCAGATAATAAATAAGTGGTTTCTTTTAATGAGTTGTATTCATCTAAAGATATGAGGACAAGGTCTTTACCACCTTTTCTCTTTATAATAACATCACTCACGTCATTAATTACTTTGTCGAACCAGTATTTTAAGTTTGAGCGAAAATTTGTATAATTAACAGTTTCCATATTTCAAATATAATAAAAGTACGTCATAGCGTACTTAAAACATCATAAAAAAAACGCACCCGACAAAGTTGCCGGAATGCGTTTTCAACCAACCAAACCAATCTTTACGGGATATACTCCCTATATGCGTTTACATTGATGTGTGCTTTTAAATCGTGTAATAAGTTGTAGAGGCCAAAGAACGTTCTGTTGATATACAGAAAGTGTTTGCTTCCTCTGTTGCCGTTCATTTTTCTTAATGTTTTGTCCTGACTGTATTTTTCACTGAGATTGGATACATTGGCCCAAAATACTTCGTCGCCAAAGTCAAAATATTCTTCATGAAAAGGACTGGTGAATAAGCTGAGCATCTCATGAAACAGTTCAGAAAAATATTTCACTTCTTCTTCTCCGTCATCTTCACGTAAAATTTCTAATTCATATAGCTTTTTTCTGAAAAATTCAGGATTGTTGATATTTTCCGGAACGGCGAGTTCAAAATATGGCGTATAAAACTGATCAGGTATTTTCTTGATACAACCAAAATCGATAGCTATTAATTCTTTCTTGTCATTGATCAGAAAATTACCCGGATGTGGATCAGCGTGAACCTCTTTGAGGTGATGAATTTGGAACATATAAAAATTCCATAATGCCTGACCAATTTTTTGACCATGCTCCAAATCAAAGTCAGTTTTAGCAAACTCACTGATGTGCATGCCGTTCATCCAGTCCATGGTGATTATCCTTTCGCTGGATAATTCAGGATAATATTTGGGAAAAACTAAATTGGGGATATGTCCACAAGCTTCTGAAATAGCCTGACTTTGTTTAACTTCTAAAACATAGTCTGTTTCTTCAAGAAGTTTATCTTCTACCTCCTTAAAATATTTTTCAGAATCCTTTCCCTTGAGGTTAAACATTCTGGTGGCGACAGGTTTTACCATGGCCAAATCTGAACTTATACTGTCAGCTACACCCGGATATTGAATTTTCACAGCAAGTTTTTTCCCATCCTTTTCCGCTTTATGCACTTGACCTATACTGGCAGCATTTACAGAGTTGGCGGTAAAGCTATCGTACAATTGTTCAGGATATTCGCCATGGTATTTTTTGAATGTTTTTCTTACTAAAGGTGCCGAAAGCGGCGGTACACTAAATTGAGATAAACTAAATTTTTCCACATAAGCATTTGGAAGTAAACTTTTCTCCATTGATAGCATTTGAGCTACCTTCAATGCGCTTCCTTTCAAGTTCTTCAGACCATCGTAAATATCAGAGGCGTTATTTTCATCCAGCTCATCTCTGGTGTAATTTTTATCAAAAGCTTTTTTGGAGTAGTACTTAAGATAATTGCTACCGATCTTCGCACCGGTTTTTACAAGTTCAGAAGTTCGGCGAAATTTACCGGTTGGTATTTTATCAATCGTATTCATTTACCTTACGCGCTCTTTATATAAAAATTTACCAAAATCTATAACCTGTTCCAAGGGTGTATTATCAAATACGTCAAAAATAGTATTAACGGATTTTTCAATGGCGATATCTGTTTTTTCAAATTCAGCTGAGTTGTCATCCATCCAGAATTTTAGTAAAAACAGGAATTGGATCCAGGCACCTTCTGAAAATACACTTTCGTTTCTTTTAAGAATACTGATTTGTTTGTCGTCATTATCAATTTGAATAAGCTCTTTAGCAAATGATTTGATGTGTTTTCTCAACTCTTTAAGCTGATTCATATTTTTCATCATGTCATTTTCTTCATCTAATGTAAAAAGGACATAACTTCTGTTGGCAGTTAATACCTCAAACATGGTATAAAAGAAAATGAGCATTTTTTCACGGCTGCTATAATTCTCATAGCCATCTGCCTTAGAAATGACTTCAATGGTGTTGTTGTAAAATGTATTCCAAATGTGTTGCTTTAAGCCTTTAAAGCTTCCGAAATGACTGTAAAAGTCAGATTCTTTAATTTTAAGATCTTTGGCAAATTTATATACGGATTTTGGCTCATGTTCGTGCTCAAGAACATAATCCATATAAGCATCTATAATGTTCTCTTTGGTGTTTTTTGCGGTTTTGGTTTGTTTAGCCATAATTACTTGGTTTGTAACAAAAATAAGACTTATGTTTAATTTTTTAATCAAATTATTAAACAAAGTTTTGTTAAAACATTATCGTTTTTGCCATATACTTACTTCACAAGTCTGAATTTCAAAGCTCTTGCTGGATTTTCTAATGCTATATTTTAAATCTAACGGTTTTTCTTTCAATTGAAATTTCTTGTTTAATATGTCTTTTATACCGTCAAAACCGGTTACCGGTTCACCATCTTTTTTGAAGCCTCCAAGCCAATGTTCTTTAGGGGTGTATTTTTCATTCCACTGACAGGTAGATCCAATGATTAATATGCCATTACGATTCAGACGTTCATGAATACTTCGGAGTAATATTGAAGGATCTTTCAATTGTTCTAAGAGATTAATAATACATACTACGTCGTAGTTTGAGAATTTCTTCTTTAATTTTAAAGCATCATCCTGCATGAACTCGAGGTTACCAATGTTGGTTTTCAACTTCAGGTCTTCAATCAATATATCTTTAAAAATCTGTAAGTCACCTTCATCTTTAATAACATACCGTAGTAATCCATTTTTCTGTAATTCAACAGCAGGTTGTATGAATCTTGCTGAAGAATCTATAGCTGTGACCTCTTTAAAAACTCCAGAAGCTTCAAATGCCAATCTACCTGTATCTGAATTCAAATCAAGAAATCGCTTTTCATACGCATTTTCGACTTTTTCTTTGATCAGTTCGAAAATTTGAAGAGGCAGTTTTTTTAGTCCGAAATGATCTTCGCCATAATTAGCTTCGCATGAAATCGCTACATCTTCTTCAGTGACATAGCTGTCCACTCTGATTTTTGGCTCGTGCTCTGACTCCACATATCTGAAACCGGCATGTTGATAAAAATGTCTTCTGAAGGCATATCTGGCGTGTAGAGTAGCTTCATTTCCGGTGGAGATCCACGAACCACCTTTAATAAGGTTGTGTTTGCCATCAAATGTCGGAGTGGAAAAATCATCATATAAAGGATGAACTTTAAAGCCCGGATAACCCGTGATCGGCGTTTCTGTCCACTGCCAGACATTTCCTATGACATCGTAGAAATCACCGAATGCAAAAGCATTTATCGGACAAGGCGAGGTATAATGTTCCAAATTTATGTTACCAGGCGCTTTTTTCCATTCATCTACATCTTTGATGCCACAACTTTCAACAATGCTGTACCATTCTGCTTCTGTGGGTAATCGCAGTGATTTTCCAATTTTAGCAGATTTCCAGTTACAAAAGGCTTTGGCTTCCAGATAATTGATTTCAACCGGATAACTCCAGGGCATTGGAATTTCTTTGGTCATTAATCTTAACTTAAAACCGTTTCCATCTTTACGCCAAAATAGCGGATGTTTAGCTTTTTTGTAATTTCTCCAGGACCAGCCTTCTTCGGTCCACCATTTTTCGGTATGGTAACCCGCATCTTTTACAAATTCTAAAAATTCAGCATTAGATACCAGAAATTTAGAAGCCTTAAAGTTTTCAACCTTCTCTGAAAAATGACCATATTCCAAATCCCAGCCGTAAAATTTGTGCCCCTCTGATTTACCAAGTTTAATCTTTTTACCTTTTACAGCAATTAATTCATTTTCAATTGTGTCATCCGGAATTTCAGATATGTTGTTAAATATACCATCATCAAGCATTTCAACAGGCAGTTGTCTTATAAGTACCGAGGAGGTTTCAATATGAATATTTTGATGTTCAATCCCCATGATGATGGGCCAGAATTTGTTTTCCCAGTCAATGGGTAATTGCAGCGGAAGACTATCAATAAGCTCCAATATTTTAGATTTTACCTTCTGTCTGTAGGCTCTCACCTCTTCAACTTCCGGCCAATCGTAGTTTTCTTCATTCAGGTCGTCCCAGCTCATTTCATCAACACCAATGGCAAACATCGATTCAAACTCCCGATTAATATGTTGTGGTAGCAGACCTGCTAGGACCAATTTATTGACATAGAAACACATGGTGTGTCCAAAGTAAAATATTAGCGGATGACGAAGCGGGTCGGCTCTTCGATAGAAAGCCTTCTCATCTTTTAGCGTTTCATAAAGCTTGCTATCCAGATTGAAAGTTCTAAGGAAATACGCTCTGATTTCCTGACGTTTATTTTCAGGTTGCCCTTCAATTAAGTTGGGTGTTTTTAAATTGAATTCTTTCATAATAATGGTCTAATAAGACTTTATCATATAATTTTTATGCATTATAAATTTCTCCTTGGAATTCGGTCTGATTTTTTCTTGTGTGATTTCTCCACAGATTTCAAAGCCCATTTTTTCATAAAGTGCAACTGCAGGCGTGTTTTCTTTCCAAACTCTCAGCAAAATATGTTGCATGCCTGGATGCAGATTATCTTCAAATAATTGCATGAGTTTTTGGCCTAAACCTTGCTTTCTGTAATTTTCATGGACCAGCACTTCTGCAATGTAAAGGCTGTTTTCATCAGGATATTTTTTTTTGAGATGTTCTGGTCTTTCAAAATCGAAACTCGGTGGTGTTGCTAAAAGGGCAGAAATAAGTTGATTGTTATCAAACCCAAACATACCATAGCCATTATTGAATATTTCACTAAGGTATTTTTCAGCCTCTTTCTTAGAAATGTGTTGTGCTGATAAACCCTTGGTAAAGGTATTGATGTAAAGTAATTCAAGGTCTTGCTTGAATTTTTCATACAGTTGAAAATTTGCTTTTTTAAAACTTTTCATTGCTGGCAAAAATATTATATTTATCTGCGCCAGTCTTTTTGATAATTATTAAAGAAATGGTAATTATTTCGCTAAAAAAGTAAAGTTACTGAAGTTTTTTGCTGAAATTGAATTATTGGTTTATCACAAAATTCGTCCTAATATAAATGTTTGATTTTCAGAATTAGTTTATTAAGGATTAAAGTAGGCACTATTTTGAGTAGTCAATTTCAACTAAGTTACTATTGACTTTTAAATATTTAGCTTTTTCTTCTTTTGGAAAGGTGAAAACTAATTTCCGTGTTTTTTTATCCCCTTTTCTAATGTAGGAGTCAACTTTACCCCAGATGTTGATCGGTCCGGTAACCATAGACCATTCTACTTTATATTTGGTTTTGTCTTTTGGATTAAGCAACTCAATATTATCAAAATTCAATTCCTGTTTTTCTTCTATTAAATTTTCAAACGTCATGTATATAAACACAAACTTGTAGCCTCTGCTTGCATGGTATGAACCACTTCCGGTAGAAATAACTTGTCCTTCTTCAACTTTATTTATGCTGAAGGTTATACTATCAGAATAATTGTATAGGTTTGATTTGACCTGATAAACTGAATAGCAGGATGACAAGAATATTGAAAATACAACTATAATGAATACCTTATCTAATTTCATTTTATAAGTAACATGACTAAGATTATCGTTCTAATTAATTAATTTAAAGTGGATTTCTGTATTCATTGGTGGTCCGTCGGTGCCGGGAGTAGATGTGCAAATTAATTTATTCTCTGAGATGTCAATGACTCTCAAAGTTTGCCGATCATTGATCTCCATTTGTACAAATTGTTTTTTGGGATAGTAGGTCCATTTACCTTTATTAGCTTCACCATCAGCATTTATTATTTCATATGTACCGTCTTTGTCAAACAAAATATCAAAATCTGACGCACCTGGCATCTGCTCAATTTTCATTTCACCAATTTTGGCATAATTGATGTCCCAGCGCTTGCAGAGTAGTTGCGTTAATTCTTCTTTAGTTTGAGTAAGGCTTTGTGCGTTGCTTAAAAAAGAACCTATAAAAAAGCAAAATATCAGTAAATTAAATGTTTTTGTCATTTGGGTTTAGTTTTTAAAAAGTAAAAATAGTTTTTATTTGCTTTGTTACAACTGTATCACTGATAATTTCATGTAAAAATGAAATGACCTAATAAATAGCAAGTTTAGCAGCACCTTAATGTCATACTGTTTTGTAGATTAATACTATAATATAATTTTTTAAATAACTATTTCTTCATCAGCTTTTTAGCCTGACCATTAATTTTCACGAAGTAAATCCCTGAGGCTAAATCAGATATATCCACGGGACTACCAGAAATATAGGCATTATCTTCGAGAATGATTTTCCCATTTATATCATAAATCTGAAGAGGCATCTGTGTCATTCCCTGAAATTTTACAAAAAACTGATCTGAAACCGGGTTGGGGTAGACAATGATTTTATGATTTTCAGTCAATTGAAATTCTTCATTACTCAATGTCGAACTGTTTAAAAACGCATCCATCGCCACCGAAGGACTGCCATCATCATCCCAGGCACCTTTGCCATAAGATGTGAACGGACTGTAGGCTATGGGTTCCCAGTAAAACACGCCCAGTCCTTGTGCTTGTCTGGTTTTTTCAATCATATACACAATAAACTGGTAGGTGATATCCGGCCGGGAATTACTGAATCCAATCTCAACCACCATGGCATCTTTATTATAAGAGTTTTGAACGTTGAGCATGTTATCATGGGTCTGGTCGACGAGGGTTTTCCAGTTATCAGCTTCAGGATATAAAGACATCCCGATGATATCAATATCATTCATGTTCAATCCGTTATTGATCAATCCGCCGATATTCCAGTCATACAGGCTTTGGTCATTTCCATTGGCCAGGTGTAAAATGGTTTTAATAGAAGGGTTGAAACTTTTAACAGCATTCGAGCCTGCATTTACAAAACTGGCATAGTTCGCAAAACCACCTGTCGAGGCTCTTCCGGTTGGCCAAAGCATACCATCATTGGTTTCATTACCGATCTGCACCCATTTTGGGGTGATGTTCACTGCATTTAAAGCGGTTAAAATGTTGTTGGTGTGATTAGTCACAGCAGTTTCCAACTGTGATACAGTAAAACTATTCCAGGCTTGAGGTTTGTTTTGCTGTCCAGGATCTGCCCAATGGTCGCTGTAGTGAATACAAACCATCACGTCCAGACCTTCTGCATGCGCCAGTTGCGCTTTGGTCACCATATCGTCTATATCGCACCAACCATTAGCAGGTGAATTATCAGGATCCACCCAAACCCTTAAACGCACGGCATCCAAATCGTAATCTTTGAGTAAGGGCATTAATTCGGTAGAATTGCCATCATTGTCCTGCCAGGTATATCCCTGTGCTTCCATCTCGGTCATCCAACTGATGTCGGCACCTTTGCTGATAGGGAAATCTGTAAAATTATAAGGCATTGTGTTTTGAGTGATTAAAGAAGGCGTATTCCAATAACCGGCATAAGCCAATTCTGACCAGGAATTGGTGTAAAGTGTTGCTTTTAGTTGATAATAATGGCCTGCAGGTAATTCAGTCGACAACGGCTGAATGGTTCCGACAAACAGATTGACAGAACGTTGCATATCAGTACCAGCAGGTTCGTTTTCCAATGAAATGCCATCAATGGTTCTGACAAACTGATTGTTTTGATCCAATTCTTCTAAACCAATGTAAATGTTATTTCCTGAACTTCCGGGCTGGCTGGTATATTTGACATCGGTTTGTAAGTCGCCGCCAAGCAGATCGCTTATTTCTAAAGGATTTGTAAAGTTCTCAATTTGTATAGATTGTCCATAAACAAGAGCAGAAGAAAAAAGAAAAAAATAGACCAATATGGGATAAGGATTAATCTTCATCACAAAATTTTATAGCATAAATACAAATCTATCAATTTTCTTTAAGCTGCTTCTCTAAAACCTTCAAATGATCGCGATACTTAGCGGCTTGCATAAAGTCGAGTTCTTTCGCTGCAACTTCCATCTTCTTCCGCGTTGAGTTCATCAGTTTCTTGATATCTTTCTTTGTCATGTATTCGGCTTCTTCTTCAGCGGCTTTTAAGCTTTCACTTTCATCCACAGGATCTGTTTGAAGTACTTTTTCTTTATACAACACAGACTTTAGGGATTTCTTTAAGGCCTGAGGTGTGATATTGTGTTCCTCATTATATTTCATCTGTTTTTCACGACGGTATTCGGTTTCGTCAATGGTTTTTTGCATGCTGTCTGTGATCTTGTCGGCATACAAAATGGCCCTACCTTCAATATTTCTGGCTGCCCGACCGATAGTCTGAGTCAGCGTTCGGTTACTTCTTAAAAAGCCTTCTTTGTCCGCATCGAGAATTGCAACCAGTGAAACTTCGGGTAAGTCCAGTCCTTCACGTAATAAATTTACACCAACCAAAACATCGAAAACCCCTTTTCGAAGATCAGTCATGATTTCTACCCTTTTCAAAGTGTCTACGTCGGAATGAATGTAACGTGTTTTGATGTCCACGCGACTGAGGTATTTGGTTAATTCTTCAGCCATTCTTTTTGTGAGCGTAGTGACTAAGGTCCGTTGATTCTTTTCAACGCGGATCTGGATTTCCTCGATCAGGTCGTCAATTTGATTTTCACTCGGACGCACGTCAATCACGGGATCAAGCAGACCGGTCGGACGAATGACCTGTTCTACATAAACGCCTTCGGTTTTTTGAAGCTCATAATCTGCCGGTGTGGCACTGACATAAACCACCTGATTTTGAAGAGCCTCAAACTCTTCCAGTTTTAGGGGTCTGTTATCTAAAGCAGCAGGTAACCGAAACCCGTATTCTACCAGATTTTCTTTTCTGGAGCGGTCACCACCATACATGGCACCAACCTGTGGAATGGTCACATGGCTTTCATCTACAATCATCAGATAGTCATCCGGAAAATAATCTAAAAGACAGAAAGGACGTGTGCCAGGACTTCTGCCATCCAGATAGCGAGAATAATTCTCAATTCCTGAACAATAGCCGAGTTCTTTGATCATTTCCAGATCGAAGTTGGTACGTTCTTCAATACGTTTGGCTTCTAGCGGTTTGCCTTGATGTTTGAAAAATTCAATTTGTTTTCCCAAATCCAAGGCGATATTATCTATGGCTGAATTCAGACGTTCTGGAGAAGTCACAAATATATTAGCCGGATAGATGTTCAGGCGTTCGTAGCGTTCCAGGATGTCATGTGTGCTCACATCAAAAGCTTCAATTTCTTCAATTTCATCTCCAAAAAAGTGAATACGATAAGCCACATCGGCATAACCAGGAAAAACATCTACCGTATCGCCTTTTATCCTGAAATTTCCTCGGGTAAATTCAGCCGTTGTTCTGGAATACAGGCTTTGTACCAGACGTTTTAGCAATTCGGTTCGGGAAATTTCCTGTTCAATCTCAATTGAAATCACATTTTTTTGAAATTCCACGGGGTTTCCGATACCGTATAAACAACTTACAGAAGCTACCACCAAAACATCACGCCGACCTGAGAGCAGGGAAGAGGTTGTATTTAAGCGTAATTTTTCAATCTCTTCATTTATGGATAGATCTTTTTCAATGTATGTATTTGAAGTTGGAATGAAAGCTTCGGGTTGGTAATAATCGTAATAAGAAACAAAATATTCCACAGCATTTTCAGGAAAAAACTCTTTAAATTCGTTGTACAGTTGGGCTGCTAAGGTTTTATTGTGGGCTAAAACCAGCGTCGGTCGTTGCACATTTTCAACAACATTGGCCATGGTGAAGGTCTTTCCGGATCCAGTGACACCAAGCAGGGTTTGATATCGTTCATTGGTTTCAATACCTTCAGTCAGTTTTTTAATTGCACCTGGTTGATCACCGGTGGGTTGGAATTCTGATTTTAGATTAAATTTCATATCACAAAATAAGTAAATAATTGGGTAGGATGAACGGAGGAGAACTTAAATTGACGTTTTATTAGGATACTGTTTATGCTGTGTGCAGCCGAAGCATTGATGCTGTTGTTTCTATTGTCGCTATGGTTATTATGGAGTTTGGATATAATATGATGGGATATTATGCTGTCATTCTTTAAAATGGGACGATTAGAGTATTTACTCAGAATCTTGTTTTTTTCAGTTACAAATGGTTATTGTAGATGCTATGCGCCCGCCTGACGGACGGGCAGACTGCCGAAGCCTGGTTCTTATTGTTGTTTTCACTTTACTCTTAAACTTGAAACCCCATAAACTTTAAAGCCATAACCTCATATATAGTTTTCTTTAGCACTTAACATTAAGTTAAAAGAAGCTCAACTGTTTAATATTTAAATACATTTGTTCAACAAAATTTAAAATTAATGACGAAAGCCATATTTGCTAATGGATGTTTTTGGTGTACTGAAGCCGTTTTTCAAAGACTAAAGGGTGTTGAAAGTGTGAGGTCAGGATTTACCGGTGGAGAGATTAAAAATCCGGCTTACAGAGAAGTCATATCCGGAAATACAGGCCATGCGGAAGCTATAGAGATTGAGTACGATGAAAATATAATTGATTTTGAAATATTGTTGTATGTATTTTTTTCGACACACGACCCTACGACCTTAAACAGGCAAGGATACGATGTAGGAACACAATACAGAAGTGCAATTTTTTATACCAACGATCAGCAAAAAATAAAAGCCGAAAATATTATCAAGAAATTAAATGCGGAGGCATTTGAAAATAAAATAGTTACAGAACTTAAGCCGGCCTCAGCTTTTTATGAGGCTGAAGCTGAACATCAGGATTTTTATAACCAAAACTCTGAATACAGATACTGTCAACTAGTTATCGAACCTAAATTAGCAGTGCTAAGAGAAAAATTTTCACCTTATTTAAAACATTAATCATGTCATACCAATTATTTGAAGAATACCAGATCGAGACTACAAAAGATCTCAAAAAAAATTACCATGAAATCATAGAGCAGGTTGGAGAAGATCCTTTTAGAAATGGTTTGGTGAAAACACCTGAACGCGCCTCTAAAGCTATGCAGTTTTTAACGCAAGGCTACAGTATGGATCCACAGGAAATATTAACCTCAGCCATGTTCGATGAAGACTATCGTGATATGGTTATAGTAAAAGATATCGAATTGTACTCTTTGTGCGAGCACCACATGTTACCCTTTTTCGGAAAAGCGCACGTTGCGTATATTCCTGATGGAAAGATAGTCGGACTAAGTAAAATACCTCGTGTGGTAGATGTATTTGCCAGAAGACTGCAGGTTCAGGAGAGATTGACCCACGATATTCTCGAGTGTATCAACTCAACTTTAAAGCCAAAAGGTGTAGCTGTTGTCATTGAAGCCGTCCATATGTGTATGATGATGAGAGGTGTTCAAAAGCAAAATTCAGCTACAACAACATCCGGTTTTAGAGGTGAATTTGAAAATGCGCAAACCAGAAATGAGTTTTTGAAGTTGATAGAAAGTTAAAATGACATTGCTATGAAGAAGAAAGACGGATTAGGGTTGAAAAGCTTTAGTCCGTTTTTTTATTTTTAACCTTTCTGCTGTTTTTACGTCATAATTTCGATGAAAGGAGAAAATAAAGTCGAAACTATAGCTGCTGCCCGCAGATTTATGCAGACTTTAGTAAAAAGTAAACAGCGAACAGAAACCCGAAACAAAAAACTTGAAACTCGAAACCAGAAACAAAACAATATGAAAAACCTATTAATTTTATCATTCACTTTTATCATCTCATTGGGGATTTTTGCTCAAGAGAATTATGTTGAAGAGAACTACAATAAAGAGGAAGTTTATATCACCATGCGTGACGGTATTAAGCTGCATACCACTATCTACACACCTAAGGATACTTCTCAGGATTATCCTATTTTAATGCAAAGGACGCCATACAGCTCAAGGCCTTACGGCAAGGATAGGTTTAGGAGAAGAATAGGTCCAAATGAACATTTAATGAAAGAAGGTTATATCATTGTTTATCAGGATGTGCGTGGCAGATGGATGAGTGAAGGCGTTTACGACAACATGAGAGCTTATATTCCTAAAAAGAAGAAAAAACAGGTTGACGAAGCCAGTGATACTTACGATACTATTGAGTGGTTAGTGAAAAATGTAGATAATAACAACGGAAAAGTTGGCGTTTGGGGTACATCTTATCCTGGCTTTTATTCCACTTACAGCTTGTTATCAAACCACCCTGCATTAGCTGCGGTTTCTCCTCAGGCACCGATAGGTGATTTTTACTTTGATGATTTTCATCATAACGGCGCTTATTTGTTAAGTTACTGGTTGGCTACAACTGTCTTTGGTTATGAAAAGACTGAGCCAACAAATAAATCCTGGTACAGTGATAAATTTCCGCAATTTGGGACAAAAGACCAATACCAGTTTTTTATGGATCATATGCCATTGAGTAAATTAGATAAATTTTACGGCGAGGATAATGTTTTCTGGCAGCAATTAAAAGAACATCCTAATTACGATGAGTTTTGGCAAACACGAGGCCTCATTCAGCATTTAGATAAAATTGAAATCAAACCAGCTGTTATGACCGTTGGCGGTTTATTTGATGCCGAAGATTTATACGGACCTTTCCATACCTATTCCGAAATCGAAAAAAATAATGATTTCTACAATATTGGCGTTTTTGGTCCATGGAGTCACGGTCAATGGGGTAGTTCAAGGACAAGAAATGCGGTTGGTAATGTCTATTTCGGCGATAATATTTCAAAAAATTACCAGAAAGAAATTGAAACACCGTTTTTTAATTATTTTTTAAAAGGAAAAGGCAATGTTGACAATTTTGCTGAAGCTGCTTTATTTGATACTGGTGAAATGCAGTGGAATAAATATGAAGCTTGGCCACCGGAAAATACAACTGAAAAAGTATTTTATCTTGCAGATAATCAAAGCTTGTCAGCTGAAGCAGATGTGAATTTTAAAAATACTTTTATCAGTGATCCAAAAAAACCAGTGCCATATTCTGAAGACATTAAAGTTGTTTTTACACCGAGGAAATACATGACAGACGATCAGCGTTCTGCCGCCAGAAGACCTGATGTGCTTGTTTATGAAACAGAAGTTCTAGAAGAGGATATGAAATTAGTTGGTAAGATACAGGCCATGTTAAATGTTTCAACTACCGGAACAGCGGCAGATTGGGTGGTAAAAGTGATTGATGTGTATCCGGGTGAAACAGCAGAAGACCCGGAAGAGATGCAGGACCATTTGTCTATGAGCAATTACCACATGATGGTGAGAAGCGAAGTCATGCGAGGAAGATTCAGAAACAGTTTTGAAAATCCCGAACCTTTTTCACCTAATACTAAAACGGCAGTGAATATCGAATTACAGGATATTAACCATACCTTCAAAAAAGGCCATAAACTCCAAATACAAATTCAAAGTTCCTGGTTTCCATTGATAGATATGAATCCACAAACTTATGTGGATAATATTTTTGAAGCGGAAGAGGATGATTTTCAAAAGCAAGAGCATGCTGTTTTTGGAGATTCTAAGATTGTGTTTTATGAAGTGAAGTGATGAGTAAACAGGATTTACAGACAATTAAGTAAAGGCTTCAAATCCTTGCAACCAAATGAAAACCTCATATATGTATTTCAGAACTTAATTATATCTCAAAAAAATATTTGAAAAATATTGAATATCTGTTATAGTCTTTTCTGCAGTCGTCTCATCAAATCCATGCGCTCATGGAAAATGGCTATAATTAAAACTGGTAATTCTTTGCGTAATAAACCAAAGATATAATGCTTTTGACAATGTATCACTTGCACTCTATGTTTATTAATGCTGAATTCTTTTATTAATGTTTTTTGGTTTCCCAGTTTTTCCAAACAGAAACTCAATTCCTTTGAGTATTTAAGTGCTTGTCTTTTTCCGAAATTTTCTAATGTGTAAGATAAGATTTCTCGTAAATCATTTTCGGCATCAACAGTAAATTCATATTTACTTTTCACCATGAGATGATTATGATTTTAACACGTCTTTTGTAATTTCTTCAATAGTTTTTGGGCTAACCTCAGCGTTTTCAATGCGATCAAGTAGAAGTTTTTCGAGTTCGTGCCAATTCTTTTGCTCGTCTTTAGTATTGGCATTAATAACCCTATCGATTATAAGGTCTTTAATCGTTTTTCCTTGTATTGCTGCCAAGGCTTTAATTTTTTTATGCTGTTCTGAAGTTATTTCAATGCTTAATCTGCTCATAATTCAAATTTACATAAATTGTACATTTGTACAAAATTGTACATTGTTAATTTAAAAACTTTACAGACAACCTGCAAAGGCTTAAGATCTTTGCAGTGTTAAAATTTATGCCATGCTTAGATCGTCCACAAAATAGTAATTATTGGGATACTAAGTGAAATTAACTATATTCGTATAAATATGCAGGAAACGATTGATTACAAAACCATTATTAAAAGAAGTCCAAATAAAAGATTTGGCATACCCTGTATTAGAAATACCAGAATTACCGTATTTGATGTGCTAGGATGGTTGGCTTCCGGAATGACAAATGACGACATTATTTATGATTTTCCGGAATTAACAGATGAAGACATTAAAGCATGTTTAGCTTATGCTGCTGATAGAGAACATAGATTAAAGCATGCCTCATGAAATTACTTTTTGATCAAAATATTTCTTTTAGGATTATTAAAAAACTAATTGATTTATCCAGATTGTAAGCATTTATCAGGTTTTGGATTAATGGACTGTAAGGATTTAGAAATATGGGAATAGGCCAGAAATAATGAATACGCTGTAGTAACCTTCGATTCTGACTTTTACGATATCAGTCTAATAAATGGACATCCACTAAAAATTATTTGGATTCGGTCAGGTAATTCTACTACTAAGGATGTAGCTAATTTATTGATAAATAATCAAGATATGATTAAACAATTTCTCAACGATCAGGATTTTAAAGAACTATCTTGTCTTGAGGTTGAGTAAATTATTTTAAAAATATAATTACAGGATATTAACCATACCTTCAAAAAAGGTCATAAATTACAGATTCAAATCCAAAGTTCCTGGTTTCCTTTAATCGACATGAATCCGCAGACTTATGTGGATAATATTTTTGAAGCGGAAAAGGATGATTTTATAAAGCAAAACCATTTTGTTTTTGGGGATTCTAAGATAATCTTTAAAGAAGTAAAATAAGTTGAAATTGTCTCAGGAATGAAAACAAATTATTACATAAAAGGCTTAGCAATTTTGTTAAGTTTTTTCTTACTTTCATGCGGTCCTGTTCTAAAAGTTTTAGGTGGATTAAAGGATCCTAAGGTATACTCACAGGAGGAAATAAAAAATAAAATTTCAAGATTGCCAAAAGCTTCAAATGTAATAGACACCCAATTAAATCCCGATCTGGATCAAGAAGAGATTAAAGCTTTTCTGTTTATGTCGATTCCTTTCACAATTTATATTTATAATAGTGATAATAAGCTGTTATGCTACAATGGAGAAACGTCGTGCAGCATTGATGAACTTATGGAAATTCAAAACTCTTCTATTGAAGAAAAATATGTGTTATGAGAAAATTTATCTGAAATATCAATTCTTCAAAACGCATTAATAGATTATGATGAAGTAGTCAATAAAACTACACTCATATCCTCTGATGAAATTGGTAGCGCTAGTTATAAGGTTTTTGTGATTGTAAATACAGATATAGCCAGCAATTCAATTGTAGAAGATTGGAATTATATTTATGATTCATTCAACCACAATGAAAATATTGTTTTTGTAAGAGTTTGGACAGACCTTAATGAAGATTGGGGTCTCAAAAAAGGTTCTAAGGCAAAATTTAAAGTCAGAAAAATAAAGGGAGAAAGAGAAGTAGAAATTTTTCTTAGAGATCTACCTTTCAACAACTAGTTTGAATTTCACATTCTTTTCTAATTGAATTTCTATTCTTTTAAATAAACGTTTATATTTGAATGTCGGCTATGTCAATTCTTTTAAATGAATGAAGATCTCGTAAAACAAACTAACTGCAAATCCTGCGATTATAAATTTGAAGCCAATTTAAACTTTTGTCCTAATTGTGGTGGAAAGATTATCAGGGAAAGATTGACCGTCAAGGTGGTTTTTAATGAATTCATTCAGAATTTGTTTAATTTTGACAATAAGTTTTTCCAGACCTTGAAAGACCTGGTGATAAAACCCGAACAGGTTTTTAGGTCCTTTATAAGTGGCGGTCGCAAAAAATATTATCATCCTGTTTCACTTTTGGCTATCGCGATCTTATTTAGTGCGCTAAGCACCCAACTACTACCTTTCGATGAAATAATTAACAGCGGTCAAGGTGTAGGTGAGATGGGTTATGAATTGGGTTATAAAGGTGCAGGTGGTACAGAAGAAAGCTTTCAAGAAGCATTAAAGGATGAAGAGAACAGACAAAAGTTTGAAGAAAGCAGGAAGAAAATGGATCAGTTTCAAAAAGAATACAACGATTTTATATTGAATAACTCTGGACTTGTCCAATATATGATGATACCATTTTACGCTCTAATCGCTTATTTGGTGTTCTGGAATAAGAAGCTTTATAATTTTGCTGAAATGGTAACCGTTGTTCTTTACCAGAATGCATTAACCACTTTTATCAGCTTTTTCTCAATACTCATTTTTTATGTATTGGACTTGAATTTACTAATTGTCACTTCTTCTTCGTTTATAGTTATATTTTTGTACTCAAATTATTCATTCCAGAGGTTGTTTAAGCTGAATGCAGTACAATTAATATTGGCTAACCTTAGATTTTTCCTGATCAGCATTCCCATAATTATTTTCCTTTTGATTATAATTACAATAGCGGTGTTTTTGATATTTCTGATTTAGAGGACTTGTTATTAACTCAAAAACCACGAAAAATCTAAAATATTTAGTTCATTCGTGGCTTTAATATTCTAATAAATAACAGCTAACAGCTACAACGTCTTAATCGAACATCCAATCGCCTTCGTTGTCTTTACTTCCGGTTTTTTGCCATTCAATAAAGCATCAACGGCATTTTCAACATATTTGACCTTTACGGCATTGGGATCACGAGAACTATCGTCTATCGCACCTATGTATTGTACAATATATTGACCATCAATTTTTTCTAAAACATAAGTATGTGGCGTTTTGGTGGCGCCATATTGAGGATAAATTTTCTGCCCTTTATCCATTAAGTAAGGAAACGTAAAGCCTTTTTCTTTGGCTTTGGCTTGCATTTTTTCCATGGTGTCATCAGGTTGGGCAGCAGGATCATTAGGATTGATGGCTATTACCGGATAGCCTTTTGATTTGTACTTTTTGTCCAGGGCGATAATTCGATCTTCATTAGCTACCGCATAAGGGCAGGTATTGCAAGTAAAGATGACAATAAAACCTTTGGCGTTCTCGTAATCGGATAACGATACCATATTGCCATCTACGTTTTCAAGTTCAAAATCGGTTGCAACATCTCCAATTTTGTATCCCTCCGAGTCATTTTTAACTGTAAATGCTGTGACTAAGGCAACCGCTATCACTAAAAAAACTAAGTTGATTTTTGTTTTCATAAGTATTAATTTAAAAAGGTTTGTATTTCATTTTCTAGTTCTTCCAGACTGAAAGATTGTTCGTAAAATTGTCGCTTACCTTTGTTGTAGATCAGCGTAGCCGGTATTGCACCAGACCAGTTTTCAGCGATGTCGTTAATCCAAAATTGTTCATTGGTGTCATCCAGATGAAGCACTCTGGATTTTATATTTTCCTTTTGTACATAAGGTATAAGAGCCGATTCCTTTTTTTGAGGAAAGTCAAGACTTACCAGGATAACCTCAACATTTTCATCCTGATAGTCTTTTTGTATACTTTCAAAATATGGTAGTTCTTTCACACAGGGCTTGCACCAGGTCGCCCAGAAATTTACAACATAAGTCTTATCATCTTTTCTGTTAAGCCATGGTTTCAGCCCGTTGTAATCTAAAGTCGGAATATTTTCATTAGCTTGTTCAACCTTTTTACTTTCAGCTGAGTTATTACTATTATTATCCTGTTTTTTGCAAGACATCAGAATAAGAAAAATACTTAAAATGATGATTATCTTTTTCATATCAATACAAAGTAAGTTTATATCACTTTTGTTCGTTTTTCAATTAACGAAATCTTAATAGCCATTAAAATAATATGTATTAAAGAAATAAAAAAATTATATGAATATCCGTTTTCATACCTAAGCGCTTGTTATTGCGGCTACAATTACTCTATCGAAAAGTCTATCGCCAAAGT
>CAJXVZ010000065.1 GCA_913062845.1 uncultured Psychroflexus sp.
ATAGAGATATTTTCTATATCTGAAGGATTTATAAAGTTAAGTGGGTTTTTGTTTGGCGTACTACCAAAACTCAGTTCTCCTGAGCCTGCTGCAGGATCACCTCCAATTAACATTCCATCCACAACATAAAGCGGATTGTTATCACCTCTTAAAGATGCAGCACCACGAATTCTTACGTCTGTACCACCACCTGGTTCACCGCCAGAAGTTGTTATCTGGATACCGGCAGTTCGACCTTGTAATAAATCTGTGGCATTGGTTTGCACACCTTTATTAAAGTCTTCGGCACTTACCGTTTCCACTGCTCCGGTACGGTCCTGTTTGGTAGTAGAGCCGTAACCCACTACAATAACTTCATCAAGTTTTGCGGCGTCTTCTTCCAGAGTCACATTAATGGTGGTCTGACTTCCAACTTTAATCTCCTGTGTTTTAAAGCCCACATAGCTAAAAACAAGTGTAGCGCCATCGGCTACCTCAAGTTCGTAGTCACCATCAAATCCGGTGACCGTTCCGTTTTGGGTTCCTTTCTCCAGCACGTTCACTCCAGGCAGAGGTCCCATTTCATCGGAAACCACACCTGTAACAGTGACCTGTGCCAGCATAGCGGTACTAAAAAGCATCGCTATAAGGTAAAAAGCGTGTTTAAGTAACATTTTTCTCATTGTATTTAGGTTTAAAATTATACTTATTTGAATTTATTCTACTTTATATATTACTGCCTGATAAGGTTGCAATGTTAATTTATCAATCGTTTTCGTAACAAATTTATAATTATTAATTAACATATTATAATCTTTTTCTTTATTGAATTCATATTCGATAAGGATTTCGTTTTCTGAAAAACTTAAAAAAACCAATATTTCTTCTTCAGTGTCTATTTTTCTATATGCAAATATTTGATCGTTATCCCTCTCCAGTTCTATGATTTTTCCATAGCTAAAAATGTCGTATTCCCTTTTTAGGGATAATATCTTTCTGTAATAATTTAAAATGGAATTTTCATCATTTTCCTGATTTTCCACATTTATGTTCTTATAATTCGGATTAACCTGAAGCCAGGGTTTTACTTCAGAAAAACCGGCATTTGCATTCGTATTCCACTGCATGGGTGTTCTGGCATTATCTCTGCCTTCATTATTGATCATTAGAAGCGCTTCCTCTTTGCTGAACTTTTTGGTCTCTAAATTTTCATTATAGAAATTTATGGATTGAATGTCGTTTACATCATCTATGGACTTTAGGTTAATATTTGTCATTCCTATCTCATCGCCCTGATAGATGTTTAAAGTTCCATTTTGAGTAGCCATTAGGGTAATCAGCATTTTTGCAGACTCTTCTCTGTATGGTCCGTCATTTCCAAAACGTGATACTATTCTTGCGAAATCATGGTTACCCAGAGCATTGGCAATCCAGCCTCCTTTTTCAATTACCTTTTCCCAATTTCTGAATATTCTTTTGACATTTAGCAAATCGAAATTGGTGATTTTGTCATATTTACCATCAACGATATTATTTTCCAGAATATCGAAATGATATATCATATCTAATTCTCTTCTGTCTTCTGCTACATACAAATGTGCATTGTCCTGATTTACACCAACACCTTCACCCATAGAAAACGCATCATAATGTCTCATTACTTTTTCGTTCATTTCATGAAGGTATTCATGTATTTTTGGACCATTAGCATAATAATCCTCTATGATTTTCCTAAAACCTGTTCCGGGCTTGACATCTTTAAATTCTTTAGAGAGAAGTGTGACAACATCCATTCTGAATCCATCTATACCTTTATCCAGCCAAAAGCGCATTACTTTATAAATAGATTCCCGGACTTCTGGATTCTCCCAATTGAGATCCGGTTGATATTTTGTAAATAAATGAAGATAGTATTCACCGGTATTTTCATCTAAAGTCCATGCTGGTCCGCTAAAGAAAGATGGCCAGTTGTTTGGTGAATTGCCATTATCGTTAGGTTTTTTCCAAATGTAATAATCGCGATAAGGGTTATCTTTTGAAAGTTTGGCTTTTTGGAACCACTCATGCTGGTCTGACGTGTGATTTGGTACAAGGTCTAATACGATTTTTAAACTTCTTTTGTGTGCCTCTTCTAATAACTCATCAAAATCAGACATTGTACCAAATTCCGGCATTATTGCACAGTAATCACTTACGTCATAACCATTGTCTTTATTTGGAGATTGAAAAATCGGGCTAATCCAAATTATATCAATGTTTAAAGATTTGAGATAGTCTAACTTGGCTGTAATACCCTTTAAGTCTCCGATACCATCCTTATTTGTATCATTGAAGCTTCTTGGGTATATTTGGTAAATAACACCACTTTTAAACCAGTTTAATTTCATAAAATTGCCTAAAACGTTTTCGAAAAATTCTAATTTTACACTAAATAAATATTTATTTGATAATTTAGAGCTAAGATTATTTTGAAATACTAGTGTAAACGTTTGTATTATTGTATATTTAAAAAATTAACAAAAATATTATAAATAATTAAAATATTGAATTCTAAAGTAAATCCAAACATCAGACTCGAGGATTTGGCCAGAGCGCTAAAGCTTTCTATAGCAACAGTGTCAAGAGCTATTTCAGACAGTCCAAGAGTAAAACCCGAAACTAAAAAACGTGTTAAGGCTATGGCTGAAAAAATGGGTTACAGGCCAAATCAAATAGCCAAAAGTTTAAGCTCAGGTAAGACCAACGTCATAGGTGTCATTATTCCAAGGTACGATGAGCCTTTTTTTATTGAGGTTTGCAGAGGAATAGATCATATAGCAAGGAAGTACAATTATAGGATCGTAATAAGTTCCTCCAGAAATTCCTATAAATTTGAAAAAGAGAATACATTTGCTTTTGAAAAGGGCGTTGTAGACGGTGTTATTATGTCTTTTACTCACCATACAAAAACCTTCACACATGTAGATGAGATGATTAGCAGAGGTTTACCCGTAGTGCTTTTTGACAATGTTTCCAGTAAAATTAAGGGCGCAGCACACGTAATAATTGATGATTATGAGTCAGCTTTTCAAGCTACTGATTTGCTGATTAAAGAAAATAACAAATCAATCGGCTACATCAGTGGAACTGTTATGAAAACTGTATTTAACAAGAGATTTGATGGTTTTAAGGAAGCGCATATCAGAAATAATCAGGTCTATGATGAAAAACACATATTAAATTGTAAGTCAATTCATCAGGAACATGAATACCGTGAGGTTTATAATTTTTTAAATAAATTAGAGCACATGCCAAATGCTTTCTTTTGTTCAACAGATAATTACGCTATGCTCACTATTAAGGCACTGATTAAACTGGGATACAAGGTTCCCAGAGATGTAAAAGTTATGGGTTTTGGTAATCTTCATTACAGCAGCATGTTTACACCAGAGTTGAGTTCAGTATCTCAGCCAAGTTTTTACATGGGTGAAGTTTCAGCAGAAATCTTAATTTCAAAAATTGAAAAAGATTATTATTTTGAAGATGGAAAAGATGAAGTAATTTTACCAACCAAGATTGTTCAAAGAGAAACAACCAGGTGACCTACTCAGATGATGCTCTTTTTATAAGTGTTGTGGGTTGTATAAAACGTTTTGGTCCTGATTTGGTGTCCGTCATTCTTTCGAGAAGTATTTTAACGGCGTTTCCACCTAGTTCTATGCCGTGCTGGGATACAACACTCATTTTAGGGTATGCATTTTTAGCTAATAAACCGTCAGTAAAGCCTACTATAGCTATTTGCTTAGGAATATCCAGATTATTGTGTTTTGCTGAATTGATAGCAATAGATCCGGCAGTTTCATCTAATCCGATTATAGCATCAAAATTAGAATTTCTGATGAAGTTATCAATAAGTTTTTCGGCTTCATCTGCATTATCTATCATTAATTTTTCCAGTTGAACTGTATCGTCTTTAGGAATATTTTCAATGCCCTGAAGTCTGCCAATTATAACGCTCAAATGAGGAAGTGTTGAAATAATACCTATATTCTTTCGTCCCTGACCAACCAAATAATTAAAAACTTCTTCTGCTGCTTTGTGATCGTCCACAACGACTTTGTCACAGTCAATTTCGTCTGTTACTCTGTCAAATAATACAAGCGGCTTGCCGGAATCTTTATATAAATTAAAATGCTCAAAATCTTTTTTAAGCTGAGTTTCTCTGGTCATTGCAGCAATCACGCCATCAACTTTATTGTATTCCAGCATAGTGAGGTATTCTTTTTCTTTGCCCAGAGATTCATTTGTTAAACAGGTGATTATTTTATAACCATTCTCACTCGCTTTTTGTTCAATGCCATACAATACCTTGGCAAAGAAATGATTCAGAATGTCCGGTATAAGTATTCCAAGGGTGTAGGTTTTATTTCTTTTAAGACTTACAGCAACAGGGTTGGGTTTGTATCCGTACAATGCAGCGAGTTCCTTTACTCTTTTTATGGTTTTTTCACTAATTTCAGGACTATTATTTAAAGCTTTAGAAACTGTTGATACAGAGACATTGAGTTCTTTTGATAGTTGCTTAAGTGTAGTCTTTTGATTCATAATATTGAAATGTCAAAAACAAATTTAATATAAAAAACTAAACCTTTTTAGTTTTTTGTGTTATAGATTAATAAAATCTCAAAGGTATTGATCGCTCAGATTGTTAAGTCTTTTTTCTGTTAAATCAAACAATTATTAAAAAAATTTATGAATTTTATTATTTGTATTTATAAATTATTATTTTATAGCCTCAAAAAATTATTTTTTCATAAATTACCAAAAATTAAAATCTTGAATCAACTTAAATTCGTTTCTTATATGAGTAGTCAAACTCAAGTCCTTAGGGATAAGGATATTGAAGACATGTTATTTCAGATAAGAGAGAAAAACAAAAGACTGGCTATAACCGGAGTTTTATTACTTCTACAGGGGAGATTCGTGCAATATATAGAAGGTCATGCACCCGAAATCGACAAAGTTTATCACAGTATTGAGAATGATTCACGGCATAATGAACTTATTTTATTAGATTCGGGTAATATAGAAGCCCGTCAATTTAAAGACTGGTCTATGGCCTATAAAAAAGTTGGTGATGACGAGATCAGAGCAATTGTTGGTCATGATGCATTAAAATTAGATGATTTATTTTTACGTCCTGTTCAGGAGAAAACGCATCCTGTTTTAAAAGTTTTATATAACTTTACACATAGTTTATCACACTAAAACAAATATCGATGCATAAATATGCCTTTGCTTTGCTGGTTCTTTTTTTATGTTCTTGCAAGAAAGAAGAAACAAATATTTCTGAAGAAAGTAAACCAAAAAATAACCCTGAAAGCATGTCAATTCTCAATAAAGTCGCAAATGCTTATGGATTTGAAAAATGGGAAAAGGTAGAAGAAGTTAATTTTAGTTTTGTTGTCAATCCGGGAGAAAATGAACGTGTAAGACAATGGCGATGGAGACCAAAGCTTAATGAAATCACTTTATTTGACAAAGGAGATGAGATTACCTACAACAAAATGAATGTAGATGAAGGTTATGTGGATACCGATAAAGCCTTTGTAAATGATAGTTTCTGGCTTTTGTTTCCGTTTCATCTGGTATGGGATGAAATAGACTATTCTTACGAAGAAGAAGCTGTTACACCAATCGGAGGATCGGAAGCTTCAAAATTAACCGTTAACTACCCAAAGGAAGGCGGTTATACGCCAGGAGATAAATATATAGTCTATCTTGATGAAGATCTGCATATTTTAGAGTGGAGTTATCATCCTCGTGGTCAGAAAGAAGCTGCTTTGGTCAATACATTTGAGGACTTATCTCAATTCAATGGTATTTATGTCAATCTTGTCCATAGAAACCCTTCTAATGGTTTTCAACTTGTTTTCAGAGACGTAAGTTTTAATTAAATGAATTATCAAAATAATCCCGAATTCGCAAAATCTTTGGATGCTAAGGATAAATTAAAGTCATACAGGCAAAGATTTCATTTCCCAAAGCAAAAAGACGGAAGCCAGAAACTATACTTTTGCGGTAATTCGCTCGGACTGGAGCCAAAAAACACCGGCGACTACATTGATGAAGTCATAGAGGACTGGAGAACTTACGGTGTTGATGGTCATACAGATGCAGAATATCCCTGGATGCCTTATCATGAATTTCTTGCTAAACCAATGGCAAAGATTGTTGGAGCTAAAGAAAGTGAAGTCATTATAATGAATACTCTATCTGTGAATCTTCATTTGATGATGGTATCGTTTTTTAGGCCAACTCCAAAAAAAAGAAAAATACTCATTGAAGCTGATGCTTTTCCTTCGGACTTGTACGGGGTTCAATCTCAACTGAAATTTCATGGTTTGGATCCTGAAAAGGACCTCATACTATGGCAACCCGATCAGGATCAATATTACAATATTTCAGATTTTGACCAATTGATTGATGCCCATAAAGACGAAATTGCACTGGTCCTTATCGGCAACACCAATTATTATACAGGTCAATTTTTTGATATGGCTCATATCACTCAAAAATGTAAGCTTCATGATATAACGGTAGGATTTGATTTAGCCCATGGTGTAGGTAATATTAATCCGGATTTACATCAATTAGGTGTGGATTTTGCCGTATGGTGCACATACAAATATCTTAATTCCGGCCCTGGCAGCCTTGGTGGCTGTTTTGTGCATGAAAAGCATCATTCCAATAAGCATATACCAAGGTTTGAAGGATGGTGGGGCCATAATAAAACCACAAGATTCAATATGCGGCAGGCTTTTGATCCCATTAATTCTGCTGAAGCATGGCAACTCAGTAATCCCCCGATTTTATCAATGGCAGCTGTTAGAGCCTCTTTAGATGTTTTTGATGAAGCAGGTTTTAATAACATACTAGAAAAATCTAAAAAGCTGACGGGTTATCTAGAGTTTTTATTAAACGACCTGGAAGATGATAATATTAAGATTATAACACCAAAAAATCCCGAAGAACGGGGTTGTCAACTGTCAATCCGGTTTTTAGATTCTGATAAGTCTTTTTTTGAGAAGTTAACAAAGGCCGGTGTCGTCGCAGACTGGAGAGAACCACAGGTTATTCGAATTGCACCTGCACCATTGTATAATTCTTATGAGGATGTTTTTAACTTTGTAAAATTACTAAAGCACATAAGGTATGCCGGATAAACATATTTTGATAGTAGGAGCAGGACTTTGCGGTTCACTGCTGGCCGTACAACTAGCAAAACACGGCTTTAGGATAACAATGGTTGAAAAAAGACCAGACCTTCGAAAAACTGATATTTCAGCGGGCCGTTCAATAAATCTTGCATTTTCTGATCGTGGTTTAAAAGGCATAAAAAGGGTTGGCCTCGAGGAAAAAGTGATGTCTTTGTGCATTCCAATGAAAGGGAGAATGCTTCATGACAAAGAAGGCTATACCAAATTGTCTTCATATAGCGGAAGAGAAGGAGAACACATAAATTCAATATCACGTTCGGGCTTGAATGCTGTACTCCTGGATGAAGCAGACAGTTTTGAAAATGTTGATTTGATTTTTGATGCAGCCTGCGGCAGTGTAGATTTGAAAAAAGCACAGGCCTGGTTTGAAAGACCATCCGGAGAAAAATTTGAAATTACCGCAGATTATGTCATCGGAACAGATGGGGCAGGTTCTGTCGTCAGAAAAAGCATGATGGAGAACAGGGATATCAGATTTAGTTTTTCTCAGAATTTTTTGACCCATGGCTATAAAGAATTAAGTATTTTACCCAAAGACGGTCAGCATCAAATCTATAAGAATGCTCTGCATATCTGGCCAAGAGGTGAAAATATGCTCATAGCTTTACCCAATCTTGACGGGAGTTTTACAGTGACACTGTTTTTAGCTTATGAAGGTGGAAAATACAACTTTAACAATCTAACTGACCCGGATATCGTTGAAGAATACTTTAAAACAGATTATCCGGACGCTTATGAATTGATGCCTCACCTTAAAGATGAGTTTTTTGAAAACCCAACAGCACCGTTAGGAACAATAAGGTGCATGCCATGGACATTTCAGAATGCATTGATTATGGGAGATGCTGCACATGCTATTGTGCCGTTTTACGGTCAGGGTATGAATGCTTCTTTTGAAGATGTTGCTGTTTTTGATCAGTTACTTTTAGAAAATGAGTTCGATATAGATAAAACATTTACGGCTTTCAGCAGTCAGCGTAAGCAGGATGCTGATGGTATCGCGGATTTAGCTTTAGATAATTTTCATGAGATGAAGTCTCACACAGCTCAGGAATTATTTCTAAAAAAACGGGAATTAGAACTGGCTTTTGAAAAGGAATTCCCGGAAGAATATGCCTCTAAGTATTCTTTGGTAACATTTAATGAGGATGTAGGCTATCATGAAGCCAAAGAAAGGGGCAGAGCCCAGGATAAAGTAATTTTATTTCTATTAAATGAAGGCTTATTACCAGAAGATTTGAGCTTGAGACAAAAATTAGATCTCATTAATGAACATACCGAAACCTATCTGAAACAAGAGGTAATTAAAGTTTAATAAAGAATTACCGCTGTTTTCAAATTACACAATAAATAAAATGACCCATAATCCATCAATTGCTCAGGAGTTAGATCAAGCAGCTAAAACCGCAATACCTGTTGCACAACCTTCAGAAAAAGTTAATTACTCTTTAGACGAAGCCTATCACATACAAAATCAGCTAATCAGGCTGAGATTGGATCGTGGAGAAAAGATTACAGGCTATAAACTTGGTTTTACCAGCAAAGCCAAAATGGAACAAATGGGCGTACATGATTTAATCTGGGGTGTCTTAACTGATAAAATGGAAATAAAATCAGGTGCTGAGATACAACTTGATAAATATATTCACCCAAGGGCAGAGCCGGAGGTTGCCTTTAAATTATCAAAGGATATCAACAGACAACTAAGCCTTGATGAACTAACGGATTATATTGATAAAATGGCTGTTGCCATAGAAGTGATAGATTCTCGTTATAAAAATTTTAAATTTTCTTTGGAAGATGTTGTTGCAGATAATTGTTCATCTATTGGATATTGTGTTGGTGAATGGCAGGACTTGCAAAATGATATATCAGATTTGAGTATTAAGCTAAAAATTAATGACGAGACGGTTCAGCATGGTAGCTCAAAAGCCATACTTAATAACCCTTTTCAATCTGTCGTAGAACTATCCAGGTTGGCAACAATATCAGGTTTAACTTTAAAAGCAGGCCAGATTATTTTGGCTGGAGCCGCAACAGCTGCAGAGTGGATAACGCCTGATTCAAAAATTTCAGCCGAGTTAAAGAACTTTGGGAATGTCCACTTCAATGTACATTAGTTATCTGTAAATTGAAATTTAAAAAATTCAACAAAATTTATAAATCATTGCGTTATTTTTAATACAAACGCTTACATGGTTTTATTCTTCTACATGCTGATTGTTTACTATTAAAAATTAAGATATTTGAGTCTATAAAAACTCATTTTCTTATGAATTCTAAGTACATCATTGCTTTTGATCAGGGCACAACCAGTACACGTGCAATTATTTTTGATAAAAATGGAGATATACATGGCATTGCGCAAAAAGAATTAAATCAGTACTATCCTGAATCCGGATGGGTAGAACAGGATCCTGAGGAAATATTTGAGGACCAAAGACAGGTTTTTTATGAGGTCATTGAAAAAAATAATATTGCTGTAGAAGATATTGCAGGAATAGGTATTACCAATCAACGTGAGACAACAGTTGTTTGGGATGCTCAAACCGGCAAGCCTGTATACAATGCTATAGTCTGGTTAGATAAGCGGAGTAGTGATATATGTAATAAAATTGTTCTTGATGGTCATGAAGAATACATTATACAAACTACAGGTCTTAAAGTTGACGCTTATTTTTCGGGGACCAAATTAAAATGGATCTTAGATAATGTTCCGGATGCCAAAAAATTAGCCTCTAAGGGCAGGCTGAGATTTGGCACCATAGACTCATGGCTGATATGGAAGTTTACTAATGGAGAAAAGCATCTTACCGATCACACAAATGCCAGCAGAACATTGCTCTATAATATTCACGACCTGAGTTGGGATGATAAGCTGCTTTCTATATTAGATATTCCAAAAAGTTCGATGCCAGAGGTGCAAAGATCTGCATCAGATTTTGGTTATGCGTTATACAAGAACAAACAAATCCCTATTCTCGGTGTAGCGGGCGATCAACAAGCGGCTTTGTTTGGTCAGGGTGGTTTTAAATCCGGAATAGCAAAAAATACTTATGGTACGGGATGCTTTATGTTACTTAATACAGGAAAAAAGGCAAATATTTCGTCAAACGGATTGCTTACAACCTTAACATGTACGCTGCCAGATGAAAAAGTAAAATATGCTCTTGAGGGTAGTGTTTTTGTTGCAGGCGCGTCAGTTCAGTGGCTTAGAGATAAAATGAATTTTATTGAAAAGGCTTCAGAGACAGAAGAAATCTGTAATAACACAAAAATAGACCAGAGTCTATACGTTGTGCCTGCATTTGCCGGACTAGGCGCGCCTCACTGGGACATGAAAGCCAAAGGAACCATATTTGGTTTGAATCTTGATACCGGAAAAAATGAAATTACCAAAGCCACAGTTCAATCTATAGCCTATCAGATCAGAGATGTTCTTGAAGCTATGGTAGAAGACAGTGGTCAACAAATGAAAACTTTAAGAGTAGATGGTGGAGCATCGGCAAACAATTATTTGATGCAGTTTCAGTCCGATATTTTAAATGTTGAGGTTGAGCGTCCTAAAATGCTTGAAGTCACCGCTATGGGTGCAGCTTTCCTTGCAGGGATACAAGCTGGTATATGGAACAAACAAGATATTTCAAATATTAGAAATATAGATAAGGTATTTAAACCTGAGATGGATCAATTTGAGCGGACAAAATTATACGATGGATGGAAACAAGCTGTGGAAAGAACAAAAACTGCGCATACTAATCAATTGGCCGTTAGGGAAGATATGCCAATAAGGTTTTCGGTTTTAGACAGGAAACCACTTTTACATCAGGTTAAAAATACCAAATACGATATTCTGATCATCGGAGGTGGTGTTACCGGTGCCGGTATTGCATTAGATGCCGCTTCTCGGGGCCTTAAGACCTGCCTAATAGAGAAGAATGACTTTGCATCAGGAACTAGCAACAAATCTACTAAGCTTATACACGGTGGACTACGCTACCTTAAACAAATGGAAATTGGTCTGGTCAAGGAGTCCGGAAGTGAAAGGGCTATTGTTCACAATCTGGTGCCTCATTTGGTGGTACCCGAAAAAATGCTTTTGCCACTTATTGAAGGTGGTACTTATGGAAAAACCATGACTTCAATTGGTTTGAAAGTTTATGACCTACTGGCTAATGTTGAAGGAGAAGATAAACGAAAAATGTTGTCTGCTAAGGAGACCTTATCAAAAGAGCCACTGCTGAGTAGCGAAAATCTCAAAGGTGGTGGATATTACGCAGAATACAGAACAGATGATGCCAGACTAACTATCGAGTTATTGAAAAAAGCAGCTGCATTCGGTGCAGATATTCTTAACTACTGCGAAATGAAGCAGTTTGTTTATAAAGATAGTGGTAAGATAAAGCATGTCGTATGTCAAGATCACAATTCCGGAGAAACTTTTGTTGTAAAATCCAAAGCATACATTTCTGCCGCGGGTCCATGGGTAGATAAGGTAAGAACAAAAGATACTTCGCTTAATAATAAAAGATTACACCTCACAAAAGGCGTTCATCTGGTTTTTTCAAAAGATCGCTTTCCGCTGTCCCAATCCATTTATTTCGATGTCCCTGATGGTAGAATGATATTTGCTATTCCCAGAGGTCGGGCAACTTATGTGGGAACTACAGATACGACCTATAAAGGTGATTTAAACAGGGTAGTGGCGACTGAAGAAGACGCCAATTACCTTATAGACGCTGTAAATAATATGTTTCAGGATTTGAATTTAACCATTGAAGATATTGAATCTAACTGGGCAGGACTAAGGCCGCTTATCCACGAGGATGGTAAGGACCCTTCAGACCTCTCCAGGAAAGATGAAATTTTTGTTTCCGATTCTGGTCTGGTATCTATAGCAGGAGGAAAATTAACCGGATACAGAAAAATGGCTCAACGCACCATTGATCAGGCATTGAAACAGTTTAAAAAGAAAAAATTACGTTCACTTAAGGATTCAACAACAAAAAGAATTCAATTGACTTCAGAACCTCTTAAAGATCTAAAAGCTGTCAAAGAATACCAAATGTCCCTGGAGGTCAAATTGAAAGACCTCGGAATTGACGATCCCTATCAGGCCTGGTACTATACATCAAACTATGGTAAACAAACAGATATTATATTAAAGAAGGTTAGCTTTTTCATTAATGCGACGCCTATAGAACGTTTGATAAGAGCTGAATTGTGGTATACTGTTCATCATGAGATGGTCAATGGTTTATCTGACTTTTTTGTACGAAGAACAGGAAGGCTATATTTTGATATCGAAAGCGTCCATCAATTCCGTCACATCGTTGAGGAAGATCTTATAAAATACCTGAAATGGGATGAAGCCCGGTCTCTACGGGAAAATAAATACCTGGATATGCTTTTAGCCGATGCTAAGACTTATTATAAAAAGGAGTTCGAAGTTGCAGAAAGTGATTCTTAGGGATTTATTTAGAATTATTAAAACTTTTGCATAAACATACTATAAGGTTTTCGTATTTTCGTTTTCTAAATTCTAAGCCTGTTTAAATGGATATCAAATTCAATAAAAACGAAGATCACAATAAACTTTTGGTTTCAGACTTGAATCACAGACTAAAGAAAATTTATCTTGGTGGTGGCGAAAAGAAAATTGAGAAGCATCATTCAAAAGGTAAGATGACCGCCAGAGAAAGAATAGACTACCTGGTTGATGATCCAAAAGATACTATAGAAATAGGGGCGTTTGCCGGTGATGGTATGTATGAAGAACACGGAGGTTGTCCCGGAGGCGGCGTTGTTGTTAAAATAGCAAAGGTATCAGGCAAAAAAGTGATAGTTGTTGCCAATGACGCTACCGTGAAAGCAGGGGCATGGTTTCCAATCACAGGAAAGAAAAATCTAAGAGCACAGGAAATATCTATAGAAAACCGATTACCAATTATTTACCTGGTGGATAGTGCCGGTGTATATTTACCTATGCAAGATGAAATATTTCCGGATAAAGAACATTTTGGCAGAATTTTCAGGAACAATGCAGTGATGAGTAGTATGGGTATAACTCAGATTGCCGCAGTAATGGGAAGTTGTGTAGCCGGTGGTGCTTATTTGCCAATAATGAGTGATGAAGCCCTTATTGTCAAAGAAACCGGTAGTATTTTTTTAGCAGGTAGTTACCTGGTTAAGGCTGCAATTGGCGAAAGCATTGATAATGAAAGTCTAGGAGGTGCAACAACACATTGTGAGGTCAGCGGTGTAACGGATTATAAGGCTGAAAACGATAAAGATGCTCTGGATAAGATTAAAAATATTGTAGATAAGATAGGCGATTTTGATAAAGCAGGGTTTAATAGGAAGGCATCTTTAGAACCAAAGAAAAACCCTGATGAAATTTTTGGACTGCTTCCCGCAAAACGCAGTGACCAATACGATATGATGCCTATAATTGAAAGGCTGGTAGACGATTCTCAATTTGAAGAATACAAGGCAGGTTATGGTCAAACCCTTATAACGGGATACGCCAGAATAGATGGCTGGGCAGTTGGTATTGTGGCGAATCAGCGAAAAATTGTTAAAACTACCAAGTCTAAAACAAAACCAAGTGAAATGCAGTTTGGTGGTGTAATTTATAGTGATTCTGCAGATAAGGCAACAAGATTTATAGCGAATTGTAACCAAAAGAAAATTCCATTGGTTTTTCTTCAGGATGTCACCGGTTTTATGGTTGGCAGTAAAAGTGAACATGGTGGTATCATTAAGGACGGTGCAAAAATGGTAAATGCCGTAAGTAACTCTGTGGTTCCAAAGTTTACAGTTGTCGTAGGTAATTCTTATGGCGCCGGCAACTACGCTATGTGTGGAAAAGCTTACGACCCTCGATTAATAGTGGCATGGCCAAGTGCCGAATTGGCCGTGATGAGCGGTAATTCAGCCGCAAAAGTTTTGTTGCAGATCGAAACTTCAAGACTTAAAGCCAAAGGCGAGAAAATCACAGAAGCAAAGGAAAAAGAACTTTACGATAAGATCAAAAACAATTACGATGAGCAGACTAGTCCGTATTATGCCGCTGCAAGATTGTGGACCGATGCTGTAATCAATCCTCTTGATACCAGAAAATGGATTTCAAACGGAATAGAGATCGCCAATAATGCACCTTTAGAAAAGGCATTTAATATGGGTATTCTACAGGTGTAGAAAAGCCTCTGTTTAATACATTTTGCGATTAATTTTATAATCCAGTTTGTTGTCTGAAAAGTTTATGTCGGTTTTTGTTTTATGAGATGTGCTACGCTCTTAAATTCTAAAAATATACCTGGTTAAGCTTGTTTGATACAGGGAATATAATACTCTTTGAACGAGACTAATCAGTCTTTTCTTTTTACTTTCGGATTCTTGTGTTATTAAATATAAGATTAATTAAATATTTCGTTAATTTGTATAGTATGATAAAAGATATAAGCATGTTTAAAAAAACCGGTATACTACTTGTAATATTTTCAATGTTGTTTGTATCCTGCCAGGAAGATCTTGATGATGTAATCAGACCTTCGGGTAATTTGGAAATCAATGATTTTATATGGAAAGCCATGACCAGTACCTATTTTTTTCTAAGTGATTCACCGGATCTGGGCTTTGAGAGATTTGATTTACCTGAACAGCGTTATGCTACAAATCCTGGGTATTTGGATTTCCTTTCTAATTATCAGACTCCTGAACTGCTTTTTGAAGACATAAAAGTGTCTCAGGACAGATTCAGTATTATTGTTTCGGATTACAGGGTATTAGAAAACAACTCTCAGGGCATTTCACTGCAAAACGGTATGCGATTCGGTCTGGTGAGAATAGGGGAGACCAATCAGGTTTTTGGATACGTAAGGTATGTTGTTCCCAATTCTCCTGCGGAAACCCAGGGTGTTCAGAGAGGTATGGTTTTTACCCAAATTGATGGCGTGGGCATAACAGATACAAACTTTGCAGAATTATTATCACCACAGCAGTATACTATAGGTTTGGCAGAATTACAAGGCAATACAATTGTGCCTACCGGGCAGACAATTTCATTGACTAAAATTGAACTCACGGAGAATCCCATACATATAGCTGAAACGCTGGATGTTAATGGGCAGAAGGTAGGCTATCTGATGTATAATGCCTTTCGGTCTAATTTTGAATCTGAACTCAATCAGGTTTTTGGAGCGTTCTTAGCCGAAGGAGTCACAGAGCTCGTCTTAGACCTAAGGTACAATGGTGGAGGCAGTGTTGAAACTGCTAAAGATTTATCCTCAATGATTACCGGACAGTTTAATGGTGATTTGTTCGCAAAACTTACCTTTAATGAAAATTTTGAAGATATAATATCAAATTTTGATAATTCAACTGCAGAAGGAGAGAGTATAAACAGTCTCAATCTAAGTAAAGTTTATATTTTAACCTCGGGCTCAAGCGCATCAGCAAGCGAGCTCGTAATCAATGCGCTCAATCCTTACATTAATGTAATTCAGATAGGTACAAATACTGTTGGAAAGTTTCAGGGGTCTCAACTACTTTATGACTCTCCGGATTTTTCCCGTCAAGACGTCAATCCCGGACATTTTTATGCATTACAGCCTTTGATCTTCGAAATAGAGAATGCTGAAGGCTTCACGGGTTTTGAAGACGGGCTCGAACCCGATATTGTTCAGGCAGAAGATTTCTTTAATCTTGGAGTGTTGGGAGATCCAACCGAACCATTACTTGCTATAGCTTTGCAGGACATCGGAGCAGATTTTCAAGGTGATCAGGATGATGAAATATTAGGACGAACCGCCGCTCAGGATTTTAAAATTATTAGTGAATCCGGATCAGAGCTACCGGGTTACCAACGCATGTACATCAAGGATAAAAGTTATATAGAGTAGCTTTTTTAAAGGGTTGTATTTTCCAAACTGCCAATAATTTCTTTGCCTCTTTTTCGTTATAATTCTGTATTTCAATATTTTAATGTGGTCATCAAAACTGAAAAATGCTTAGGCAAATAAAAAAAATTATAGCAGAGTCACCCATTTTAGAGGTTACAAGCTTTATCAGTTTTGGTCTGGTTGTTAAACTGGCCTCAGGATTTGTCGTTTCTAAGTTGTCTGCAGTATTTCTTGGTGCAAAAGGTCTCGCATTGATCGGGAACTTAAGAAATGCACTACTTGTCCTACAAAATATTTCGACAATCGGGTTAAATAAAGGTGTTGTTAAATACTCGAGCGAATACAAGGACGATGCAGAAAAATTTAAAGTTTTTATTTCGACTTTGATGTGGCTTCTACTGCTGGTTAGTGTGCTGACCTTTGTTATTATCTTCTTCTTTTCAGATCAACTCGCTATTTATGTTTTTGAAGACAAAAGTTTCAACTATATTTTTAAATTGACGGCAGTGCTCCTGCCTATCTATGCCATAAATACATTTCTTATTGCAATTTTACAGGGGTTTGAGAAGTTTAAAAAAGTAGTAAGGATAAACATCTTTATACATGTATTAAACCTCGTCCTTTTTTCTTATTTGATTTATGAATTTGGTTTGAATGGTGCCTTGATCGCTATTGTTGTTGTTCCATCAGCGAGTTTAATCATTACTTTGTTTCTGGCAAATCAGGAAATACAAATATGGCATTATTTTGACCTCAATGTATTTTCAAGAACACAACTCAGGCATTTTGGGCAATACGCTTTGATGACCTTAATTTCTGCCGTCAGTTTTCCTATGGTTTATCTGCTCATTCGTCAGGCCATTGCAGATGCGATCGATATTGACGCAGCCGGCTATTGGGAGGCTTGTTTCAGACTTTCAGCGATTTACCTATTGTTTATTCAATATCTGCTTAATCTTTATATATTACCAAAGCTGGTACAGGCCAAAACCAGATCTCAGTTCAGAGCTATAATTTTTGATTATTACAGGCAGATCGTACCGCTTTTTGCTTTCGGACTCTTAGTTATTTTTATTCTTAGGGATTACATTATATGGCTTGTATTTTCAAAAGAATTTTTACCTGTAACAGAAATAATCGGCTGGCAAATCATAGCCGATCTTTTCAGGGTCGTTGCTTTAGTATTGACTTATCAGTTTCATGCCAAAAAAATGATATGGCATTATATACTTACAGATTTGTTTTTGGCTTTGTGTTTGTATTTTAGTGCCATTTATGGTTTGAAATATTTTGAGCTAAGAGGTGTTGTTATCGGACACGCAGTGACCTACGCCTTATACTTTTTGCTTATTTTATTTATATTTAGAAATGCTATATTTGGTACATTACAATCTGAAAATCAATAAAGGTGAAATCAATTTTTGACAAAGAAGCTTATCGTGAAATCATTAATAGATTAGATGAGCTGACTAAAGAAAACGAGGCAAAATGGGGAAAAATGAATGTCACCCAAATGCTTAAACACTGTCAAAAACCCATAAAACTGGCTTATAGAGAAGAAAGGGTCAAAAAACCAAATATTTTTATGAGGTTACTTGTAAAGTTAATGAAGCCCACATTATATAATGACAAACCATGGAAACAGGGTTTGCCAACAGCCAAGGAATTTGTAGTAAAGGAGGATAAGGATTTTGAAACTGAAAAGGAAAAGTTGAAAAAGCTCATTACCAGAATTCACAACAGTGAAGACTATTTTAAGCCTTCAAAAAAACATCCGATTTTTGGCGATATGAAACCCTGGATGTGGGGACAGTCAGGATATAAACATCTGGATCACCATTTAAAGCAATTTGGTGTTTAAAATTGTTTCATAATCCAATCAAATGCAGTCTAAACAACCGGAGTTTGAATTTTTGATTTCTACGATGAACAGAACGGATCTGGACTTTCTGAAACCAATGTTCAGAAACCTTAGTGGCAAAAAGTTCAATATTTTAATCGTTAATCAGACAACAAAAGCTAATTTACTTCAGTCAGATCAACACAATGTCAGGGTTATCAATGATTTTGAAAAGCACTTAACCCGAAGCAGGAATCTGGCCATTAAAAACAGCATTGGCAAAATATGTTTTATAGCAGATGATGATGTGGAATACCTTCCTGATGTATTGGAAATTACCAAAAAGGCCTATAGTGATTATCCGGATGCTGCTTTAATTTCCTTTCAGTATCTTAGGGAAAATAACGAAACCTGTAAGGCCTATAAAACAAAAGCAGGATATCAGCAGGAACTACTGCATAAGCAGAACTTGTCCTCCATTGAGATTAGCTTCAAACCTGATTTGATTAAATCAAAGCATATCAGTTTTAACCTTCTTTTTGGTATTGGAGCAGTATTTAA
>CAJXVZ010000066.1 GCA_913062845.1 uncultured Psychroflexus sp.
CTCATCTACCCATTCCTTAAGGTGGGAACGATTTTGTTGTTTATCACCTCGGACCGCAATTAGAAAAAGATGGTAAAGGCGATTTAGTCATTTTGGGGTATGACCAAAATCGTTCCCACCTTAAGGAATGGGTAGATGAGATGTACAGAGACGAAACATCACGACAGTATTTTGATGGTACAGCTATACATTGGTATGACAGTACATTCAAAATTTATGAGGATGAATTGGAATATGCCCACAATAAAGCACCAGACAAGTACCTTATTGAAACAGAAGGTTGTATAGATGCTGAAGTTCCTGTTTGGAAAGAAGATGACTGGTACTGGAGAAAGGAAGCCACAGATTGGGGTTACACCTGGGCACCTGAAGAAGATAAGCATTTACACCCCAAATACAGTCCGGTTTACAGATATGCCAGAGATATCATTGGAACCATGAACAATTGGGTTGATGGTTGGGTAGACTGGAACATGGTGCTGGACCGTCAGGGCGGACCAAATTGGTTTAAAAACTGGTGTATTGCACCGGTAATCGTAGATCCTGAGGCTGATGAGGTATATTTTACACCATTATATTATACCATGTCACATTTTAGCAGATACGTGAGACCCGGAGCAAAAAGAATACATCATGCTTCCGCAGATGATGACTTACAGGTTACTGCTGCACAAAATCCTGATGGCTCTATTGCACTCATTGTTTTTAATCCGACAGAGCAGGCAAAAACTTTCGAAATTGAATATCAAAGTTTAAACCAATCAATAGTAATTAACCCTCAAGCATTACAAACAATTATGATTAACTAAAAGTATAAAAGTATGTCTGAAAAAGTCTCACATAAAGTTCCCATTGGGCAGAAAGCTGCTTTTGGTGCCGGTCATTTTATCCTGAATATCTTACCCGGAACCCTTGGTGTATTTATACAATTTTTTCTTTTAACAGCGTGGGGCGTTGATCCACTGTGGGCTGGACTTCTGGGAGGTCTTCCAAGAATTTTTGACTCCATTACCGACCCTGTTATGGGCTTTATATCAGATAATACTAAGTCAAGATTTGGAAGAAGAAGACCTTACATATTTTTTGGTGCTATCATAAGCGGTATATTATTCTTTTTGATGTGGCAGCTCGACGATAATGCTTCAGAAACATATATTTTCTGGCATGTTATGATTCTTCAATTACTTTTTCTTATAGGGAATACCATGTTTGCTACGCCTCTAGTGGGATTGGGGTACGAGATGACGCCTGATTACAACGAGAGAACACGGTTGATGGCTTTCTCTAACACTATGGGACAAATTGCCTGGATGATCGTACCTTGGTTATATGTTATCATTCCTGATTCTGAAACTTTTAATACGCAAACAGAAGGTGTGCGCACCATGGCGCTCATTGTAGGTGCATTATGTGTGGTTTTTGGAATTCTTCCTGCACTTTTTTGTAAAGGTATAGATGCCTCCGATATGGAAGGTCGTGAGGAAATCACCTTTAAAAGCCTGGCAAAGAATATGAAAAAGCTTTTTGAAGGTATCATTCAGGTCACCAAAAATAAACCATTCATGAAATTGTGTGGAGCAACGTTTTTGGTGTTTAATGGCTTTCAGTTGGTAGCTGCCTTCGGAGTATTCATAATAGTATTTTACATGTATAACGGAAGCTATGAATTAGCAGGAACATGGCCGGCATGGTTCAATACCATCAATGCAATTATTACTGCATTCATCGTTATTCCAATTATATCGAAAATGGCTACCAAAATAGGTAAACGGAATGCTTTTTTGGTGTCAACCTTTTTATCTATTGTGGGTTACGTCTTAAAATGGTGGGGTTTTGATGTAGAATTAAACAGAAAATTTAATGAAACTGCTTTAGCTGATACCTTAAATTCAGGTGTTGCCTCTATTTTTGAAACTATTAATCCATTCCTGGACTCCATCGGAATGTCATGGTTCAGTATTGACATAGGAGATGGTGTGCCTTGGCTGATATTTTTACCTATCCCTTTATTTGCATTCGGTATGGGTGGATTATTCACACTTATGATGTCTATGACTGCTGATGTTTGTGATTTGGATGAACTTGAAAACGGAATGCCCAGAAAAGAAGGTACTTTCGGAGCTATCTATTGGTTGATGGTAAAAATAGGGCAATCCATTGCTTTGGTTCTGGGAGGTGTAATTTTGAGTATTGTTGGTTTTGACCCAGATGTGACAGAACAAACGGTAGAGACAATGAATAACCTCAGAATAGCCGATATTATCGTACCCGCAGGTACGGCAGCTTTGGCCTTTTTTGTTATGCTCAGATATGATTTGGACGAAAAACGCGTCAAGGAAATTGGTTTAGCTTTAGAAAAAAGAAAAGCAAAGCCAAAAGGACAAACCAATTATTACCACGTTAATAAATTGAAATCGCTATTGTCATCTAACTTATCGAGTGACCCTAAATATGATATTGATTATTCAAATAAATCAAAAGAGGACATTAAAAAATTATATAATGAAATGCTGGAAAAAGGCCTGCACGGCCTTTGCTTTAGTCCTTATATGCATCATCAGGATTTAGAGGATCAGCTTTCAGAGGAACAAATCAGGAGAAGAATCGAAATCATAAAACCATATACTAAATGGGTAAGAAGCTTTTCATGTACCAAAGGAAACGAACTTACCCCTAAAATTGCTAAAGAGTATGGTCTCAAAACTGTTGTTGGTGCGTGGTTAAGCGCAGACAGAGTTAAAAACCAAAAAGAGATTGATGCTCTGATTGACTTAGGAAAGCAGGGTCTGGTTGATATTGCTGTTGTAGGAAACGAAACTCTAATGCGTCATGAATTGATTGAAGATGGTATTGTAAGCTACATTGAAGAGGTAAAGGCAGAATTGCCGGGAATTCCAGTGACTTATGTTGATGCCTATTACATTTTTGAAGAAAATCCCGGATTGATTGATGTTTGTGACATTATGCTTATAAATTGTTATCCATTCTGGGAAGGTGCAAGTATAGAGTTATCAATGTCTTATCTTAGAAAAATGTATGATTTAATTAAACAAAAAGCACCAAATAAAGAGATTATAATCTCCGAAACGGGCTGGCCAAGTCAGGGAGAAATCAATGTTAACGCTGAACCATCAGAAGTTAATGCCATGAAGTATTTTATCAACCTTAACAATTGGGCACAAAAGGAAAATATAAAATTGTTTTATTTTTCATCTTTTGATGAGTCATGGAAAGTGCATCACGAGGGTGATGTTGGTCAAAGATGGGGAATCTGGGATAAGGATGAAAATCAAAAGTTTTAAGATTACAAACTAATAATACCTAATAAAAAAATAAATTATAAATATGTCATATAGAAAGGACCATCAGCTCACAGCAGAGTACAAAAAATTTCTAGCCTCGTTAGACGAGCACAATCATGCAAAAGGTTTGTCTTTTGACGAATTAAAAAAACTATTCAGAGAAATTGTTCAAAATGGTATGTCCGGACTATGCTTTAGTATGTATGAAGACGGTCAGGAACCTGGTGATCATATAACAGAAGAACAGGTGATGAGAAGAATGAAGATTCTTCAGCCGCATATTGAATGGGTAAGATCTTTTTCATGTATTGAAGGCAATGAATTTGTACCTAAAGTGGCTAAAGAGCTTGGTATAAAAACTTTGGTCGGCGCCTGGATTGGTGACGACAGAGAAAAGAATCGACAGGAAATAGATGCTTTGATAGAAATGGCTAATGAAGGTTTGGTTGATATTGCCGCAGTAGGTAATGAGGTTTTGTATAGAGATGATATTCCCTTGGAAGAATTAAAGGAACACATAAAAGAAGTCAGAGCTGCAATCCCAGCTGATATTCCGGTGAGCTATGTCGATGCCTATTATGAATTTTCAGTGCATCCTGACCTGACTGAATTATGTGATGTTATATTGACCAATTGTTATCCATTTTGGGAAAGCTGCCATATAGATTACTCATTGGCTCACATGCAACAAATGTTTGGACAGGTTCTAGGTGCAGCAAAAGGAAAGAAGGTTATCATTTCAGAAACCGGTTGGCCAAGTAAAGGCGAAAGTCTTGGCGCAGCCCAACCTTCAGACGAGAACTTTTTGAAATATTTTATGAATACCCAGTTGTGGTGTCAAAAAGCAGGTATTGACTGTTTCTATTTTTCGTCATTTGACGAATCATGGAAAATCGGCGATGAAGGAGACGTAGGCGCTTACTGGGGATTGTGGGATAAGCACGAAAAGCTCAAATATTAACAGAATTACACGTGATGTAGTAGTTTTGTATAGTTCGTTTTAACACTATAACGATTGAGATTTCGTACATTAGCGCTATAAAATTTAATAACAACTAAAATAAAAATTAAATTATGAGAAAAATTACTTTACTATGTTTAGCCTTCATTTTACCATTTGGTATGATGGCTCAGGAATTACCTTTAGATTTTGAGGTGCCGGAGGATAATGCATTTGCACCATTTAATGGAGCAACATCTGCAGTAGTAGTAGATCCAACGGATGCAACAAATAATGTTTTAGAATTAACGAGCAATGGAGCTCCGTTTGATGGTGCATCTATCAATATGAGTACTTTTATTGATTTATCAGACGATACCAATAATACAATGACTTTACAATTCTGGACACCTGATGCTACTACAAGAACACATTTGCTTAAGCTGGAAGGGGCAACTAATGGTCCTGCAGCTACAGAATTATATTTTGATACTACAGTAGCTGGATGGCAAACTGTAACTTTAGACTTTGGTCCTAACTTAGCAGATGATTATCCAAAATTAGTTTTATTTGCTGATGCTAATAATCCTGGAACTGGTATATATTATATAGATGATATTACAGGACCAAATGGAGAGGTAGTTCCCATTGATCCAATTCCATCAGGTCCAGCACCAGTACCGAATGTTCCTGATGCAGAGGTTTATAGCATTTATAATGACTCAAATGGTTTTTCAACAACTTTTCCTGTAGCATACACATTTGGTACACTTTCTGGAGAACCAGATTTAGACCCTTCTGCTACTGAAAATAAAGCTTTAAAGTTCAACTTTGGCGTTGCTGGATGGGGTCAAGGTGAAGGAGGTCCAGACGATGTTTCAGCTTACGATTTTGTCTCTTTCGATTATTGGGCCGGAGTTGGTGTTGTAGGCTTTGACTTTGTTATGATTAGTAATAGTGGTGGTGTAACCGAACACAAATATCAAATCAGTATCCAGGAACCGGTTGTTAATGAAGCATGGACAAAAGTTGAAATTCCTATGTCCTACTTTACAAATCTTGGATTTGCAGATACTGCTTTTTTCCAGTGGAAGGTTAGTCCTTTGAATGATAGTGTAGATAATAATGGTATTGTTTATATGGATAATGTGCTTTTAACTCAAAATTCTCTTTCAACTAATAGAAATGAACTGACAAGTTTTAGTGCATTCCCTAATCCTACAAATAGAATCTGGAATATTCAGACGAACAACACAAATATACAGACAGTTGAAGTATATAACGCATTAGGCAGATTGGTTAAATCTATCAATGTGAACGGTGCAGAAGTTAAAATAGACGCCAGCAATTTAACCAATGGTATTTATTTAGCTAAGATCATCAGTCAGGCTAACAATACTCAAACTATCAAATTGGTAAAGCAGTAAAAAGCTAATTTTAAATTCTTAGAATATGAAAAACCTGTGTAGTTACGCAGGTTTTTTTATGCGTTAATAATCATGAATCATTTTTTTGACCATATAGATTAAAAATTGACATTTTCTGATCTGTTATTATAGTAATAACATGAGACGAAACCTTAATATTTCGCAGGAAAATTCTTAAAAAAGACATTATAGACAATTAAATATTTGTTATTTTGCAATAACTTAAAAAAATTATGGAAAAATACACAGATCAAATTATTGAAATTCTTGTGAACTACGCGCCCAAGGTGGTTGGTGCGATTATCACACTTATCATTGGACTTTGGCTGGTCAAGATCATCGTCAAAAATGTCCGTAGAGTCATTGAGAGAGGAAATGTAGATGCCAGTTTAATTCCGTTTTTGTCCACATTATTATCAGTTACACTTAAAGTGCTTTTATTCTTGACATGTATCAGTATAGTTGGAATTGAAGCGACATCATTTATTGCCATTCTTGGTGCGGCAGGTTTAGCGATTGGTCTGTCATTGCAGGGAACTTTACAAAATTTTGCAGGAGGTGTTGTCCTTCTTGTATTAAGACCTTTTCGGGTAGGTGATGTTGTAGATGTCAAAGGCTACTTGGGTACTGTAAAAGAAATTCAGATCTTTTACACCATTGTCAATACTTTTGATAACAAAGTGATTTACCTGCCAAATGGTAGTCTCGCCAATTCAGATATGACCAATCTGTCTCAGGAGCCCGACAGAAGAAATGAATGGACCTTTGGAATTGGTTACGGTGATGATGTTGAAAAGGCTAAAAAAATATTGCGTCGATTAATTGATGAAGATGAAAGAATATTTCAGGATCCTGAACCATTCTTAGCACTACATTCCTTAGGCGATAGTTCTGTAAACATTGTTGTTCGTGCGTGGTCTAAAGCCTCTGACTTATGGCCTGTACATTTTGACATGAATGAAAAAGTATACAACGAATTTAATAACGAAGGTATTAATATTCCTTTCCCTCAAATGGATGTACATTTACACAAGCAATAATTGAAAGCCAATAAATGATTAAAAATCGGTTAAGGTAAATCTTTAACCGATTTTTTTTTCGTTAAAACTGAGACAATTATATAGGATAATATTATTATCAGAATAGCCACAAATTGGAGGACAATCAAACCCACAATTGAAAATATCAAAAATAAAAATACAGTTTTATTTTCACTGAATTTGAAAGATTTTAATTTTAAAGAAAACAATTCCACTTTCATATTAAGTAAAAACACACTTCCAAAGCTTAATACAAGAAGAAAAATATCATTCAAGATGATTTCATTCAGCCATGAAATATCTTCATATTTTAATATAAATGGCAAACTTAAAATCAGAATCGCATTGGCCGGCGTTGGCAGCCCTATAAACTTATCAGTCTGATTTTCATCTATGTTGAACTTTGCTAATCGGTAAGCCGAACCCAGGGTTATAAAAAATGCAAGAAAAGCCATCCAGTTTGAATTATTCATAAAAGAAACTTCAAAACCGGCTACACTGACTTGTTTTTCAGATATCATTTGAAACACTACCAAAGCTGGAACCAAACCGCTGGTAACCAAATCGGCCATAGAGTCCAACTGCTTGCCTAATTCACTACTCACTTTTAATAGTCTTGCCGCCAGGCCATCAAAAAAGTCAAAGAAAATCCCTAAAGCAGAACAATAGGCGGCAATGATCAGATCGCCTTTCATAGCGAAATAAACACCCATACAACCCATGAAAAGATTAAGAAGTGTGATAAAGTTTGGTATAAATGATTTTAAGGTATTCAAATGCGTTTAATCTTAGTTAAAATGAAAAGTCAAAACAATATGAATTAACAAATTAAGTTTATACTAATGGAATTTTAAAGATATTTGCAAAAAATCTCAACACTGAAAACGATAATCACCATAGCTTTGCTGTCTGTATTTGCCTTGAGCGCTCAAACCAGGAAATATTCAAACGAATTTCTCAATATTGGAGTTGATGCAGCTGCATTTGGTATGGGTAATGCGGTAACAGCGACTTCAAATGATGTCAATTCTGTGTATTGGAATCCGGCTGGATTAACCGATCTTGAAGACTGGCAATTCTCTGCCATGCATGCCAGTTATTTCGCAAATATTGCAAATTACGATTACATAGCCGGAGCAAAACCATTGGACAACAGAAGTGCCATTGGCTTTTCTATCATAAGGTTTGGTGTTGATGATATTTTAAATACCACTCAACTTATAGATGCTCAAGGTAATATAGATTACAACCGTATTAGTTTATTTTCGACAGCAGATTACGCTTTTACTTTATCTTATGCCAGAAGCTCCCTCATGAGTGGCTTTAGTTATGGTGTAAATGCAAAAGTGATAAGAAGAATTATTGGGGAGTTTGCCAACGCCTGGGGTTTTGGTTTTGATTTGGGTGTTCGATACACTAAAAACAAATGGGAATTTGGCGCCATGGCACGTGATATCACAACGACTTACAACACCTGGACAATAGACGAAAATCAATTTTCAAGTATTCAATCTGCTGTGCCTGGGCAAAACCAGGAACTGCCAGAAGATACAGAAATTACCTTGCCCAAACTTCAAATGGGTGTAGCCTACAATTTTGAAATTAATCGTGACATAGATTTAAAAACTGCTTTTAACTTCAATACCCGATTTGCACAGACCAATGATATTTTTTCTAATGAAAATCTGAGTATATCTCCTGCTTTTGGTTTTCAGGCGGACTATTTAGATATAGTATACTTAAGAGGAGGTCTGGGAAATTTTCAAACAGTTGAGCAGTTTGACGGTTCTACCAATGTTGGTTTTCAACCTAATTTCGGTATAGGTTTCAAATATAAAGGTATTCAAATAGATTACGCATTTACAGACATTGGAGATCAGGGTGTAGGTCTATACTCTAATATATTTTCCATTAAGGTGGATTGGAGCATGTTCAGACCATAAATTATTTTAAAGTTATTGATTGATATTTTTTTCCTAATTTATTATGCATGCATAATAAATTTTTATTACATTTGAAATCATGAAGCAGGAAACAGTTGATTATCTTTTAAGATCTGCCTGGACATCAATTTCCAAAATGTATGGCGAAGAAGCCGGTAAGAAAGGCTCTACAATGGCTACGGGATTTGCTTTGTTGAGCATAGATCCTGAGAATGGCACCCCTTCAACATCTCTTGGTCCTAAAATGGGAATGGAAGCAACATCCCTTTCACGAACACTTAAATTGATGGAAGAGAAAGATCTAATTGTCAGAAAACCAAATCCTGAGGATGGCAGAAGCGTGCTTATATGTCTGACAGAATTTGGTAAAGAAATGCGGGATTATTCTAAAAGCGTTGTCCTTACTTTCGACCAAAAAGTAAGAGAAAAAATAGACGAGGATGATCTAAAGACTTTTACTCATGTCGTAAAATCGATAACAGATTTAGTTAACAGTAAAAAAGTGTACAAATAATATATCAAGTCAAAAATATATGAAACGAAGAATTAAAAAAGTAGCTGTAGTTGGTTCAGGTATCATGGGCAGCGGTATAGCTTGCCATTTTGCCAACATAGGCGTTGAAGTTCTTTTGCTGGATATAGTTCCAAGAGAACTTAACGATAAAGAAAAACAACAAGGTAAAACCCTTAATGACAAAGCAGTAAGGAACAGAATAGTAAACGACGCCCTACAAGCCTCTTTGAAATCTAATCCGTCACCTATTTATCACCCCGAATTCGCAAAACGCATCAATACGGGAAATCTTGAAGACGACATAGCAAAAGTAAAAGATGTAGACTGGATCATTGAAGTCGTTGTAGAAAGGTTGGACATCAAACAACAGGTTTTTGAAAACCTTGAAAAACACAGAACTCCAGGGACTTTGATTTCCTCTAATACTTCCGGGATTCCAATTCAATTTATGACTAAGGGCAGAAGTGATGACTTTAAAAAGCACTTCTGTGGAACTCACTTTTTTAATCCACCACGTTATTTAAAACTTCTTGAAATCATTCCAGGACCTGATACAAGTCAGGAGGTTCTTGATTTTTTAAATGAATATGGTGAAAAGTTCCTCGGTAAAACAACAGTCATTGCAAAGGATACACCTGCATTTATTGGAAACAGGATAGGCATCTTCAGTATCATGAGTTTGTTCCATATGGTGAAAGATATGGACATGACCATTGAAGAAGTGGATAAACTGACCGGTCCGGTGATAGGAAGACCAAAATCGGCAACCTTCAGAACAGTTGATGTGGTTGGTCTGGATACTCTAGTTCACGTGGCCAATGGTTTATATGATAATGTGCCAAAAGATGAAAGACACGAGCTGTTTAAGTTACCTGATTTTATAGAAAAAATGATGGAGAACAAATGGCTCGGTAGTAAAACCGGACAGGGTTTTTATAAAAAAATTAAACATAAAGATGGTTCTTCAGAAATACAATCTTTGGATTTAAATACTTTGGAGTATCGTGAAAAACAATCTGCAAAATTTTCAACATTAGAAAAAACGAAATCGATTGATGTTGTTGCCGATCGTTTCTCAGTATTGGTGAACGGAGAAGACAAAGCCGGGGAGTTTTACCGTAAAAACTTTGCAGCCTTGTTCGCTTATGTTCAACACAGAATCCCTGAAATTACAGATGCATTATATAAGATTGATGATGCCATGAAAGCCGGATTTGGTTGGCAGCACGGTCCTTTTGAAATATGGGATGCTATAGGTCTTGAAAAGGGCATAGAGCTAATGAAGAATGAAGGTTATGAAATAGCACCCTGGATATCAGAACTGGCCTCACATGAAGAAAATACTTTTTATAGCGTCAAAGAAGGCAAGACTTATTATTACGACATAGATAAAAAACAATCAACCCTAATTCCGGGACAAGATAGTTTTATCATTCTTGATAATATCAGAGAAAGTCAGGAGGTTTGGAGCAACAAAGATCTTGTTGCTACTGATCTAGGCGATGGAATTCTTAATATAGAGTTCAGAAGTAAGATGAATTCTATCGGCGGAGATGTGCTCAATGGCATCAATACAGCCATGGATATTGCTGAAAAAGAATTTGATGGCGCTGTTATTTCCAATACCGGACAAAATTTTTCCGTTGGAGCAAACATTGGGATGATCTTCATGTTTGCAGTAGAGCAGGAGTATGAAGAGCTTAATGCAGCCGTTAAATATTTTCAGGATACCATGATGCGTATGCGTTATTCCTCAATTCCTACAGTTGCCGCACCTCATCAAATGGCACTTGGAGGTGGCTGTGAATTGTGTTTACATGCAGATAGAGTAGTCGCTCATGCCGAAACCTATATTGGGTTGGTAGAATTTGGAGTTGGTGTTATCCCGGGTGGCGGTGGTTCAAAGGAAATGACCCGTCGAGCTGCCATGACCTTCCAAAAGGACGATGTCGAAGTCAACAGACTTAGAGAAAACTTCCTCACTATTGGAATGGCTAAAGTGGCTAAATCTGCTCATGAAGCTTATGATCTCAACATTTTCGAAAAAGGAAAAGATATTGTCGTGGTGAGTCGTGACCGACAATTAGCAATTGCGAAGCAACATGCCAGACTTATGGCAGATAACGGGTACAGTCAACCAGTAAAAACCAATAATATTAAAGTTTTAGGACAACAGGCACTTGGTGCTTTCTTAGTTGGAACGGACCAAATGAAAGCTGGAAGATATATCAGTGAACACGACCAGAAGATCGCCAACAAACTGGCTTATGTCATGACTGGTGGCGACCTGTCCGAAGCCAATTACGTCTCAGAACAATATTTACTTGAACTTGAACGCGAAGCCTTCTTATCACTTTGCGGTGAACGAAAAACTTTAGAGCGATTACAGCATATGATCAAGAAAGGGAAGCCTTTAAGAAATTAGCATAAAGTACAAAATACTTAGTATTTAGTACAAAGTATAAAGACTAGATTGTTAAAGCCAAGTTTAAATTAAATATGAATAACAATGCACAAATTTGAAGATTTAAAGATTTGGAATAAAGCCATGCAATTAACTGAGAATGTATATAAATTGAGTAGTGATTTTCCACTTGATGAAAAATATAATTTAACAAACCAAATAAGAAAATGTGCTGTTTCAGTTCCTTCTAATATTGCAGAGGGCGCAGGAAGAAATACTAATGGCGAATTTAGAAATTTTTTAGGTATAGCTAATGGTTCTTCTTATGAATTGATTACACAACTCTATCTATCCATGAGATTAAAAATTTGCCAACCAGAATCTGTAGAACCTATAGTTAATGATGTAATCGAAGTCTGTAAAATGAATTATGCATTACAAAAATCACTTCAATAAACACTAAGATGAATAATTACTTAATACTAAATACTCAATTCTTAATACTAAACAGATGAAAACAGCATATATCGTAAAAGCATACAGAACAGCAGTAGGAAAAGCGCCAAAGGGCGTATTTAGATTTAAGCGACCAGATGACCTGGCCGCAGAAACTATCAATTACATGATGGAGCAACTTCCTGAATTCGACAAATCTCGAATAGATGATGTCATTGTGGGTAATGCCATGCCGGAAGCCGAACAAGGGCTTAACATGGGGCGGTTAGTTTCCCTAATGGGACTAAAAACTGAAGACGTGCCCGGTGTTACCGTCAACAGGTATTGCGCATCCGGTCTGGAAACCATTGCCATTGCTACGGCCAAGATCCAAAGTGGAATGGCGGAATGTATCATCGCAGGTGGTTCAGAAAGTATGAGTTATATTCCAATGGGTGGTTATAAGCCTGTACCAAATTACAAGACAGCAAAGGAACAAAATGAAAGTTACTATTGGGGCATGGGCTTAACCGCAGAAGCAGTGGCTGATAAGTTCAAAGTTTCTGCGAAAGATCAGAATGAATTTGCCTACAACTCGCATCAAAAAGCGATTAAAGCTCAACAGGAAAATCGTTTCAAAGATCAGATTGTTCCGATTAAAGTTGAAGAAATATTTGTCAACGCTAAAGGAAAAAAGGAAACTAAGACCTATACCGTAGATCAGGATCAAGGTCCCAGAGCAGATACGTCCATTGAAGTACTGAATAAACTCCGACCTGTTTTTGCGGATAAGGGAAGTGTTACAGCAGGTAACTCTTCTCAAATGAGCGACGGTGCAGCCTTTGTCATGGTGATGAGCGAAGATATGGTAAAGGAACTTAATCTTGAACCCGTTGCAAGATTGGTGAGCTATGCCGCTGCCGGTGTTGAACCAAGAATTATGGGAATTGGTCCGGTGAAGGCGATTCCAAAAGCTTTAGAGCAAGCTAATCTGAAATTGAACGATATCGAGCTGATTGAACTCAATGAGGCTTTTGCCTCTCAATCTCTCGCTGTGGTCAGAGAGCTAGGCTTGGACACAGAAAAACTGAATGTCAATGGAGGCGCTATTGCTCTTGGGCATCCACTGGGTTGTACAGGAGCAAAACTGTCGGTGCAAATATTTGACGAAATGAAAAAGCGCAACCTGAAAAACAAACACGCCATGGTCACCATGTGCGTCGGAACAGGGCAAGGCGCTGCAGGGGTTTATGAAGTGTTCTGAGAGAATTGAGAATTAAGAAAAGGAGTTTAGAATAGAGAAAATAGAAAAAAGAGGATAGTTACAGAAGATTAAAAAAGCTTATCAAGATATGGCTGGGAAAATAAGACACAATTATAAAAATCTTAAAATTTGGCAGCTTGCTTTGGAAATAGCAAATGATGTTTCAGATATATTAATTGATTTTCCCAAACATGAAAGATATGGTTTAAGCTCACAGCTAAGTAATTGTTCTATTTCTATGCCAAGTAATATAGCTGAGGGCTCTTCAAGAACTGATAAATCTTTTAGCCATTTTATTGATATATCACTTGGTTCTTCATTTGAGTTGGGCACTCAATTATTGGTTGCAAAGCATAGAAATTATGTTTCTGAAGATGATTTATATAAACTTGAAAAGAAGATAGAAAAATTTCAAAGAATGACTATGAGTTTTCAAAATGGGCTTAGCTAAAGTCTATTCTCGATTCTCATTTTTCCATTTTCTATTATCATAATTAACAATAAAAATAAGAAATACAAAAGATGGAAACAATACAAAAAGCGTCTAATATGATCCGTGGAGGACAATTTATCGTGAAGGAAACAAAAGCTCAGGATGTATTTACACCTGAAGACTTTAATGAAGAACAGCAAATGATGCGTGACAGCGTCAAGGAATTTGTAGACCGTGAAATTTGGCCTAAAAAGGAAGAATTTGAAAAGAAAAATTATGACCTTACTGAAGAAATTATGCGTAAGGCCGGTGAACTTGGTTTTCTTGGTATAGCTGTACCTGAAGAGTATGGCGGTATGGGAATGGATTTTGTGTCCACCATGCTGGTGTGTGATTATATTTCCGGGGCAACCGGCTCAATTGCAACTGCATTTGGAGCGCATACAGGAATTGGTACCTTACCAATTTTACTTTATGGCACAGAAGAACAAAAACAAAAATATGTGCCTAAATTAGCTACAGGCGAATGGTTTGGTGCCTATTGTTTAACAGAGCCCGGAGCTGGTTCTGATGCCAATTCAGGAAAGACTAAAGCTGTATTATCTGAAGATGGAAAATACTACAGTATCACCGGACAAAAGATGTGGATATCCAATGCCGGATTCGCCAATCTTTTTGTGGTTTTTGCCCGAATTGAGGACGATAAGAACATTACAGGCTTTTTAGTTGAGAGAGACGAAAATAATGGTATTTCATTTGGAGAGGAAGAAAAGAAATTAGGGATCCATTCTTCTTCAACCCGTCAGGTCTTTTTCAATGAGACGAAGGTGCCTGTTGAGAATTTACTGGGAGAACGCAACGGTGGATTCAAGATTGCAATGAATGCTTTAAACGTAGGTAGAATCAAATTAGCCGCAGCTTGCTTGGATGCTCAGAGAAGAGTAATCGACTCTGCTGTAAAATATGCTAATGATCGCGTACAATTTAAAGTACCTATTTCGAGTTTTGGTGCCATCAGATCAAAATTAGCTGAAATGGCTACAGCAGCTTATGCGGGTGAAGCAGCTTCTTATCGTGCAGCAAAAAATATTGAAGACCGTATCAATATCAGAAAGGCAGATGGTAACTCTCATCAGGAAGCTGAATTGAAAGGTGTTGAGGAGTTTGCTATCGAGTGTTCTATTCTGAAAGTTGCCGTTTCCGAAGACATTCAAAACTGTACTGATGAAGGTATTCAGATTTATGGCGGAATGGGCTTTTCCGCAGATACGCCAATGGAATCTGCCTGGAGAGATGCCAGAATATCCCGTATTTATGAGGGAACTAATGAAATCAACAGAATGCTATCTGTTGGTATGCTGGTCAAAAAAGCTATGAAAGGCCATGTTGATTTTATGGGACCTGCTCAGGCTGTAGGTGAGGAGCTTACAGGAATTCCTTCTTTTGATGTACCGGACTTCTCTGAAACTTTAGCCGAAGAATTAGATATGATCAAAAAGCTGAAGAAAGTCTTTTTAATGGTTGCAGGTGCAGCAGCAAAAAAATACGGAACTGAATTAGAAGAGCATCAACAACTGCTTCTGGCTTCAGCTGATATTTTGATTGAGGTCTATATGGCAGAATCTGCTATACTTAGGGCTAAAAAAAATGCAGAGATCAAAGGTGAAGAAGCTCAAAAAGTACAAATAGCCATGGTTAAGTTGAAATTATACAACGCCGTAGACAAGATTAATAAAAAAGCGAAAGAAGGCATTATTTCATTTGCTGAAGGCGATGAGCAAAAAATGATGTTGATGGGCTTAAAGCGTTTTACTAAGTACCATAATTTCCCGAATATAGTTGAATTACGAAATACTATAGCGGATAAAGTTGTCTCTGAAAACACCTATTGTTTTTAGTTGATTGTTCATGATTAGTTGATTATTAGACCCTGGCAAATTTGTCAGGGTTTTTTATTTCTGTGCTGTAGTTTGGTGAGCAACTACATTGTATATTTATAATCTTAAAGGTATTAATATTGACTTACCATTGAAATACACTTAAACTTAAATGCAAATGATAAATAAATACGCGCTTATAAAAGCAGAAGAATTTCCGGTTGTAGTGGTTGAGTTCACCGGACATAAAGCCACTGATGAGAATTTTGCTCAATATTTAGAGGAATTAAATGGGCTTTATGCCAAAAAAGAAAGATTAGCAATTCTATTCGATGCTTCCAATGCTGTTTTTCCAGGAATAAAATACCAGAAAATGCAGGGTGACTGGCTAAAAGAGAATGAACAGATGATGAAAGATTATTGCGCAGGAACGGCATATGTTATCACAAATACCATCATCAGAGGTGTGCTTAAAACCATCTTTAAATTTCAAAAACAGCCTGTGCCATACTATATATGTTCTGATTATGTCGAAGCTAATAATTGGGTGATTCAAAAGTTATCCGATAAATAGAAAAATGTTTTGATATTGTAACAAAATTAAATATTTGCATACTAACATTTAAAAGTATATCTTCAAGATATCAAAATAATATCATATTAATTTAATCTATGCATCATGAAAGAAGAAAAAATTGTTGCACCGGCTAACGGCTACTTAATGTTATTTTTAGTTTTAATATTATTTTTTGGAAGTATTGCCCTTATTTTTATTACAAAAAGTCCCTGGTTTCTTGTAGGCGCTATTCTTCCATTGATTCTTGCTTTGGGATTTGTTATGGTTCAACCTAACGGCTCTAGAGTCCTTGTTTTATTTGGAGATTATGTTGGAACGGTAAAGAAAAACGGTTTTTATTGGGTTAACCCATTTTACACAAAACAGAAAATTTCCTTAAGAGCCAGAAATTTTGATAGTGAAAGGTTAAAGGTAAATGATAAGCTCGGTAATCCGGTCATGATCAGTACAATTTTAGTTTGGCGGGTAAAGAATACTTACAAGGCAGCTTTTGATGTAGATAATTACGAAAATTTTGTTCGTGTGCAAACTGATGCTGCAGTAAGAAAATTAGCCAGTATGTATCCTTATGATAACTTTGCTGATGAAGGCCATGATGAAGATATTACCTTGAGATCAAGTGTAAATGAAGTGAGTGCAGCGCTTGAAAAGGAAATAGATGAGCGATTGACTATTGCAGGTATTGACGTTCTGGAAGCGAGAATAGGTTATCTGGCCTACGCGCAGGAAATTGCAAACGCCATGCTGAAGCGTCAACAAGCTACGGCTATTGTTGCCGCCCGACACAAAATCGTTGAAGGTGCCGTGAGCATGGTGGAAATGGCCATAGACCAATTGAATAAAAAGCAGGTCGTAGACCTTGATGAAGAGAGAAAAGCAGCTATGGTCAGTAATCTTATGGTAGTTTTATGTGGTGATAAGGAGACTGCGCCGGTTGTAAATACAGGGACATTAAACCATTAAAATTGAGTATTATGAAAGAGTATAAGGTAATCAACTGGAAGATGGGGCTTTCTAATAATAATCAAAAACTTGAGGATACGCTCAATCAGTACGCCAGAGAAGGCTGGATACTAAGAGATATTGGAGAGACTTCTACAAGAATTGTTTTTGAACGTGACAAGAACAGATGAGTATGAAAGTTTTTAAGGAAGAACAACGTTTTACCCAGCTTTGGATCATTATACTGCTTGCTATAAGCGTTTTAGTACCTGTAGTCATTATCATCATTCAATTCCTTCAGGATAAGGGCTCTTTTTCGACTACAGAATTTATACTCGTGATAAGCCTGACGGTATTACTTCCGCTTGTTATTTTTCTTTTTAAACTTTACACTAAGATAGATGAACAAGGCGTGCATTATAAATTTTTTCCATTCCATTTAAAATTAAGAACAATTGCATGGCAGGAAATTTCTAAGGCATACGTACGACGATATGATGCCATATCGGAGTACGGCGGATGGGGTCTCAAGGGCGGTGCATTTTGGCGAAAATCCAAAGGCATAGCGATCAATGTATCAGGCGATATCGGGATTCAACTGGAATTGAAAAATGGCAAGAAAATTCTGATAGGTACCAAATTAGAAGATCAGGCCAAACAGGCTATTAACCATTATAATTTTAAAATTAAAAATCATGAAAATAAAGAATAAACTACATGTATTAATATTTCTTTTTTTGTCTGCATCATTATGTGCTCAGGAAAATGAGATTATTTCAGAAGAATATAATCTGAAAAATGACAGCATTCAGCTGCCTGGTACCTTAAGTTTTAAAAAGATGGAAGGTTCTCAGCCTTTAGTCATTTTCATTCAGGGCTCAGGTAATCCCGACCGTAATGGTAATCAGTCAGGATTGGGTGTAAACGCCAATTACATCAAAACGCTTAGAGATAGCCTTAACCTTAAAGGAATCGCCTTTTACAGTTATGATAAGAGAAATGTGACACCCTCCAACATGCCATTCATCATGAAAAAATTTGAATTTACAGATTTGGCCGAGGATGCAGAAGTAGCTATTTCAGAGTTTGCAAATGATGAACGATTCAGTTCAATTACAGTTATTGGGCATAGTCAGGGATCCTTAGTAGGTATGTTAGCCACAAATAATGAAGTAGATAAATTTATTT
>CAJXVZ010000067.1 GCA_913062845.1 uncultured Psychroflexus sp.
GTTCTGTCATACTACTTGCTACACCGTCACTAGCACTAAACACACCAATTTCTAGCAGATTGTCTTCTCGACCGTATCCGTCGTCAACGATGCTCAAATGGTATTTGCCAAAGTCCAACACAATTTGACCGCCGCAATTTTCTGTGCGATCTATTCCGTTGTGCTTAGTCATCCATTTAAAATCTGCTAGTTTCATGATTGCCTCAGCTATAGTTAAAATGAAAGCTCTGTTTAAAATTTAAATTGCCTGGCTGATCTTCAGATGCTAACATCTTGTGAATGTGCTCGGGCAAGTGATGTCCGAAGCATTCGAGAAATTCTTTTCGACTCAAATTTTCTGCACCACGAGCATACCATCCACCAAATTCTTCAGCAAACTCCCTCGCAGCTCGAAACTCGGCAGTGTTAGCCAACTCGCCCAAATGAAAGCCATCCTCATCAAAGTAAGATTCTGTTGCATAATCTTCTTGCTTTGGGTAGGCTCGCGTAATCAACAGCATTAAGGTCCTACCTTCTCCTGTAGCAAAATAATCACAAACCATGAATTGATAAAGTTCTTCATTGACCATTTTCTAATTCCTTAATTTTTTCAGCTTCGCTCATGAGTTAATACTTAAGTGTTAATTTATGTAATATATTATATTACATTTTGACGTTTTGAGAAGTCGTTGACTTATGGTTGACTTGAAGAGCTCAATAAAATAACTAAACACTTCTAAATCAATCATATAAACAATAAAAAAAGTGGAGCATATCGGAGTCGAACCGATGACCTCTACGCTGCCAGCGTAGCGCTCTAGCCAGCTGAGCTAATGCCCCGTGTTTTAAGCAGCTGCAAATTTAGTTTATTTTCATTAAAAAAAGAGATTAGTCCGGAATTTTATCTGTCATTTTTTAGTCAAATCAAATTTATATGATATTTTGCACTTGCAAAATTAACACTCATGTTAGAAGATTTTTGGTTTAACCTCAAACTAGGTTTGTTCCATGTTTTAGACTGGAATGCATATGATCATATATTATTTCTTATTGCCCTGGTCGCAGCTTATTCTATAAATCAGGGTAAACGCGTATTTTGGTTGGTTACTATTTTTACGTTGGGTCATACTATATCTCTGGTTTTGGCGGCTTATGATGTGGTCAGCATCAGCAGTGAGTGGATTGAGTTACTGATTCCGGTAAGTATTTTATTTACTGCATTATATAATATAATTTTCGCCAAAAAGAACATTGAAAAAACAAAAGTAAACGCCTTATATGCTTTTACCTTGTTTTTCGGATTGGTTCATGGCTTTGGTTTTTCTTCATACTTCAATATGGTATCTCAGGCTGCAGAGTCCAAATTGCTTATGCTTGTAGAATTTGCTTTGGGAGTAGAGCTTTCTCAGCTGTTCGTGGTAATTCCGGTGATGATTATCGGATTTATTTTTCAGAATATTTTCAATATGAGTAAAAAAGACTGGATACTCATCAGTTGCTCAATTGTAGTTGGTCTTTGTTTGCCAATTTTGAGAGAAACCTGGATTTGGTGAAATCTTTAAGAAAAGATAAAGAGTATCAACTGTTTAAAAATACTATTTTTGGTAAATAAGTCGTTTATTTTCGTAGATGAACTCAAAAAAACAAAAAAAATTTGATAAGGCTTATCTCAGGATGGCCAGAGAATGGGGAAAGCTATCGAGATGTAAACGCAAACAGGTAGGTGCCATCATTGTAAAGGACAGAATGATCATTTCAGATGGATATAATGGTACACCAAGCGGTTTTGATAACGATTGTGAAGATGAAGAAGGGCTTACAAAATGGTATGTTCTACATGCAGAAGCCAACGCAATTCTTAAAGTTGCAGCTTCAACTCAATCCTGCAGAGGAGCAACATTATATATTACCCTGTCGCCCTGCAGAGAATGTAGTAAGCTTATCCATCAGGCAGGCATCGTGAGGGTAGTTTATCAAAATGCATATAAAGATAATTCCGGGATGATTTTCCTGGAAAAGGCAGGAGTTGATGTTGTACACCTCCATGATATAATAGATTAAGATGAAACGTGTTAAAATAATATATATTCCGGTTTTACTGAGTATAGCCTGCGTTGTAGGTGTGTATATTGGCGCGTTTTTTAATTTTTCTTCACCCTTAAGTTCGGCAAGGCTTTACAACCAAAAGCAAAAGCTAAATACGCTCATACAACTTATTGACGACAGATATGTAGATCAGGTGAATACTGATAGCATTGTAGATATGACCATCAGTGAGATCATTAAGGATCTTGATCCTCATACAGCATATCTGCCAAAAGCCGAATTGGATGCTGAAAATCAAAGTATGAACGGCAGCTTTGTGGGAATTGGTATCAGTTTTTATAAGAACAGGGATACGCTTACCGTTATAAGAACTATTGCTAACGGTCCAAGTGAAGAAGCAGGAATTCTGGCAGGTGATAAGATATTGTATGCCGATGGTTTAGAATTATCTGATCCAAAAATTACCTCAGATTCAGTGGTTAATGTCCTTAAAGGCCAAAGTAATACAGCTGTTAATCTAAAAATTAAAAGAAAAGGAGAAAATGAACTTCTTGATTTTAAAATCTATCGACAGCCGGTATCATTAAAAAGTGTCGATGCAGGATTTATGGTAGACGAAAAAACCGGTTACATTAAGATAAACCGATTTGCAAAGACTACTTTTAGTGAGTTCATGTCATTTGCTACAGATTTAAAGTCTCAAAATGTACAGCGGATTATTGTAGATTTGAGAAATAATGGCGGCGGATATTTAAAAGAAGCGGTAGATATAGCTGATCAGTTTTTAAAAGCAGATACTCCTATTTTATACACTAAAGACCGGAGCGAAAATCTATCGGAAACGTTTGCAACATCTGATGGTATATTTCATAATGAAGAAGTAATTGTCCTGATCAATGAAAAATCAGCCTCCGCAAGCGAGATTCTTGCCGGTGCCATACAGGATAATGACAGAGGAACAATAGTTGGTCGCCGTTCCTTTGGAAAGGGTTTGGTACAAAGGATAATGCCGCTTGGAGATGGCAGTGCCGTAAGAATGACTGTTGCCAGATACTATACACCAACAGGCCGGTCAATCCAAAGGTCATACAGTGAAGGCCGTGACGATTATTTCAACGATTATATGAGTAGATACGCTAATGGAGAGTTGCAGTCTGCGGACAGTATAGATGTAATAGATTCACTTGCTTATAAAACGCCAAAAGGGAAAACAGTCTACGGTGGTGGTGGCATCATACCTGATGTGTTTGTGCCAAAAAATTACGATTCAAATCATATCGACTTATATGATATGTACGAAGCCGGCATTCTGGAACGGTTTGTTTTTGATGAACTGGAGAAAAACAGAGAATTTTATAATGATATTACCAGAGATAGCTTTGAATCTTATTTTGAAGTGAGTGAAAGTACGCTTTTAAATTTTCAGAATTATCTTCTCTCTTTCAATATTCAATATGACAAGTCGCCAGAATATAAATCTTTGGCGAAAACGTATTTGAAGGCAACAATAGCCCAGCAATTATTTGATTCTAATCTGGCCTATAAGATTATTATCTCTCAGGACGAAATGGTTAAAAAGACTTTAGAAAAATTTGCAGTAAATTAATTTAACCCTTCAACAACCAGCACAAATTCGCCTTTTGGTTTTTTGTTTGAATAAAGCTCTAACACTTCTTGTATCGTTCCATGATTTACCTCCTCGTAAAGTTTACTGATTTCACGAGATACGCTCATTTTACGGTCTCTGCCAAAAACGCTTAGAAAATCATTTAAAGTTTTCAACAGCTTGTAAGGGGATTCATAAAAAACCATGGTTCTGTATTCTTCTTTTAAGGCCTCCAGCCTTTTTTGTCTTCCTTTTTTTGGAGGTAAAAACCCTTCAAATACAAACTTGTCATTCGGCAGTCCACTTTGAACCAGAGCCGGGACAAAAGCCGTAGCTCCGGGTAAGCAAGACATCTTTACATTGTTTTCAGCACAGCTTCTGGCCAACAGAAAACCGGGGTCTGATATACCTGGTGTGCCGGCATCGGTTATGATGGCCAGATTTTCACCACTTTTTAATTTTTGAATAATTTCTTCTGTCAGTTTGTGTTCATTATGCTGATGATAAGCAAGCATCGGTGTTTGGATTTGAAAAAACTTAAGAAGTTTTCCGCTTACTCTTGTGTCTTCGCATAAGATGAGATTTACATTTTTCAGTACCTCAACAGCTCTGAATGTCATATCATCAAGATTACCAACAGGCGTTGGAACAAAATACAGCATATTATTCAAATTTCTTTTGAATGAGATAGAGTAACCGGTTGGCGATATCTTCTTTGTCTTTCCAGTAAGTGTATTTATTTTGTATTTGTTCGTCTAAGAAAGTCTTCACATCTTCAAAACTTTCTAATGCATTGATTTGCTTTATAAATTCACTGTAAGATTTTTCATCACCTTTAAATAAGTGTTTTACAAATGAAAGCCGGTCATTTAATCCAATCTTTAGTTGATTGTTCAGGCTGTCGTTCAGGGACTTTTTAGGTTGGGAAAACAAATCGATTGTTCGTTGTGGTTTTTCTTCATTTTCTTCCTCTTCATCCGGGTTGTCGACATGGTCTGCATTCTGATCTGTATTGTCATCTGTTTTGTTTTCTTCTGAAGATTTTTCGTCTGCTGCCTTTTCAGAAGTATCTGCAGGCTCAAAGTCGGGCAAATCGTCAAAATGCACACCAAAATCCTCAATTTCATCTTCTGTCGGATCTTCTTGTTGAGGTTTATCTGATTTTTCTTCCTTATCCATAAACATCTCGTCTACCTGAGTGCTTTCATAAGGCATTTGAGAAACAATATCCTTTATTTTTTCTGTATTATGTTCGTAGATTTGCTCTTCGTTATATTCAGTCCCGTCAGGGTAGTTTGGGTTTTCGACAGATTCATGAGATGACCTTTCGATCGACTTTTCTACATCGTATTTTGTTATGGTTGGTTTTAAGCCCTCAAAATGTCTTTCAGCAAAAGACAGCACAGATAATTTTTCGTAAAGTACGGCTGCTTCCTCTTTAAGTTCGTGAATTTCAGCTCTGTTTCTTAATTTTAAGATTCTATGAGCAAGGCTCATCAATTCGTCTTCCAGGACTTTCTTCATTTTTGTATTCTTTGTCGGTTGTTACCGCTTAATTTTTAGTAATTTTAACGACCTAAAATTAATGAAATTGTTTTTTAATACACTATAAAATCAAAAAATGTTTCTTGAAAATACTGTAAATCAAAAAGAGCAGTTTGGCTGGATAGAGGTAATATGTGGGAGTATGTTTTCAGGAAAAACTGAAGAGCTGATTCGCAGACTTAAGCGTGCAAAATTTGCAAAGCAAAAGGTTGAGATATTCAAACCACAAATTGATACCCGTTACGATGAAGAGCATGTGGTATCGCACGATGAGAATCTCATTCACTCAACACCGGTGCCTGCGGCCAGCAATATACCGCTCCTGGCTGATGGTTGTGATGTAATTGGTATTGATGAGGCACAATTCTTTGATGATGAAATTGTAAACGTGTGCAATGATTTGGCTAATCGAGGTGTGCGTGTCATTGTAGCAGGCCTGGATATGGATTTTAAGGGCAAGCCTTTTGGTCCCATGCCTAATCTTATGGCTACTGCAGAATATGTGACTAAAGTACATGCCGTTTGTACCAGAACCGGAAATTTGGCACAGTATAGTTTTAGGAAATCTCCCAATGATAAGCTCGTATTGCTTGGTGAGACAGATGAATATGAACCTCTTAGCAGGGCAGCTTATTTTAAAGCCATGCAGGCTGAAAAGATTAAGCATATAGAAATTAATGATGTCCAGGAAATAAAGCCCAAAGACTGATGGAGAAACTTCAGGAAACCCGTCTTGAAATAGATTTGAATGCTCTAAGGTTTAACTTTCAAGTCCTAAAGTCGCATTTGAAACCTGAAACAAAAATCATGGGTGTTGTTAAGGCATTTGCATATGGAACGGACTCTGTAGTAATTGGTAAAGCACTACAGGATTTAGGGGTTTCATACCTTGCTGTGGCTTATATTGAAGAAGGTATACGTCTGAGAAAAAGTGGTATCGATTTGCCTGTTTTGATCTTTTATCCACAACTTGAAGAGCTGCCACAACTCCTGGAATACAAACTTACACCAAGTGTTTACAGTTTTAATTTTCTAAGATCTTTACATCAAAATTTAAAAACTCAGGGAGTTAAAGATTTTCCTATCCATTTGAAGATAAATACAGGAATGAATCGGCTTGGTTTTGATCCACCACAGTTTGAAGAGGTCAAACAAAGTTTATCAGACAGAGAAACCCTAAAGCTTACCGGTATTTTTTCACATCTGGCTGCAGCCGGAATGGCTGAAGAGCGTGACTTCACGTTGGATCAGATTCAAAGATTTAAAACTGCTGTTACCTCCTTTGAAGAGTATGCACACGAACATCTCTTAACCCATTTATGTAATTCCAGCGGTATCCTCAATTTTGCTGAAGCTGAAATGGACATGGTAAGAGCCGGTATAGGTTTGTACGGTTACGGAAATAATGCTGAAGAACACTTCAAGCTTAAGCCTGTAGTGTCTCTGAAGACGCCTATAGCGCAGCTGAGATGGATAAAAAAAGGTGAGAGTGTAGGCTATGACCGCAAGTATGTTGCTCAGGAGTCCAGACATATTGCCACATTACCTTTGGGTTATGCCGATGGGATCTCAAGACAGTATGGTAATAATAATGGTATAGTTAAAATTAAAGATCAAACCGCTCCCATAGTCGGAAACGTATGTATGGATACGCTAATGGTTGATGTTACAGGAATTGATTGCGAGGTTGGAGACGATGTTCTTATTTTTGGAAGAGGGCATTCTGCTTTGGAATTTGATAAAAACAGCCTCAGTATTCCGTACGAACTGATAACCAGGATATCCCAAAGGGTCAGCAGAATAATACTGGATGATCAAAATGGATAACAATTCCTTTAAGCCATATTATGCCGTGATTTTTACATCCATCAGAGGTCGGGATGAGGATAGTGCATATGAGGAAATGGCAGAAAGAATGGTTGAGCTTGCCAAAAAACAGGTTGGATTTTTAGGCATAGAAAGTGCAAGAAGTGAAATAGGAATTACAGTTTCTTACTGGAAAGATCTTGAATCCATAAAACTATGGAAAGAGCACTCAGAACATAAAATAGCCCAACAGTTAGGCAAAATAAAGTGGTATGACTATTATAAGGTAAGAATTGCTAAAGTGTAACGTGAGTACGACTTCAACAATAAACCTGCATAAAAATTCCTTATGAGGTATCAGAAATAACTTGTTTGATGATCTCCGGAGTTTTACATAATGTTTTATTTTACATCAAAATTTAAAGCAATGAGATTTCATACCAGAAAATGGATTAAACCTGAAGATTTAAACCCAAACAATTCTTTGTTCGGTGGCCGATTGTTGGAGTGGATTGATGAGGAGTCTGCACTTTATGCTTGTATTCAATTAGAGAATTACAGGGTTGTTACCAAGTATATTTCAGAAATAAACTTTGTAAGTTCTGCCAGGCAGGGTGAGATTGTTGAAATTGGTATAGAGGTAGTAAAATTTGGTAAAACTTCACTGACTCTAAAATGCGAAGTGCGAAATAAGATGACACGTCAAAGTATCATTAAAGTGGATAAAATTGTAATGGTAAATCTGGATGAAAATGGAAAGCCAAAAGCTCATGGTAAAACTGAAGTAGAATTTGTGAAGGATAGATTAGAGGAAAAAGCCCCCTGAATACCCCAAGGGGGACTTTTGGATACTACCATCATATTTTGAAATTCTGATGAGTTTATTACCATATTTCCAAATTACAACATCATCACATTACTACATTGACATATTATTTAATGGATGGTTTAATCTTCAAATTCGGGCCAGTGACCTTCTACTTTTTCAACCTGGAATCTGGAAAATAATTCTTCTTTATACCAGTCGTACTGTCTTGTCATTTTGATGGCTTTGGCATGAGCCTGATTTTTATAGGCGTAAGTTTTAGCATAATCTAAATTTTTCCAAAGGCTAAAAGTGGCCATCTCCCATATTGGAAATTCACCAAATCCTTTGGTGTAGATTAAGCCTTCAGCCTCTTCTATGGCTTTTTGGGTCTGCGGAACATATTTCCAAAAGCGTCTTAATTCTTTTGTCTTTATGCTGGCTCTGGTAATAACCGCCAAAGGTTTGTTAGTATCAGTATTCGAATTGTCCGGTTTAAAAGGCTCTTGTCCCGACCATCGCCCGTGAGCGGCGATAGATGTCATATAAATATGACTTAAATTTGAACTATGCTTCTTATATTTTTCAATCAGTTTTGAAGATTCAAAGAATTTTTCAGCATCATTAATGTTATCCCATACCTGCAGTAGTGAATAAACTGACCAATCAGGTTGAGGTTTAAAACCATCCTGACCGCTACCCAATAATTTGTAAAACTTTAGGCCATTTATGTTTATGAGATGAGGTTTTGCATTTTGCATCATCTGGAGTGCCCAGAATTTATTGATAAATCCCTTATAACGCAAGAGAGTTAATGTGGTCACTTGATTCATGAATAGCTGTTATCAATTTCAAATTTATACTTCCAACAATAATATTTTATGAGTTACTTGTCATTATAACTTTTATTTAGGATAAAATTTCCTTGAGCAGATAGCTCTGATGTTCAATATTTACTAATGGTATAATAATTTACAATTATTTAAAACAAGTGAAAATGTAAATGACTGTATTTCATAGGTGTGAGTTTTGCATAGCTATTAACTGTTAACAATTAGGTAAATTTTAAATTTCAAAAAATATTTTCATTTGCAACGAACAAACAAATATATATCATGAGAAAAATTTTACTTGGATTAATTTTACTTTGTGGAGTTAGTGCATTTGCACAAGGGGTAACTACCTCCTCCATTAACGGTCAGGTTAAAGACCAAAACGGGGAACCTTTGCCGGGAGCAAATATTGTTGCCGTGCACCAGCCATCTGGTACAACCTATGGTTCCATGACAGATTTTGACGGCTATTACCGTGTGCCTAACATGCGTGTAGGTGGTCCGTACAAGATTGAAATCAGTTATGTTGGCTTCAAAACGCAAACGCTCGAAAATGTATTTTTGAGACTTGGTGATTCAGAGAGAATCAGCATTCAAATGCAGGAAGAGGCCAGTCAGCTGGATGAGGTTATTATTACAGCCTCAAAAAATGGTGTTTTTGATTCAGGACAAAAAGGATCAAACACCAATATCTCCTTGAGAGAGATCAACAACTTGCCTTCAACATCCCGTTCACTTGGAGATTTCTTAAGAAATACGCCCGAGGCACAGGTGACCGATGGTGGTAGTATCTCACTAGGTGGTCAGAATAACAGATACAATGCCATTTATATTGATGGTGCTGTAAATAACGATGCTTTTGGATTAGCAGCTTCTGGTACAAATGGTGGTCAGAGTGGTGTTAACCCTATCTCTATTGATGCGATTGAATCTTTTCAGGTAAACCTTGCACCTTTTGATGTAAAACAATCAGGTTTTGCCGGTGGTTCTATCAACGCTATTACAAGATCAGGTACTAACAATCTAGAGGCTTCTGCCTATTACTACCTTAGAAATCAGGATTTAGCCGGGAAAACACCTACGGCAATCGAGGAAGATGAGAATGAAAGAGAAAGATTGGCCGATTTTACGGCAGAATTGATAGGTGCCAGAGTAGGTGGCTCTATTATTAAAGATAAATTATTCTTCTTCGTCAACTATGAAAGACAGGATGAACAAACGCCTGCGCCATTTGATTTTGATCAGTATCAGGGTGATGCTTCTTTACAGGATCTTCAAACTTTAAGACAAAACTTAATTGATAATTTTGGATACGATCCGGGAGGCTTTTTAAATAACCCAAGTTCACTTACAAGTGATAAATTGATCACGAGATTGGACTGGAACATTAACGACAAAAACACTATTACCCTTAGAAATAGTTATGTTAATGCTGAAAATATTGACGCCAGAGCAAGTAGTGACAGAAATATTGAGTTCCTGAATGGTGCTGAATTTTTTCCTTCGAGAACAAACTCTACAACTTTGGAGTGGAGTACTACAAACGGATCTGATATATCAAACAACCTTATAATAGCTTACACTGATGTATTGGATGACAGAGGACCAACCGGTAGCCCTTTTCCATCAGTAAGAATTCAGGATGGCAGTGGTAATATTGATTTTGGATCAGAGCCATTTTCTACGGCTAACTTATTGGAGCAAAAAGTTCTTAACATTACTAACAACTTTGAGTACTATAAGGGTATTCAAAAAATTACGCTTGGTGTGAACTTTGAATCTTTTGATGCTAAGAACGTTTTCTTCAGACAAAATTTCGGTCAGTACAGATTCTTTTCTCTGGCAGATTTCAATACTTATTTCGATAATGATGCTTCAAACAATGCACCTGTAAGATTTTTTGACAGAGGTTATTCTCTTTTAGGAGGTGTTGGTGACGATTCACTTGGAGCAGCAGAATTCAATTATTCTCAGTTAGGTTTCTACATGCAAGACGATATTGATGTAACTGAAAACTTCAAATTAAGTCTTGGTGTGAGATTTGACTTTCCGTTTTTTGACGATGGTTTAGTCAATGAAGATTTTAACACAAGAAGTGTTGAATTATTAGAGGCCAATGGAAAAGACCTTCAGGGTGCAAGAGTTGGACAGGGTATAGATACTCAGCTTCATTTTTCTCCGCGTTTAGGTTTTTCATGGGATGTATTTGATAACAGAACGACTCAGATCAGAGGTGGTATAGGTGTATTTACTTCACGTATTCCATTAGTATGGCCGGGTGGTGCATATAACAATAATGGTCTTACAGCTGGTTTTGTGGATGAAAGAGATTTTGACGGTGATGTATTCTTCAATCCGGATCCGTTTACTCAGGATCAGAATCCTGGTTTTGGAAATGCAGCCGTACCTGGTACAGGACAAACAGGTGGTCAAATCGATATTTTCGCACCTGACTTCAAATTGCCACAGGTATTAAAGACAAATATTGCAGTAGACCAAAAACTGCCTTTCTGGGGATTGATCGCGTCTGGTGAATTCTTGTATACAGATATCCTTAATAACATATTCTACGAAAATGTAAACATTGGCGATGCTGTTGGTACATTAAACGGAGCTGATAACAGACCTTTCTTTAGCAGAAGCAGAATAGACAGTAACTACTCTTCTATTTATCTGGCAACAAATACAAGCAAAGGTTACTCCTACAATGCAACTTTCAGATTATTCAAACCATTTGAAAACGGCTTCTCAGGATCTTTAGCCTATACTTACGGTGACTCTTATAATATTTTTGAAGGTACGTCTTCACAGAATTCTTCTCAGTGGAGAAACTTAGTAACGGTTAATGGTAAGAACAACGATCCGGGTGTTCAGCGTTCAGACTTTGCTCTTGGTTCAAGAATTACAGCTAATTTCTCTTACGAAAAAGAATGGAGTGAAAACTTCAAAACTACAGTAGGTGTATTCTACAATGGTCAGCAGGGAAGTCCTTTCTCATTTATTTATGACAATGATGGTGATAACCTTCTCAATGACGATTCCAGAGATAATGCACTCATTTATATTCCAAGAGATGCTTCAGAAATTAACCTGGTTCAAAACGGAGATGTTACACCTGAACAACAATGGGCTGCGCTTGACAGATTTATTGAAAGTAACGATTACTTGAGAGAAAGAAGAGGGCAGTATGCAGAAAGAAATGGTACTTTCGGGCCATGGAGCCATATCATTGACTTGAAGTTTTTACAGGATTTTAGCCTGAACTTCAATGAAAAGAAACATACATTCCAGTTCTCTCTTGATATCTTTAACTTTACCAACCTGATCAATAAGGATTGGGGTGTTAGACCATTTATCCCAGGAAATGTACAATTGATAGAAATCCAGGAAGGTGGTCCGGATCCTGAATTTACATTTAATGTCGATGAATTCCAGACATCTGACGACTTAGAGATTATCGACGACAGAGGTGCTTTCTCTTCCAGATGGCAAATACAAGTCGGTCTAAGATATATATTCAAATAATCACCACATTGATTATTTAGGTTTGAAAACCCTGACCGAAGCGTCAGGGTTTTTTTATGTTGTCAATTCCTTTAGGATGAGCTGTCTCACTTTTTGATTAAGCTCTCTTTTATTCTGTAAGGTATAGCCTTTTGTTTGTATAAACGGCAATACTTTAGCCCTTAAAACGCCTGGAGAACCAGAGAAAAAATGGTAAGAAAATCTTTTTTTATTGTCATAAAAGACAATAGGCACAATAGGAATCTGATGGTTGATGGCCAATCTAAAAGCGCCGTCTCTGAATTGATCCAGAACTATAGAAGTATCATCAGGAACACCACCTTCAGGGAAAATACAAACACTTAGTCCTTTATCTAGGCGTTTCTGCGCCTGTTGAAAAACGGCATGACGACTTGAAGGATTTTTTCGGTCAACCAATATACATGTTCTCTTGTAAAAGAAACCAAATAGCGGATAGCGTGCCAGTTCTTTCTTGCCTACAAAAACGAAAGGATTTTTGGAGAGGTACAGCATCATCATGATGTCGATCATGCTGGTATGATTAGAGACTAAAAGGTAACTTTTGTCTTTAGGTATTTTTTGCTCAGCTTTAATTTTGGGGATAAACCCCATACCGAACAAATTGATTTTTGCCCAGGCTCGCGCTATACGAAAAAAGAAAGGATACCAGGATTCTTTTAGAATTGAAATAATGAGTAAAGGCAAAAGTATTACAATGCTGATAAACATCAGAACGTAAAACCAAATACGCCAGAAAAAACGTAAAAAATTATAAAAAATATTCATTTGGTGCCAAAATTACATTAAATGCAATATTAAACAAGTCTTGGTTTATCTTAAAATATAAAGGTTTAAAGCTAATAAATAAATTTATTTAATTGTAAAAATATATATTATTAATAAAAAAATCATAAAAAAATAAGAATAAAATAAATAATTAAATTACTTTAGTTTTATACAAATAATATACTTTTAAGTATATAAACATCACTATAGTCGATTTATTTAAATACCGGTAAGAACTTCTACTGCATTAGGGTAAATCCTTTAGGCTGTTAAAAGACGAGGATTAAGCAGATTAATCGTCATAAAATTCTTTCTGCAATTAAAAATTTTTATATCATGAAACCAATTTATAATATTATCTTGTTATTATTTTCAGTTTTATTCTTTTCCTCTTGTGAGGAGAATGAGTCTTTAGAGAACAATGAAAAAACAATAGCACAATCAAGCTTTGAACAATTCAAGAAGGATTCTTTCATTAAACTAAATTCACTAGATATAGATATGGTCCTAAGGCCCTATGAATACGATATCGATTTTAATTTGTTTTTAAATAAATCACATGATCTAAGTAATTTAAATTCAATAAGTGACTATAAAAGACTCTATAGAGATAAAGAAATATTAAAATATCTTGACCAGCTAGAGACTTTACAATCTTGGATATTAAGTTTAAGAGAATCTGATTTTTTTGAAGAAAATGTTACACTTGAAGAAAAAGTACCGTATATTGAATTAGTAATTGATTACTCTTTAAATCAAATATTGTCGCAGTATAAATTTTTCAACAGTAACAATAATTGTCAGCAAGAACTAAACATATGCATAAATCATGCTGAAGAGGATTTAAGCGATAATATAGTTATTTGTACTGTCAGTGCTACATTTTTCGGTATTTTGACAGCAGGCCCAGGTGCAGCTTCTTGGCCTTTTTGTATGGGTGCCGCTGGTATGATGTATGAAAATGCAGTGAGCGCATGCCATGATTACTATGATGCTTGTATGGCAAATCAATAAATCCAGAATTATGAATTACAACATTGTAAAAAAAGCATATCAATTAATTTTTGTTTTGATTTTAATCTTATCGATCACCTACTTTTTTTTAAAGGATACGATAACTGGATTTCTGAATAACAAACAATTATTAATTATATCAGCATCGTTATGTATACCATTTTTCATATTAAAGATTATACATGAGTCAAAACACCCACCTTCTCAACGAAGTAAGTATATAGGTTATTCATTTTTATTTATTGTTATATTATTTTTTATGTACAATTTGTTTAAAATGATTTAAAGATTAGATAATCAACATTGCAATTGAGTTTAATTTTTTTGTGTTTCTCATTTAAAGGTATAAGTTCGAAGTATTTTCAGTGTCATGGATAGCCAAGAAACTTAGATGGATGGAAGTTAGTTCCTGTGCAGCAGCAGCTATCGGAGCTGATATTTTGTATGCTTTGGCTGCTGAGGGCGGTGGTAAAAGTGACAAATGGAAGAAAAAGGCTATTAAAAAGCTTTTTGGTAAAATTGCTAGTCGTTTTCTTGGGCCAATAAGAGTTGCAATTGCGGTGGTTTCATTTGGAACTTGTATTACAGGTGCATCAATGACTTAATTATACGATTATGATAATAATGATTGCTCATTTGCCGCTTTACTTTTACGTACTATATAAGAGAGCTAAAGGTTTTAAGCAAGCGCTACAGATTAAAGATGAATATTCGATTAAAGTCGAGTTGATTTTATTAACCATAACAATTGTAATGATTTTTATCTTGAGTTACATTCACCATACAATTCAACCTATCTTATGATAGCAATAGTTATAAGCTCTAATTAAATAGAGATTGTGTAGAATATTGTTAATTGAATTAATAAAGCCTTGTAGGAGTAAATTAAAGAAGCTATCTCAAAACCTTAATTTTGATAATCTGAACTTATTTCAGATTTTATGACGAATTGGAAATATATAGACTAAGATTCTGAAGTGAATTCAGAATGACTAGCTCTAAGGATTTTGAGAGGGCTTCTTTTTGAATATTTTAAAATGAAGTTTAGAATCATTATATTTTTTTTACTTATTTGTTTTGTGTCTTGTAAATCATTAATTACTAATTATTTAATTGGTAAAGCTGATATTTATAAAGATCTTAAAGTACTTGAAAATCATAAAGGGCAAACAATAGTTTTTTTTCCTATGGTTCATGTCGGTAAAGAGTCGTATTACAAAGATTGTAAGACCATAATTGATAGTTTACGAAATGATGGCTTTAAGATTTTTTATGAAAATATTGCATTTAAAGATGAGTTAGACTCATTAACAGAATTAGAGTACAATAAAAAAGTAAGAGCTATTTTAGGGTTCAATTCCTCGATGAATTCAGATAATGAAAGTTTGCCTAAAATCTATAGTAAAAAAAATTACATACTTCAGGACTATGCTTTAATGGGGATAAGCCAGAATGATACAAATCTGGATTTAGATAAAAAGGCAATAATCGATTCTATAGAAAAAAAGTATGGAAAAATTCAATTAACTGAATGTGATATAAATACATCGCTGGATGATGAATATGATTGTAATTCAGATTATGATAAATATGCTTTTGAGTTTAAAAACAAGTTTAGAGATTCTTATATCTCAAATGAAGTGTTAAAACTCAAAGAAGATAAAATAGTTTTAATATACGGCAAAATGCACTGGTATTTTGTATATCCGGATCTTATTAAAAATGGATTTAAACTCACACAAGGCAAAGTTTAATAAGTTAAATTTCTTTGTTTATGACATACATAATAACAGTGCCATTAGTGCAATTATTTTATCTTTACATCAAAAAACATGTCAAGAATTCTTACTGGTATTCAAAGTACAGGTACGCCACACCTGGGAAACCTTTTAGGAGCAATTATACCGGCTATAGAAATGGCCAATAGTCCTGAAAATGAATCTTTTCTCTTTATAGCAGACTTACATTCGCTCACGCAGATCAAAAATGCGGAGACATTAAAGCAAAACACGCTCCATACCGCAGCGACCTGGTTGGCTTTTGGTCTGGATACCTCAAAAACCATTTTTTACAGACAGAGCAGAATCCCACAGGTTACGGAATTAACCTGGTATCTCAACTGTTTTTTTCCTTATCAGAGATTGACGCTCGCCCATTCTTTTAAAGATAAGGCCGATAGGTTGGAAGATGTAAATTCTGGATTATTTACCTATCCAATGCTTATGGCTGCAGATATACTATTGTATGATGCTGAAGTTGTTCCCGTAGGAAAAGACCAGTTGCAGCATTTGGAAATGACCAGAGATGTAGCCTCTCGGTTACATGCTCAAATGGGCGATACTTTCGTAATGCCGGAACCCAAAATTAATGAGGAAAGCCAGTTGATCATTGGTACAGATGGTGAGAAAATGAGCAAATCCAAAGGCAATACTATTAATATTTTCCTGCCTGATAAAAAACTGAGGAAAACCATTATGGGTATTCAAACGGACAGTACACCTTTAGAAGAACCTAAAAACCCTGATACTTGTAATGTCTTTCAATTGTATTCTTACATCGCAAATAAAGAACAACTGTCTGAGCTCAGAAAAAAATACATTGCCGGTGGATTTGGTTACGGTCATGCGAAACAAGCCCTGTTTGAATTGATCATCGAAAAATTCAAGACGGAACGGGAAAAGTTTAACCACCTCATTCAAAATCCTGATGAAGTTGAAAATGCCCTGCAAGTCGGAGAGACCAAAGCAGCTGAAGTGGCCAATGAAGTTCTGGAACGCGTAAGACAAAAACTGGGATATTCATCATGAGAAAGACGGCTTTAATTACAGGCGCATCATCCGGTCTGGGAAAAGAGTTTGCCAAACAACTGGCGGAAAAAGATTATAATCTGGTTTTGGTAGCAAGACGTGAAAACCTGTTGAAGGATTTGGCGCGCAAATTCAGTCAGGTAAAGGTACATGTATTTGCCATAGATCTCACCGCACAAAATGCCGTTGAAGATTTGGTAAAATATTTATCAGATCAAAAATTGTCTATACACGTGCTAATCAATAATGCCGGTTTTGGAGATTATGCCCGTTTTGATGAAGCCGATATCGGTAAGCTGCAAAACATGATAGATTTGAATGTTAAAGTACTCACAGGTTTAATGTATTATATCAGTCAGCAGATGATCAGGCGACAATCGGGTTATATCTTAAATGTGGCTTCTACAGCGGCCTTTCAGCCCGGGCCAATGATGGCAACATATTTTGCGACAAAGCACTATGTCCTGGCGCTTTCTGAGGCGGTGGCGCATGAATGGAAAGCCAAAGGTGTAAAGGTTTGCGCATTATGTCCGGGTCCTACGGCAACTGAGTTTTTTAATCAGGCTGACATGAACAATTCAACCATGATGAAAAGTATTAAATTGCCTTCAGCCGAAGAAGTCTCGAGATTTGGTTTAGATAATTTATTTAAAGGGAAAACAGTTGCTGTTCATGGCTTTCTGAACAGGTTTTTAGTTTTTATCGGTCGTCTTGCGCCAAGAAATACCATTACAGCACTAACGGCAAAGGCCTTAAAAAAATAGACTATGCAAAAAAACGTTCTCGGTACAGAGTTAAAAACCTGTTCCCTGGATCCTTTAACCGGAGCTAAACGCGATGGCTATTGTTCTTACGACAAACGTGATCCGGGATTACACATTGTTGCAGCGCAAGTCACTCAGGGATTTCTGGATTTTAACAAAGCTCAGGGTAATGATCTGATTACTCCAAAACCACAATGGCAGTTTACCGGGTTAAAACCCGGCGATTGGTGGTGTATATGTATGGGGGTCTGGCTGAAAAGCAAAGCCGCAGGTTATCCGCTGTATATAAATCTGGAAGCTTGTGATGAGAAAGTTCTGGATTATGTTAGTCTCGAAGAACTAAAAGTGTGGGACTACAGAAATCAGAATTGATACAGGCTTTTTTACTCTAAGATGCCATAATTCCATTAACAAATACAACATAGAACAGTAGCATGAAGATGGCTACAATGAACATGATGTACAATCCTGTATATTTTCTTTTTTTACCTTTATTTTGTTTTTTTCTATTCTTTTTATTGTTCATTTAATTATCATTTTACCTTAAAATAAGATATAATGTTTTTGATTCTACGTTATTGTACCAGTAAATATAAATTATTATATTGAGTAAAATTCCAAATTATGACGATTTTAAA
>CAJXVZ010000068.1 GCA_913062845.1 uncultured Psychroflexus sp.
AGAGATTTTACTTATATTGATGATATAGTTGAAGGGGTACAAAAAACCATTTTAAATCCACAACCAGAGGGAAAGCCATACAGTCTTTATAACATAGGTAAAGGAAGCCCTGTAAGATTACTGGACTTTATAAAAGCCGTTGAAAGAGCCACCGGAAAGACTGCAGAAAAGAAGATGATGCCTATGCAGCCTGGTGATGTAGAACAAACCTGGGCCGATACCAGTGCACTTGAAAAAGACTATAATTACAAACCTGATACCGATATTGAAGAAGGAGTTGATCGATTTGTAGAATGGTACAAGGAATATTATAAAGTTAGCGAATAGGCGATGTAGATCTATGGACAATTGGATTAAGCAGCATAGCAACCCGCTTTTAATAGCAGAAATCGGAGGTAACCATGAAGGAGATTTTGAGTACGCCAAACGATTAACAGATTTGGCTATTAAGTCTGGTGCAGACGCCGTAAAGTTTCAAATATATACCGGTGATTCACTGGTGTCTTCTTTGGAAAGTCCCCAAAGAAATCTGCATTTTAAAAAGTTTGAACTCAGCAAAGAACAACACATCGAGCTTGCCAAAATGGTTTTAAATGCAGGTAAACTCTACTCGGCATCGGTCTGGGACATTGAAGCCTTAGAATGGATAGACACTTATATGTCGTTTTACAAAATTGGCAGTGGCGACCTTACGGCCTATCCTGTTTTAAAGGCAATTGCAAAGAAAATGAAACCAATCATTTTATCTACAGGTCTGGCTAACGAAGAAGAAGTTCAAAAAACCGTAGGATACCTCGAAAATCTTGATGACTTTTATAAAGTACCTCAAAACCTTTCTGTTTTACAATGCACCAGCATGTATCCCATAGAGGACGCTGATGCAAATCTTTTGGTAATGAGACGCTTTAGTGAACTGTTCGACCATCCCATTGGCTATTCGGATCATACTGAAGGGACAATTGCATTAGAAACAGCAGTAGCATTGGGCGCAGATGTGCTGGAGTTTCATTTCACAGATTCCAGAGAAAACAAAACATTCAGAGACCATAAAGTTTCATTAACCTGTGATGAAGTCTTAGACTTAAAGTCAAAAATCAAACGCATTAAGGCCTCTCAGGGTTCAGGTGTCAAAACAGCATTGCCCATAGAAATTGATAATGGCCATGACATCAGTTTCAGAAGAGCAGTTTATCCTTCCAGAGATATTGCTAAAGGAGAAATCCTCAATGAAGAAAATTTAACCGTATTAAGACCACTTTCAGGAATAGATGCCAGAGACTTTGACAAAGTCAAAGGAAAAAAACTACTTGTAGATGTTAAGAAACATCAAAAATTAGCATGGGATATGCTATATGCATAGCAATTATTAAAACATGACTCCAAAAGTTACAGTTTACATCACATCATATAACTATGCTAATTATATTGAAGAAGCTATAAGGAGTGTCTTATTTCAGACTTATCAGGATTTTGAGCTTATCATTATAGATGATGGTTCAACAGACAATAGTCGCGCGATCATTAACAAGTTTTGTGATCACGAAAAAATTTGTATCATTTTTCAGGAAAATAAAGGACTTAATGCGACAAATAACATAGCTATTCATAATGCTAAAGGAAAGTATATTATCAGACTTGACGCAGATGATTTTTTTGAACCGGAAGCTCTTGGAGTAATGGTTTCAATTCTGGAAAGTGATACTGATCTTGGTTTGATATTTCCTGATTACTATTATGTTGATATTGATGGTCATCGAATAGGTTCTCACAGACGTCATTTTTTTGACGACGAAGTCACACTTTATGACCAGCCTGCACACGGAGCATGTACGATGGTAAGGTTGGATTACCTGAAAGCCCTGGGCGGTTATGATGAAACATTTACCTGTCAGGATGGTTTTGACTTATGGATTAAATTTATAACCTATCATAAAGTCACCAATATCAGCAGACCTTTGTTTTCTTACAGAAAGCACGAAAGCAGTTTATCAACAGATCAGGATAAAATACTCAATACCAGAAGACAAATAAAAAGAAAATTTGCTCAAACACATTTAAAGTCATTAGATACATTAGGGATTATTCCTATAAGAAACAGGCAATTTGAAGGACATAACTGGTCTTTGTTTGAGTATGATGGTAAAAAAGTCATTGATCATCTGATATCAAATTGTGAAGATACGCAGAATCTCAATCATCTTGTGGTAACTACATCAAACAAAGAGATAATAGATTATCTTCAAACTAAATATGAATCAGATGATTTTCTGACGGTTATAAGAAGACCTGAAAAGCTGGAAGCTTATGACATTAAGCTCACAAACACCATCAACTTAGTTTTAGAAAACTATCAAAATCAGCATGAGGCAATTGCTTTGGTTTCTATAGAATACCCATTTATTGATGCAGCATTGATTGATGAGGCTCTGGATACTTTAAATATTTTCAACTCAGAATCTTTAATATCAGTAAAATCCAGTAAAGGTCCATTTTACAGGCATAATGGGAAGACTTTAAAAGCTATTTTAGACCAGGATAAATATACATCTTACGAGAGAGAAGCTTTATACCAAAGTATAGGAGGATTAATGGTATCAACTCTGGAAGCCTTTAAGAAAAATAATAGTTTGATTGGTGAAAGGGTTTCACATCTTCTCGTTAATGATAAGAACAGTTTTGGAGTCTTAACCGACTTCCAGTTCAGACTCTTTAAATTGATGGTTGAAAATAAAATACTTCAAAACTGACAGATCTGTTGGATAAGTATAACCTGCAAATAATATCAATGAAAAAAGCTAAGGCAATTTGGGAAATATCTCCTCAAGCTACAGTTTATACAAATCCGGAAGTATTGAATATTTTTTCTTCTGAAGTCCATTGGTGGCTTGCAAGTAAAGGAGAGGAAGAACAGTGTTTGTGGCCTGTAACGCTCAATGAAGAGTCACTAGTTTTCATACCACCTTTTTCTTATTGTCAGAGTCCTTTATGGACGCCTATGGGTATGAATATACCTTATCACAGGTCAATATCAAGGGTAGTGACTATTTACGAGACATTTATAGAAAGACTTATTGAAGAATACGGTCAGGTTAAAGCTAGCTTGCATCCAAGTCTCTTTGACGTAAGAGCTTTTGATTGGTGGAATTATGGGAAGCCTCTTCCTCAGTTTAAAATAAAGCCCAGATATACTGCGGTTATAAAAGATATAGATTTGCCCGGAGAGGAACTCAAAAGGAATTTTAGGACGAACAGAAGAAGAGAATTGAAAAAATTTCATAAGATTAAAGAGCATTTCTATTTTGATGACCAATGTTCCGCTCAAGAATTTATAACATTATACAGGCATAAGCTCAATATTGAAAAAAATGTATCCGATGATGATTTAAGTGTTCTTTTAAAAATAGTAAATCACGGCTTCGGATGGATTTTAGCAGCCAGAAGAAAATCAGACAATACACTATGTGGTCTGATTATAGTATTTAATCATAAATGCACCGCAAATCTTGTCATTAATATTGTACTAGATGAATATAAAAAGCAGGGTCTGATGGCAGAATGTATAGCCAGAACATTGGTTGAAGCTAAAAAAAGAAAAATAACTTATTTTGATTTTAACGGAGCTAACAGTCCCAACAGAGGAGATGATAAACACAGTTATAATGCTGAACCGGTTTTGTATTTTGATATTGAATACCCTTATTACGAAAACGCCTCTTAAAATAACTACGGATGGATAAAACAAGAATATCAGTTATAGATTGGGAAAAAGATATCTACTCAAAGGGTAAGCAGCTTAACCACTGGCCCTACACAGATGTTATATCAGACCTCATCACTCTTACGAAAGGGAAGGATAGAAAAACTTTAAAAATTTTAGAGATTGGATGCGGTTCTTGCAATAATTTATGGTTTGCAGCAGAACTTGGTTTACAAATTTATGGATTGGATATATCCAAAACAGCTATAGCGTATGGAAAGGATAGACTTAATGCATTGGGATATAAAGAGCATGATTTGAGAGTAGGGGATTTGACAGCTTTAGACTGGGATGATGATTTTTTTGATATTGTATTGGACAGAGGTGCCTTAACCCAAAACAATTATGAAAGAATAGAAGGTTGTTTGAAAGAGATAAAACGCATACTGAAAAAAAATGGGTTGTTATTATCGTATACACTTTTTGGTCTGAACTCCACAGACATAAAATACGGTAAAGAGGTATCGAGAAACACCTATGATCATTTTTCAGCTGAAACTAAATTTTCAACCATAGGATTAACCAGTTTTTTTGATGTTGATGCTTTAGAACAGCTTTTTTCAGAATTCAATGGTCTCGAAATAAAAAGGCATTTAAAAGAAGACGTGAAAACAGCCCATAAAATTGAAAGTTATTCTGTTATAGGCTATAATTAGTTATTACCAGATATTTAGGTTTTAAATCATGAACTCAACCCAAATTACCGGCTGTCCGTTATGCAAACACCATGAATCGAGATTTCATTCTTATTCATTACCGAATTTATATTCAGAAAAAATCGCAGAAATGCTTGGTACTCCAGAGGATGAAATTATTAAAGCGCATGCTAATGTTGAGTGTGTAAATTGTGGTTTAATCTATAAAAAGCAATGGTTTAATTCTTCAGCACTTAATACTTTATTTAGAAGCTATGTTCCAACGCATCCAAAAGGCTGGGATGTGGTATCCGGGAGATTTTCAGTTGATAATTTTTATTTAGAACTTGATTTATATCGAACAGCCCTTGAAAATAATGATCATGAAAACATAAGCCGCTATAAAAGAGCTTTGGCCTCTATAATTGATTCCATAGATGGCTTTAGTTCAACAAAAGAAGGTGAAGATATTCTAAATGCCATTAAAGAAGAGAAGCCGGAATCAATTTTTAAGTACAAAAATGTATTGAAATCTTCTATGAATGAGCCTTCAGCTTTCAAAAGATTTTCTGGTTTTTCTGCTCCGGTCATGTGGGATTATATCGATCAAAAATGTGGTGGCATTAGAAATTACTCGGAGCTGGGTTGTCCCTTATGGGGACTCATGCCTCACGCCAGGAAAAATAATATAGAAGTTACTTTTTATAAAAGACCTGAAATAAATTACTGGAGCGAAAACTGTAAAAGTCAGAATCAGCATTGCTCAGTATTTATGAATAAAGCTTACGGAATTCCATTAAAAGACTGGAAAGACAAACCGAGTAAAGATGGTCATGTCATTGGTTTTTTTCAGTATTTGGACCATTTAGAAAATCCCTTGGAATTTATGAAAGACGTATTCGAATCCTTTGAGGTTGCGGCTGTTATTCTAGATGGTGTGGATAACCCATTAGCGATACAACATTTTACTGGGTTTACAGAAGAATCACTTCAGTATATAGCAGATAGGTTTGGTAAAACACTACATTCAGATTTTGAAGCGATAAAGCCGAGTGGGAATGTGTTGTATTTGTATACAGGCTGATGATTTGATTCAATCGATAATTTTCAAGTTCCAAGTTCCGAATTTATTGCCTAATAATAATAAACTTAATTCTTAATGACTCTTAATACCTTAATGTTTGAATATTTTAACCATTAAGGTATTAAGGAACATTAAGTACTGTTGAAATATAAGTTGAGTTTAAATCTCTAATTTCTATTTATCTCATTTTATAGTCCATTTGGTATTAAAATAATCTTCAACTAAACATAAACAATCTTACCCAAATTTGAGCAAAAACCCTGAAGCACAAAATGCTGGCAAAGACATGATCGCTTTAATGGAAAAACTTTGGCCATTAAATAGAAGTATTACAGGAAATGGATTGAGAGAAACTTTAGAAATATTAAAACAGATTGTGCCATCGTTAAATATTGTTGAAGTTAAAACAGGAAGCAAGGTTTTAGATTGGGTAGTACCTCAGGAATGGGAACTTATCGATGCTTATTTAAAAGATCCGGATGGTAATACTATAGCTTCATTAGAAGAGAATAACTTGCATATTGTGGGGTACAGCACTGCAGTAAACAAAGAATTAGACCTGGAGGAATTGCTGCCGCATCTACATTCCTTACCCGATCAACCAGAGGCTATACCATACGTGACGTCCTATTATAAAAAAAATTGGGGTTTCTGTATATCAGAAATTGAAAAACAGAATCTCAAAAAAGGCAAATATAAAGCCTATATAGATGCAAAGCATTTTAAAGGAAGTCTAAGCTATGGAGAATTGATTATACCGGGTAAGTCGGAGAAAGAAATTTTCATTTCTACCTACTGCTGTCATCCTTCTATGGCCAACAATGAATTATCCGGACCGGTGGTTTCATTAGAATTGGCTAAATGGATTTCATCCTTGGAGAATCTTAATTATACTTACAGGTTTGTATTTATTCCAGAAATGATAGGCTCGGCTACCTATTTAGAATTTAACAGAAAACATTTAACAAAAAATGTGATTGCCGGATTCAATCTGACCTGCGTAGGCGATGACAGAGCCTGGTCTTTTTTACCTTCAAGATCAGAAAAGACATACGCAGATAAAGTCGCAGAATATGCACTGGATAGATATGTAGCCTCCTACGATAAGTATGAATGGAAAGACAGAGGAAGTGATGAAAGCATGTATTGTGCGCCTGGAATAGATTTACCTGTGGTTTCTGTAATGAGATCTAAATATGGCACTTATCCCGAGTACCACACTTCATTTGATACTATAGGAAGAGTAGTTACAGAACAGGGACTGCAAAAATCTTTTGATTTGCATAAGCAAATGATTACAATTATTGAAAGTGACTGCTTTCCCTTGACCCAGGTATTGGGAGAGCCACAATTAGGCCCCAGAGGCTTATATCCTATGCTAAGTAAAAAGGGTAGTACAGACATCGTAAAAACAAGGCTGGACCTTATCTCTTATGCCGATGGAAATCGTTCTTTGCTCGATATATCAATGAAATGTCAAGTTAGTTTTGAAGAATTGTTGAAAGAATTGAAGATTTTGGTTGAACATCAGATTTTAAAAACAAAAGCTTTGTGGAATTAGATGATGGCCAATACGGAATTATTGTTTTTTCCAGAATGAACTCTAAACGCTTGCCAGGCAAAGCTTTAATGAAAGTTGGAGGGATGCCATTGCTGGAAAGGGTGATTAGGCGGGCAAAATTGACTGGATATAAGGTTGTTTTGGCGACCTCTGATAGCAAAGAAGATGACGCTTTGGAAAATTTAGCTAATAGCTTAAATATAAATTGTTTTAGGGGAAGTGAACATAACGTCTTGTCCAGAGCAATCGAAGCTGCAAAACATAATAATTTTGAAGTTTTTGCAAGATTATGTGGAGACAGACCACTTTTCTCTATCAAAGAACTTAAATATGCCATGCAGTTCTGGTTGGGATTATCGCAAAGTAAAAAACCGGAACTTATTACTAATCAAATTCCTGAAAAACCTTTGAGAGGTTTGACAACAGAAATTATCAAGACTTCTTGTTTAGAAAGTATCCTTCGAGGTAATCCAACCTCAAGTTATAAGGAGCATATAACAACAGGCATTTACGATAATGCTTATGCATACAGGATTTTGGGCTTAAAACCAATGTATTCAAAATGGAATCATAAACAAGGCTTTGCAGTAGACACCCAAGAAGATTATGTTTTTATATCAGATTTTTTAAACAGACATCCAGAGTTAGATTATGAATTGGAACAGAATGTGACGCCAGTCGCACTCATTGCTGAATAATGTTGTAAAAAAATAGGTCAATTTGTCATCAACTAACACATTAATCTCAGAAATATTACAAGCAGTATCGGGAACATAACTACTTGATGCATATGTTAAATTACAGGTTATGCAGTTAAAATCCTTGTATCATAAAATATTCAGCAAAAGTTATAATGCAAAAAGCTCTAAGGAAGCTGAATTGCATCCGTTGATGGTGTTGGATGATTTAAAACTCATCTATTTTCCCATCCCAAAAGTGGCAGCTTCCAGTTTTAAATATGTTTTTGCAACATACTTAAACTATGACCAATCTGTAGATATTAGAGATCATAACAAATTACATAAGCTCATTTTCCCTTCAGTCAACAGAATTGAGATACAGGCCGGAGATTACGACGATTACTTAAAATTTACCTGCGTAAGAAATCCCTGGGACAGATTAGTATCCTGCTATAAGTCCAAAATTAAAAGCAATAAGCGTTACACAGATATACATTTTAAAAATGGCGTGGACAGGAGGTTTCTTTATTATAAGGTCTTTAAAGCAGGTATGTCGTTTAAAACTTTTGTGCATGAAGTCTGTAACATACCTGATATTGAAAGCGATTTTCACTTTAGATCACAATATGATTTTGTATATTACAATCATCAAATCTTGGTAAATCATTTGATGAAATACGAGAGTTTAAAGCAGGATTATTCAGAATTTAATTCTAAACTCGGAAATAAACTTTCCGAATTGCCAAAGATGAACAGTACACAACGAAAAAAGCCAACTTCTGCCTTTTTTGATCACGAACTTATAAGTCTCGTCAGTAAGAGATACGATAGAGATTTTCAATATTTTAATTATCCAGACAGGCCATAAGTCTGCATGAGAGAATTATTATGACTTCAAAATCAATAAAGCATATTTCTATTTTACCATACCGTCCGGCACAGACCAATCTTCAGCTGTATTTACAAATGTTGGATAAAGGGTATAATAAAGAAGATGTAAATTTGGTTAACCGAGCCTATTTATTCACTATAAATAAAGTCCATCTGATGTACAGGGGTTCTGGGAAACCTTTTATTTGTCATTTGGTAGGGACAGCAAGCCTGATGGTACTTTGTAAGCAATCCATAGATGTCGTTTTAGCTGCATTGATGCATGCATTATACCAAAACAGAGTGTCTTTCGAAGGTACTAAGGACATCAGAAAAAGAAGAGAAATTATTTCACAAAAATTCGGAAAAGTGTGCGATCGACTTATTTCTGAATATACTGAATTTGAAATGACCGGTATAAAAGATATAGACCCAAATCATATCACTGTTGATAAGCAAGTTTTATTGATGAGAATTGCAGATGAGTTAGAAGATCTTGTAGATTTTGGATTATGCCTTCATGGTCTTGAAGGAGAACCAAAAGAAAAAGGAGGCAGCTATTTATCCAGAAGAACGAGAAAGGAAAAAGAAGGCAAAATACTCATAAAACTGGCAAATCAGCTTAATGCCGAAAGCCTGGCAGAAGGCCTGGAGTATTGGTTGGATTTTTCAAAATATGACGACTATCCGCAAAATTTAAAAACAGGATTCTACAGCAGTATTGCTATAAAATAATCCAAAATAACTCAAACTATTTATGTTTAATTGTATTGAAAAATTTAGGTAAAAAATCAAAAATAGGGCTTTTATGGGATCTATCCGGATCTCTATTAAAACAATTAATATTTTTGGTTGTAACAATTATTCTCGCTAGAATTTTAGGACCAAAAGAATATGGTTTAATAGCGATGGCTCTTGTTTTTATTCACATAGCCCATGTTTTTACTGATGCAGGATTTACAAGCGGTCTCATACAACAGAAGAATACCAAGGACATAGCGCTTTCATCAATTTTTTATATAAACTTAGTAATAAGTATTCTTCTTTCAATATTGATTATATTATTAGCACCATTTATAGCAGACTTCTATGAAGAACCAAGATTAGTTGATGTTTTGATTTATCTCTCAATTGTCCCACCCATAGCTGCTTTAGGAAGGGTTCAATCCACTATCTTAACTAAAGTGATTGACTTTAAAAGTCTAACAATTAGAGGTGTTATCTCCTCTATAGTTAGTGGTGGATTAGGTATATTGGCGGCATTAAACGATTATGGTGTATATAGTCTTGTCATTCAGCAAATTTCTGGAGTTGCAATAAGTACGATTCTTTTGTGGTATGCCACTAAGTGGAGACCCAAACTCGAATTTTCAATGTTTGAAGTTAAGAGACTTTTCAGTTACTCAAGCTATGTTTTTTTAGATGTAATACTACGTCAAACCTTTAATAAGATTGACACTGTATTTATTGGTAAGGTTTTTTCGCCAGTAATTTTGGGTTTTTATTCAAGAGCTGAAACACTAAAGTCTCAAGTACAATCTTATACGACACAAAGCCTATCCAAGGTTATATTCCCGGTTTTAAGTACTCTTCAAGATAATGATGAAGGTTTTTTATACACTTACCTCAAAGTATTTAAAATAATCACCGGTTTGATTGTTTTCATTGTTGCTCCTTTATATTTCCTGTCACATTTCATTATAATGTTGTTGCTAGGGCCTAAATGGGAACAAAGTGTGATAATCTTTCAACTTCTAATTCTTACCTTGATTACAACACCTCAAATAAATGTAATGGGTAAAGCTATACTTGCGAAAGGACACTCTAAGCTAAAATTTCACATAGGATTAATACAGAGACTGATTAAATTGTCACCAATTGCTGTTGGATTGTTTTATGGAATCGTAGAATTCACATTAGCAATAGTGCTATCCTCCTTTCTTATATTTTTTATAACAATTTTAATCTTAGAAATCAAACTAAAAATAAGCTTTTGGCTTCATCTTAAAAATTTTTTAATTCCAAATTTTTTATTTTTTTCATTTATAGTGTTGCACTTTTTTTTCAAAAATGATATTAATCAGTGGATATTTGCCTTTGCCTTTTTGTTGATACAGTTATTAATTATGATTTTGATTGAACATGATAGTTACATTTTTGTCAAGAATAATTTCTCAATATTATTTAAAAAGTTTAAAAGAAAATGAAGAGTCGAACACCCGGATTCATTGGAATAGGAGCACAAAAATCAGGTACGTCCTGGTTATATAAACAATTTGAAAAGTCGAGTCAAATTGATTTACCTCCTATCAAGGAATTACATTATTTTGATAGGTCTAAAATATACCCATCTCCGAAGTTTAATATGGAAAGTAAATTGCATAAAAGACTTTTTAATTTAAAATGGACATTTAGTGCACTCCGAACTATAAAAAACAACTATGAAAAAAGAAATTGGTATAAAAAGTGGTTCTTTTCAAATTATACAGACGAATGGTATTTATCATTGTATCAGGATTTTATTAAATTTTCAGGAGAAATAACTCCGGCCTACGCAATACTAAAAGAAGAGGATGTAAAAAAGATGAGTGAGCTACTGGGAAAGGATACAAAAATTATTTTTATGGTTAGACATCCGGTTGAAAGATCTTGGTCTAGTTTTAAATACAAATACAGGAGAGATGATTCTGTGCTTTCAGACACAGAATTTGCAAAACAATATTTTTTAACTGATGAACATAAGCTCAGATGTGATTATTTAAGAACCATTACTTTATATAAAAAGTACTTTAATTCAATTTTTATAGGTTTTTTTGAGGCTATTATTGAAACCCCAGAATGTTTACTTAAAGAAGTATTCAAATATCTTGAATTAGATGTCAATGAAGTAGGGAATTTTAAAGGTTTAAAAAACAGAGTAAACAAAAGCAAGCCAATGCCTATACCTGAAAATATAAGATTTTTTTTAGAAAAAATGCATAAGGAGCAGATAGATCAACTTGCTTTAAATTACGGCTTATATTTTAATAAATGGCAGAGTAAAATAAACTATGACAATGAAACCAATTATGAACCATATATAGTTCTAAAATAGTGAAACTTTTTTTACATATTGGTACAGAAAAAACAGGTAGTTCTTTTTTACAGACTTATCTTGCCAGACATAGGAAAATTCTTGAAAAGCATAAGATATGTTTTCCACATGCGGGTGTACAGGAAGCCAACATGCAAAAAGGAATAATTACTCCGGGTAATGCAACAGATTTAGAAAAAAATATTAAGATTGAACAATGGGACAAAGTCAGATCATGGCTTCAACAAAAAATAGAAGAAGCGAAAACTAAGCATTGCGATACTATTTTATTGTCCAATGAAATATTGATCCTAAGGTTTGCGGAAAAAGGAAAGCTAAGGAGATTTCTTGATATTCTTAACGCGTTAGATATTTCCCTGAATGCAATTTTACTGATGATCAGAGAACCGGTTGGGCAAGCCATGTCTTTGTATAAACACAGAATCAAAAATGGAAAATTTGTTCCCATAGAAAAATGGCTCAAAACCAATTATTTTATTGCAGGAGCTTTACCTGATTTTTATAAGGCCATGTCTCAAACAAATATTGAGTTATGCCAGTATGAGTACAAAAAAGACAGCGTGTACTTGATCGATGTATGTATAAACCAATGGCTGGGTTTAAATGAAATGATTAATATGAAATCTCAAAATGTTAATCCATCACTTACATTATCAGAATTGGTTTTATTATCTGAAATATCCAAAATTGATAAAATTCTGGCTAAAAAATTTTATAATTTTATGTTAGGTGTAGACAGTAAACATAAGTCAGACGATAAATTTTATAAAAGCTATGTCAATGCTCATATTAATAATTATGTGGCGAACTATAATGACGTGTGGGAACTGGTAAACTCAAAAATGAGCAATATTAAAACAACTTACCATTACACTTTGTGTTCAATACCATCGAACAATAAGATTACAAGTTTTTCTGCGATCCAAATTGAGACTATTGCCGGCTTTATAAATTACAGCAAAAGCCTGAGTTATAAAAAACACAAAGCAATTAAACAAATCAATAGGCAGGTAAGATCAATCACGCCGAAATTTTTAAAGAAAATTTTAAAAAGAATGTTGGTGAGACATTAAATCTAATCAATAGTAGAGTTGGGTAAATGAAATTAAAAAACTCAAAACCCTCTTTGCCACTCCCAAATTAGTCGGGACTAAAGGGAGTCGGGGTTTGAATTTAGAAGTATGTGTTTTTAATTTAAGTCTTAAGAGTAAGAAAAAAATGGAAATAAAAAATATAAAAAAATCGCCATTTTTAGACGATGGGATGCACAAGGGAGCTAAAGCGGTTACATTTGCAAATGCTAAAGCCTTAAGAGCAAATTTAACTAAAGCAGAATTAATCTTATGGCAGTTTCTGAGAACAAAGGAAAGGGTAGGTTACAGATTTAGAAGACAGCATCCATTAGGTATTTATATTTTAGACTTTTATAACCATAAATTAAAACTCTGTATAGAAATTGATGGTGAATATCATTATAGGTATAGTCAAAAGATTAAGGATAAGGAAAGAGAAGACTTTTTAAAGTTTAATGGAATCAAAGTTATAAGATATAAAAATAAGGAAGTAATCTCTGATCCTGAAAATATTATTAAAAATCTAAAGTCAATAATTGAAAAAATTGCAAATTCAAAACCCTCTTTACCCTAACCCTAAAGAGAATAGGGCTTTGAATATAGAAGTAACCTTTTTTTAATTTTCACCCTTTAGGGTCGGGGGGCAAAAATTAAAAAAAGTCATTTAGTCAATTTTTAAAACTCAATACAGAAGTTAAAAAAATTAAAAACCTACAAACATAACATGTAATTAAGTTTTTTAGCATCGATTACTTGACATAGAGAAATAAAACTTAAGGGTGTATTTGTTATTATTGGCAAAGACCAATTAATTTTCTATAGATTATAAAAAATGTGCGGTATAAGCGGGATAATCTACAATAACATACCAAAGCAGACCAATAAGTTTAAAGCCAGTGCTGATTTGCAGGCACACAGGGGGCCAGATTTCACAGGCTATTATGGAGATAGTTGTTCAGATTTTATTCACCATAGATTAAGTATATTAGACTTGGATAGCAGATCTAATCAACCCTTTACAGACGATAAAAAAGAGAAATACCTGGTTTACAATGGCGAAATTTATAATTACAAGGATTTGATCAAATCATACCGGCTGCAGGTAAATACTTCGTCAGATACAGAGGTCTTGTTCCGATTGATGTCTGGTGCTAATTTTGATTGTGCTGAGCTCAATGGTATTTACGCTTTTGCATTTTATGATTCGCTTAAAAAATCTTTAACCATAGTTAGGGACAAGTTAGGGGTAAAACCCCTTTATTACTACCAAAGTCAAGACTTTTTTATGTTTGCTTCCGAAGCAAAGGTCATTTATAACTATCTTGATGAGTTAAGAATAGACCATCAGGTTTTATCTGAATATTTGATGTATGGGCACTCTAACGGCTTTAATACTATTGTTTGCGGTGTGAAGAAATTAGACCCCGGGACTTCTTTACGTCTCGATATTGATACATTCAAAACAAAGGCTACTTCATTTTGGTCTTTGCAGGAGAAGGTAAAGGGTCAAATTTCACCATCATATGAAACCGCAAAAAGGGAAGCAAAAGGTCTTTTAGAAAAGGCTATAGAAAGGCAATGCGTGAGTGATGTTTCGCTAGGGGCTTATTTAAGTGGTGGTATAGACTCTTCGGCTGTAGTGGCCATAGCCTCAAAATATACGGCAAGGAAACTGCAGACCTATTCTGTTGATTTTGATAAAAGTCCGCATTCAGAACTTAAAGCTGCTGCAAAACTTGCCAAAAAATATAAAACAGAGCATTTTGAATTTCAGGTCAGTCTGAGAAATGTAGAAGATGATCTGGCAGACCTTATCTTTCAATATGACGAACCATTTGCTGATCCGGCCATGATTCCTTTGCACCTGATGGCTCAAAAGGCAAATCTATCCTCAAAGGTCATTTTACAGGGCGATGGTGGTGACGAGATCTTCGCAGGTTATGGCCGACATCTGGATGCCTTACAGTTCAGAAGAAGAAAAATGCTTTTTCAAGGCCTGAAAGATCTTCATATTAGTGCATCAAAACGTCGGTACTTTAAGTCCAGGTACGATAAACTTAATTATAAAAATCAGGCAGAACTTTTTGCACATAATGTTCCTTTTGATAATAAAAATGATTTTATAAAATACATTCATAAAGTAGAATTGGTAAATGAGACTCAACCAACTTTGAATTACTATAAAAGTTATAGGAAATTCAATAAGTATCCTCTAATGCAGGCCATGTTATATACCGATATGGAAAATATTTTGCAGCACAAGTATCTGGAGAAAGTAGATAAAGTGAATATGTGGCATTCTATTGAAGCCAGAGTCCCTTTTCTCGATGATGAACTTGTCGGCTATGTCATGCGTTTACCGGCGAAACACAAAATTAAAAAGGGAATGACCAAATATTTATTAAGAGATATATTGAAAGACCATTTACCTCATGATATTTTATTTGGCAGAAAGAGAAGTTTTGGTACGCCAATGGTAAACTGGTTAAAAATATCATTGTATAATTTTGCGTTGCAGGTTTTTGAAGAAGCAAAGAAACAAGATTACCCTATAAATTATCAAGAACTAACAAAAGCCATGATAAATTTAAAAAAAGGTAAATCCACAGAATGCGGAGAATTGCTTTGGAAGTATTTGGTGTTGACACTCTGGCTAAACAGCTATAAACATAAAATAATATTCTAGCCTGAAGAAAAAAACAAAAAATTATAAAAACCATTTTGGCATTGAGGTTAAAGCTAAATTATATTTAATACATTTGAAATCATTTTTAAAGATTAGTAGTTTTTCAATATCCATATACAGATCATTTAATGTCAAGCTATAAAGAAAACGCCGGTTACCATTTTTTGGTTTTTGCATTCTCTCCGGTTTTGGGAATGATTTATGCTATAAAAACCAAGTCCAAAACCGTAATAAGATGGAGCATCTTTGCTTTTACGGTCATCTATGGTTCGCTGTTCCATAAGTCATTTTTAGGTGATGGTGCAGTACATTGGGAGAAGGTATATACTAATTACACATATTTGAGTTTTGAGGTTTGGTGGGACAGGATGCTGGCTATTTTTGCATTTGCTCCAACAATTTATACCAACGATGACCCTTACATCCACATCATATCATATATTGTAGGAACAATTTTTAATGCACCGGGATTATTTTTTGTGGCAGTTAGTTTAATTTATGCTTATTTTTATTCAGGGGCTATTGTAAAACTTCTTAGTTATGTAGACTGGAAATCAAATTACAAAAATTTCTTTTTTTGGTTTTTTCTCGTTTTTTTGATTTTATGGAAGCCGCCGTTAGATATGCAAACCGTGCGATCGTGGACCGGCATGTGGGTTCTGATCTATGCGGTGATATCATATTACGAAACAAAAAAGAAAAAGTATTTACTGCTTGCTCTAATGCCTCCTTTTTTTCATGTTGGATATTTAGTGCTGGCTGTTCCGGTATGGTTTGTTTTATTCACAGGCTTTAGAAATCCAAGGCTATACTTTATTGTTTTTGTTTTGTCTATATTATTTTCAAATATAATCGGTCAGATAGGTTTTAATGAGACAGTTTCTCAAACAAAGTTGGGTGCCAGTAAGACTAATGCTTACTATGTTGATGAAGAGAGAGCTGAACATCTGGAGGAAAAAAGGTTAGAGGCTGCTGAATCTCAGACGTTTTATAAAGTCTTTGAGCGTTACAAAGTGCATTTAAACGTGCTTACAGGCTTAGTCATATTCATTTACCTGTTCCTATCTAAAAATGGTTTTGGGAAATTAGAAAATACCTTATTTTCTTATGGGCTGGCCACAGCAAGTCTGGCAAATTTTTTTACCCAGATATTTGCCGTTCATAACAGAGCATGGCAAATTGCAGGTGTATTTATACTAACGCTTTTAGTGGTATTTCTTTCTAAGAATGATCTGAGGAACATTAGATTTTCTTTTTTAAAAGTAAGACTTCCACTAACAATTTTTTTCTTGGCTATAACACCTTATTTTTTATATCTTATATCATTAAATCTGGCTTACACATCACCCTATATTTTTCTTTTGCCTCAGGCCCATTGGATCAATCCAGAAGAAGCAGGACTAAGTTTGAGGCAATTCATTGGTTTGTTTTTATAATTATGAATATCCGTTTTCATACCTAAGCGCTTGTTATTGCGGCTACAATTACTCTATCGAAAAGTCTATCGCCAAAG
>CAJXVZ010000069.1 GCA_913062845.1 uncultured Psychroflexus sp.
AAGTCCAGAAAAACTGCAGCTGAAGTTGAAACCTTTTCCATTACAACCAGAAAAGTAGATGAAGGCTATAACCTACTGCTGGGATGGGATGATACCTTCGTGGAAATACCAGTGAAATAAATTTACGGACTTAGGCACTTAAGCATTGATTAGTATTTTAGTAAAACGTCTAATATACTTAGCTGTTAAAGAATGACTTAGGTCAGTTAGAGTGTTTTTTGTATATGACAACAAGAATATACAAAAATGTATCGAGAACCTTCACGAGTTGGTCTCGATACTTTTTTTGTTTCCTTACCAGTAAACAAAAAACACTCGACCTGACGTTATTTAATTGATTAATAATGCGATATAAAAATATTTTGAATAAAGTGTTTTAATTAATAAAGTGCCTAAGTCAGTTAATTAATAGCGATTATTCGGTACTTTTAGGCAAATTAAATTTAAATGTCGAGCCTCCCATTTCATTGTCTTGTAGTGCGATTTCACAGTTTAGTTTCTCCAACAGGTCTTTAATACTCGAAAGACCAATGCCAGTACCACGATTACCAAACTTATCCTGTTGACTCAGAACAGCGAAGGGTTTAAATAATTTGTCTCTCTGCTCTTTAGGTATGCCTGGTCCGTTGTCCATTACCTGAAAAATTATGTGGTTCTGATCTTCTGTGATTTTTATTTTTATTTTTGTTTGCTCCTTATCATTATATTTAATAGCGTTGGAGACAAGGTTGTTTAGCACTCTAAAACACACGGGTTTATTCACTTCAATAAATTTGAGATTAGAATCAATTTGAAGACTTACATGTTCACTAGCCACGAATAAGGTCTGCAGATGTTGTCGTATGTCATCTAAAGTAATTTTACTTTTTTTAATCTGTATAAGGTTATCACTTTCAGCAATTTCGAGCAATTCTGCTATCAATTTTGTCAGGTTTCCGGAACATTCACCTACCATTTTTACATATTCATAGATTTCATCGGATAATTCTTCTTTTTGATCGGTTATAAGTTCTACAATTTGAGATATTGAGTTCAAAGGAGATTTCAAATCATGGGCGGCCAAATATGCAAATCTTTCAATTTCTTTATTTTTTATATCCAGAGATTGATTATACTCAGAAAGTAACTTGTTATTCAATCTCAATTCAATCATCCTCATAGTTTGATTAGACAAGGTCTGTAGTGCTTCAATTTGATCATCAGACAACTCCTTTGGCTCATCATCAATTACGCATAAAGTCCCTAAGGCCTGTCCTTCCCTTGATTTCATAGGTATGCCTGCATAAAAACACACATTTGGTTTATCAACCACAAGTGGGTTGTCATAAAACCTGTCATCTTTTTATTGAGTCCTGAATTATAAAAGGTTCATCAGAATTGTTAATAGCATGGCCACAGAAGGATAATTCCCTTGGCATTTCGTTCACATCAACACCAATTTTAGATTTAAACCATTGTCTGTCACTATCAATTAAAGAAATCAATGAAACAGGAACATCGCAAATTTTTGAAGCTAGTTTTACCAAATCATCAAATTCCTTTTCTGCTTCAGTATCTAAGATGTCATACCTTTTCAAGGCATCTAATCTTTCCTTTTCATTTTTTGGGATTGGTGGTTTTTTCATTATTGTTTAAGTCTAATTGTAAAGTATCCGATTTTCTCTTTTTATTATAATATTATAATTAATGTGAGAATAATAAACAAATCTAATTGATTATTTTTGATTTGGTCATAAAATATTCACTCTCAGTAGTATAATAAAAATAAATTTTGCAGACATTTATTCATTATTTTCTCCACCTCATAGCACCTGCATTATAGCTTATGTCTTTTTTAAGGCCGACTGGAAAAAGGCTTATTTGATTTTTCTTTCGACCATGCTTGTGGACCTGGACCATCTTCTGGCAGAACCGGTTTTTCAAAGTAATCGATGTTCAATTCAATTTCATCCATTACATACGTATTATGCTATGATTGTTTATGTTGGATTTTTGTTTGTAAATAGAACTTTCAGAATTATTGGCATCGGCTTGTTGTTTCATATGCTTACAGATTTTATAGATTGCTTGCTAACTTTTTCAAATTGTAAAATTTGTATGCAAAATGCAGCAATTAGACCATTATTGGAATTATTTTAATTTTATTGATAAAGATTAAGAATCGTTCAAAAACAAAATTGACATTTTTAGTTTTATTTTGAATAAAGCCTTGATATGCAATTCAAAAAACTTACAGATCACAAGACTTTTGAACTGGCGACTTACGTTAAAAAGTTTTTAGCCGATCATCGTTATGATACTGTTGAAATATACCTGGGTTGTGACAGTCACAACAGGTTAAAAACAACATATGCGACAACATTGGTGTTTAATATCAGTTCTACCGGCTGTCATGTCATTTACAAAAAAGAAACCGTTCCGCTAATTTCAGATATGTGGACAAGGCTTTGGGGAGAAGCTGAACGATCGGCCAATACTGCACTTTATCTCAGAGAAAACGGAATAGAAATAGACACTATCGATCTTGACTTTAATAGTGACCCAAAACACAAATCCAACAAATTAGTGTCTGCCGCTACTGGTTACATAGAGTCTTTGAATTTTAAAGCCAGAATCAAGCCAGAACTTTTACCTGCAGCTTATGCCGCTGACAATATTGTAAGCTAAACATAGCTTTCAATTCTTGTACAATTTTATAGTCAAACCAGAAACCTTAAACCAGAAACAATAAATCAGATGTCACCCTGAGCGCAGTCAAAGGGAACAAAAAACAAGAAACTAAAAAACAAAGATTACCTGTTCGGATTATTTAAAATTACAAGTGCAGCGATTACACCTGGAACCCATGCGCATAATGTTAGTATAAAAACGATTAAAATGGAACCACATCCTTTATCTATCACTGCCAATGGCGGAAAGATAATAGATAGGATGACCCTGAATATGCTCATATAAAGTTTTAATCGATTAGTATTGCTTTTTAGAGAATTGTTACACCATAAGTCAGGTTTTTCAATCAATTTATCTTAATGAAATCAAAAAAACTTATCTTTGTTTTTAAATTAAAATCACATCAAATGAATAATAAATATTGGATTATACTGCTTTGTTTTGCAGTGTTTTTTAGTTGCAGGAAAGCTTCAGAAACCTCCGAAGTTCAAACAGAAATTACTGAAGAAGCATCCTCATCAAAAGTAGATGAATTTGCGGATATTCAAGTCCTTAAGTATGAAATTCCCGGATGGGATCAGCTCAGTCTGGACGACAAGAAACTGGTATACTATCTCACTCAGGCTGGTTTAAGTGGCCGAGATATCATTTGGGATCAGAATTACAAGCATAATTTGGATATTAGAAACGCTCTGGAAAATATTTACACTTCTTTTGAAGGCGATAAAACCAGTGAAGAGTGGCAACAATTTGAAACTTATGTGAAGAGGGTTTGGTTTGCCAATGGTATTCACCATCATTATTCAATGGATAAAATGATGCCAGAATTTACTCAGGAATACCTTCAGAAATTAATGGAAGAAACTGAAACTGAACTTGATCCGGAAATTGTAGCCGTATTATTTAATGACGATGATGCAAAAAAAGTTAATCTTGATGAGTCCAAAGGTCTGTTGAAAGGATCTGCTACGAATTTTTATGGTGATGATGTCACTGCTGAAGAAGTAGAAGCTTTTTATGCAAACATGAAACAACCAAACCCTGATAAACCAATAGCTTTTGGTTTAAATTCAAAGCTGGTTAAAGAAAACGGTAAATTGGTTGAAAAAACTTGGAAGCTCGGTGGTATGTACAGTGATGCGATCAAAGAAATTATCTTCTGGTTAGAAAAAGCCAAAAGTGTAGCTGAAAATGACAAACAGGCTAAGGCACTTGACCTTTTGATTCAATATTACAAAACCGGAGATCTTATAACATGGGATATGTATAATGTAGCCTGGGTCGAAGCCACTGAAGGTGAGATAGATTATATTAATTCTTTTATAGAGGTGTACAATGATCCTTTAGGTTACCGTGGTTCTTACGAAACTATAGTTGAAATCAAGGATTTTGACATGTCTGCAAAAATGAGTGTTTTGGAAAATAATGTGCAATGGTTTGAAGATAACTCCACGATCATGGATGAACACAAAAAAGATAATGTTGTAGGTGTAAGTTATAAAACAGTAAATGTAGCAGGTGAGGCTGGTGATGCTTCTCCGGCCACGCCCATAGGTGTAAATCTTCCTAATTCAAGTTGGATCAGAAAAGAGCATGGCAGTAAATCTGTCTCTTTAGGAAATATCATCAGGGCTTATGAAAACGCTGGATCTTCCGGTCGATTAGAGGAATTTGCTCATGATTCTCTGGAAATTGCATTACATAAAGCGTATAGTGGTGTAGCTGATAAACTGCATACTGCACTTCATGAGGTTGTTGGTCACGCATCAGGCCAATTGAATCCCGGAGTGGGCACAACCAAAGAAACCTTAAAAAGTTATGCCTCAACCCTGGAGGAAGGTCGTGCAGATTTAGTTGGACTCTACTTTTTGATGGACAAAAAATTAGAGGAAATTGGCTTGACAGACAATGCAGAAAAACTAGGAATGGCTGCTTATGATGACTATATCAGAAATGGCTTGATGACTCAATTTGTGAGAATAGAGCTTGGAAAGGATGTGGAAGAAGCTCACATGAGAAATCGCTATTGGGTCAGTGCATGGGTATTTGAAAAAGGTCAGGAAGATAATGTCATAGAAAAAGTAAATCGAGATGGTAAAACATATTATGATATTAAGGATTACCAAAAATTAAGAGAATTATTTGGACAATTGCTTCGTGAAACCCAACGCATAAAATCAGAAGGTGATTATGAAGCTGCTAAGAACCTGGTTGAAAATTACGGGGTAAAAATAGATCATGAACTCCATAACGAAGTTTTAGAAAGAAACAGTAAGTTTGCTTCAAAACCTTATAGTGGATTTGTGAATCCTGTTTTAGTTCCTGAGACTGATGAAAGTGGAAACATTACCGACATCAAGGTCACTCAGCCTGAAAGTTTTGAAGAACAAATGCTGAGCTATTCCAAAAACTTCGGATTTTTGGCTAAATAATTTTTGATTAATGTAATTTGAAATTAAAAAGAGCTGTTTTAAAATCTTAAGGTCTGGTCATTCTGAATTCATTTCAGAATTTTAGTCTGTTTATTTCCAATTCGTTGTAGAATCTGAAACTCCCGATGCGTAGGGACAGATTATCAAAATTTAGGTTTTAAGACAGCTTCATTTTTTCTTAATTCGATTACACCTCAATGGAATCATTAAGAACCTAAAGAAATCAATTATTTAAGTTCTCAACTTCTCGATTTTTAAAGTTGCTTAGCCCGCTTTGTGCATACTTCGTGCAATTTGCGATTAAACTGACATCATTTTTTTTAAATTCATCAAACTGTATAAGTTTACACACATTTTCTAACTCCTTTAATTTCAACTTTGTAATTCAAACTTTAAACTCATAAACCCATTACCTTCATCTCAAAAAAGTCCTTATTTTTGTCTCACTTCAAACAATAAGCAAGTAATTAAAAACACATAAAATGTCCGAAGATAAAAAAGTAATATTCTCCATGTCCGGAGTAACCAAAACCTATCAGGGTTCGCAAACACCAGTCCTTAAAAATATTTACCTGAGCTTCTTTTACGGCGCTAAAATCGGCATTCTGGGTCTCAATGGTTCAGGTAAGTCAACCCTCTTAAAAATTATTGCTGGTATAGAAAAAAACTATAGGGGCGATGTGGTCTTTTCACAGGATTATTCTGTGGGCTATCTCGAGCAGGAACCTGAATTAGATGAAGATAAAACTGTTCTTGAAGTTGTAAAGGAAGGTGTATCTGAAATTACAGCTATTCTGGATGAATATAACAAGATCAATGACATGTTTGGTCTGGAAGAAGTATATTCTGATCCTGATAAAATGGAAAAGCTGATGAACCAGCAGGCCGTTCTTCAGGATAAAATAGATGCGACCAATGCCTGGGAAATTGATCATAAGCTTGAAGTGGCTATGGATGCGCTCAGGACGCCGGACGCTGACAAGAAAATCAGTGTATTGTCTGGTGGTGAGCGTCGTCGGGTAGCACTCTGCAGGTTATTATTAAAAGAACCGGATGTATTGCTTCTTGACGAGCCAACAAACCACCTTGATGCGGAATCCGTGCATTGGTTAGAACAACACCTTCAGCAATATAAAGGAACGGTTATCGCAGTGACGCACGACAGGTATTTCTTGGATAATGTCGCCGGATGGATTTTAGAATTGGATAGAGGAGAAGGTATACCTTTTAAGGGCAACTATTCGTCCTGGTTGGAACAAAAGTCAAAACGCTTAGCCGATGAGCAAAAACAGGCCAGTAAACGTCAGAAAACCCTTGAACGCGAATTAGAATGGGCGAGAATGTCTCCAAAAGGTCGACAAACCAAGCAGAAAGCTCGTCTTAAAAATTATGATAAACTCGCCAGTCAGGATCAAAAGCAACTGGATGAAAAACTTGAAATCTATATTCCTAACGGACCAAGACTCGGTACTAATGTTATTGAAGCTAAAAACGTCAAAAAGGCCTTTGGTGATAAGTTACTTTATGATGATTTGAATTTTAAACTCCCACAGGCCGGAATAGTTGGGATTGTAGGACCTAATGGAGCAGGGAAGACCACCATATTCAAAATGATCATGGGAGAAGAACAACCCGATGCCGGTACTTTTGAAGTGGGTGAAACAGCCAAGATCGCCTACGTAGATCAGGCGCATAGTAATATTAATCCTGATAAGAGTATTTACGAAAATTTTGCAGATGGTCAGGATTTAATCATGATGGGTAATCAAAAAGTCAATGCCCGGGCTTATCTGAGTCGCTTCAATTTTGGTGGCAGTGAACAAAACAAAACCGTCAGCAAACTTTCAGGTGGTGAGCGTAATCGCTTACACCTGGCCATGACACTCAAAGAAGAAGGCAACGTGCTGCTCTTGGATGAGCCAACAAATGATCTGGATGTTAATACTTTAAGAGCGCTTGAAGAAGGCCTTGAAAATTTTGCCGGCTGTGCCGTGATCATTTCTCACGACAGGTGGTTTTTAGATCGAATTTGTACACATATTTTGGCTTTTGAAGGTAATTCTGAAGTCTATTTCTTTGAAGGCAGCTACAGTGAGTATGAAGAAAACAAGAAGAAGAGACTTGGCGACACTCAACCAAAGCGTATCAAATATAAAAAACTTAAAAGGGATTGATAACTCTTAGCCGGTAATCATGAAACAATAGCCATTAGTTTTAATTTCGGCCTAAAAGTATTTAATTTAACAAACAGTAAAACCTACATAGCAGCTTAGCGTAAGACATTCTCAGGGCATTATTATTATTTTTGTATCATGTCCTTAAAACTCACACATCGAAAAATCATCCATGTAGATATGGATGCCTTCTACGCCTCAGTAGAGCAGATGGATAATCCGAAATTGCAAGGAAAACCATTGGCGGTAGGAGGAAGTTCAAAAAGAGGTGTAGTTGCTGCTGCAAGCTATGAGGCCAGAAAGTTCGGTGTGAAAAGTGCCATGAGTGGTTTTAAGGCAGCTAAACTTTGTCCGGATTTGATTTTTGTCAAGCCCAGGTTTGATCGGTACAAAGAATTGTCTCAGCGTATTCGCAGAATTTTTTTTGAATACACAGATCTGGTAGAACCGTTATCTTTGGATGAGGCATATCTGGATGTAACACAAAATAAGACAGGCAACCCAAGTGCTACTAAAATTGCTGAAGAGATCCGTCAAAAAATTAAAGAAAAGGTTGGGTTAAACGCTTCTGCTGGCATTTCTATCAACAAATTTCTTGCGAAAGTAGCCAGTGATATCAACAAACCCAACGGACAGAAAACCATTCCGCCGGAAGAAGTAGAGGAGTTTATTGAAAATCTTGAAATTCGTTTCTTTTATGGTGTTGGAAAAGTGACACAGGAAAAGATGTACCGACTTGGAATTTTCACGGGAAAGGATTTAAAATCAAAATCTTTAGAATTTCTGGAAGACCATTTTGGTAAAAGTGGTAAGTATTATTATTTGGTTTCCAGAGGTGTACACCACAGTCAAGTCAAGCCTGAGCGCACGAGAAAATCACTTGGCGCAGAACGAACCTTTAGCGATAATATCAGTTCAGAGGTCTTTTTAGAAGAAAAACTTAAGCATATTGCCGAAGAAGTTTCTAAAAGGCTCAAAAGACAAAATGTTGCCGGCAGAACTATAACCTTAAAGATCAAATACAGTAACTTTGAAGTCCAGACAAGAAGCAAGACCCTAAAACTATACATTTCATCTAAAGAACTTCTTCTTGAAGAATCAAAAACATTGCTGTACCAGGAAAAACTAAAGGATTCGGTGCGCCTGATAGGCATAGCTCTCTCTAATCTGAATACTGAAAACAGCCTAAATAAAACAGAAAGTGAAGACGAGGTATCTGTGCAATTAAAATTCAAGTTTTAATTGAACTTAGAGCTTTTCAGAATAATCACTACAAAAATTTATTGATGGCGAGCAGGATAATTATAATTGTCATGATTATAAGTTTATAGTCTTTCAATTTGATATCTTTTTTACCTATGATGTTTTTAAGGATCATAAAACCATAAAAACCAAAAACCAGAAAGAAAAGAATGTTTAATATGAGGTCCATGATAAATGATTTGTTTTAAAAATTATATCCTATTCTTAAATCAAAAAAATCGGCTACATGACGATGTGCTTTGAGTCCAAATCCTGCAAATATTTGAGAAGAAATTCTGTAAGTTAGGCTATACCTTTGATAAACACGGTCAGAGTTGACATATTCATTCCAGTAATAAACTCCTATTTGTTGACCAAACGTGACTTTTCCGAGCCAAAATTCATGACCAATTAGCGCTGCAGCCTGCACAAAATTTTCGCCATCGCCGCGTTCCTGAATGAGTTTTCTTTTTGAAAAATCGAAAATGAACTCTGTACCACCGGTCAAAGCACTTCTGGCACCAATCCAGCGACTGTACTTTCCTGCAAAACCAAACACATAAAACTTGTCTCTTCCGCCAATAGAAGTATTGCTCCACCCGGAAAAATGGGTCAGGCTAAGTCGTGTCTTTTCTTTTGGTGGCTCACGCTTTCCAACTTTTTCATATTCCGGAAATGCTAATGGTATAAAACTTCTGGTTATTCCAAGACTCAAAGTAGGAAAGTTTAAACCACGATTTGGTGTATTTACACCACCATTTGAAGTATGATTGTATTTGGCAAGAAGGCGTAAATTCCAATGCTCATCTATTCTGTACGTTGTACCAATGCTAAGCATTAAAGCAAAGCTGAGATCTGTACTGTAAAGATCATTTATTGGATTTGAAATTTCATCAAATGGATTTGTAAGATAGGAACCACCTAACCCTATCCTGAAAAATAGATTAAATGATCTGTCAGTTCTAAAATAAGGCTCAACATAGCCAATAGCCAAAACACCCTGACCCAGAATATCTTCATTATCAAAATCATAATAAGACAACTCAGAGCCAATCTTAGGAAAGCAATTACAAAAATCCCAGGCTTCTTTTTGTAAAAGGAACTTACTCCAATCTATACTTATACCGGAAGGATAAGCATTGTCAAGTTTCCTCAGCGAATGGGTGTGTTTTAAAATATGTCCATACTCAAAATTCAAGCCTAAAAAAGAAGGGTTTTTGAGGGGCTTCATGGAAGTTTCCTGTCCAAAAGATATTGCAGAAAAAAGGAGGATACATAAAAAATGATAGGTTTTCATTCCGAAGTATTCATTAATCACTAGAAATTAAGATCAAATCTTCCTGTGGATCAATTAAATATTCAGCAGCATTTTCTGTTACCACAGCCATTTCTTCAACCGAAATAGTTTTTACACCACCATTTTCCAAATTCCAGGCGTGAAAACCATCAAAAGCAAAAGTCATTCCTGCTTTAAGTTCTTTCCGGCTCGATGGTCTGACGTGCGATGACTGTGATCCTCCTAAATTTGGTCCGACATCATGTGCCACATAACCTACCGGATGTCCGGTGCTCCACATCACGTATTCGGACCCTGCTTTTTCCATTAGTTCCCTTTGAGCCCGATCAACATCAATACCTTTTACACCAGGTTTCATGGCTGCCAAAGCAGCTCTGTTTCCGGCTTTTCCACTATTCCAGTAATGCATGATGTCCTCCGGAGCCTTGGTTTCACCTTTTGTAAGCACATAAGCAAATCGCTGAATATCACTTACCCATCTGTTGTATACTTTAATCCCAAAATCGATCTGGATCACATCTCCAGGCATAATCACTTTATCTGTTGCATGAGAATGCCCGCGGTCCGCTCCCGAATTGACATTTGGATTTTGGTCCGGAGACCAGGCATCGGTAACGCCGTATGTTTTCATTTTTTGCTTCAGGAATCTTGCAATATCTGCATCTGTACTTACGCCAGGCACAACTGTTTTGTAGGCTTCAATCTGCCAATCTGCTGTAAGTTGTGCAGCCTTTCTCAAGATCTCCACTTCTTCCGGTAGTTTTATAGATAGCCACTCATATACTAAATCTGTTGATGATACCAGTTTGTTTTTATCAATATGGCCAATGATTGTGGTATATTGAGCATGCGAAAGTCCATCTGCCATGCTGTTGGATTGAGACATGTTGACGGCAATCCTTTTAAAGTTTTTGGTTTTTATAAAATCGGCTGCCTGAGATATGGCAGATAGACCTCTTTCTACAGGAATAACCTTATCATGAATATCAAGATCGTCCAGTGCTGTACTTTCTCCGATAGGAGAGAAGGCAAAAGAATGAAAGCCGTCTTCATCATTGAAAAATAAAAACGCAGCTGTACCGCCTGCATTTTCTCCACCAATATGATCAGCCAGAGGGTCGTTATTGTTCTCTCTGCATATGACTAACCAGGCATCAACTTTTGCAGATTCCAATGCCAGTGGTAAAAGGCTGTCTATACGTTTTTTCCTGATTTCCGGCCATGGATTTTCACCCCAGAAAGATTCAGGGTTAAAATCCTCACCTTCTACTTTTACCGGTTCCTTTGTGTTACAACTCAATAAGATTATTGCAGCCAAAAAAAGCCCAAATATTGCTTTATTCATAAGTATGTGTAGTTTTAAAATAGTAAATATATTATTTTATTTATATAATGGATTTTTATACTTTATCAAAGTAATTCTAAAATTTATAGTTTCACCTCTAATATTTAAGTGAATTTAGACATCAGCAGAATATTCCTCCATATAAACAAAGAAAAACTTTATCAATACAAGACCAAATAAAACGCCAAAAATCACAAGGATGTTAAAGATTATTTGTTTAAATCCTTGCGAAAATGCAAAAAATGGTTTTAGTTTTTTACCAATAATGAGCCTGATCAGGTTGATCAAGAGGAAACGAATTAACATTCCAAAAAATGTTACAATAATAACAAACGGCGAATTTTTTTCGTTTTCATAATAAAAAAGCATTCCTGGTACTAAAAGGGTTTGTAATTACAACAAATATCGTACTTTTAAACTTAAATTTTTAATACAAATATGGATCCTAATTATAAATTAGTAGAATTTTCCTGGACTGTTTTCGTCTGGCAAATGCTCATTCTCGCTTCATTGATAATGTGGATTTATTGTTTAACCAATCTAATTAAAAGTGATTGTCAAGGTAAAGACAAAATAGTCTGGTTATTAGTCATTATATTTTTACCACTAGTTGGTTCAGTTTTATATTTAATATTTGTAAAAAGAAATGCATTAATTAAAGATTAATGAAAGTATGATGTATTATTTTGAATATTAAGAGTTTACGAATTCCTAAAATGCTTCGGGATGATTATCTCAAATTAACTTTATAACCAAGCCTTTTCTTTTAAAGGGTATAAAGTTTAAAAAAGAATTATTAATTGAGATTTAGAGTAATTTTTTCTTTTAGAGGGTTTACTGTTTCAATGAAGTAATAATGCGTCAATTTGATATCATAAAATGTTATTTTGAATATCAGACGATGTTGATAAAATGAAAATATGATAATTGTCATTTTTTAGTAAATAATCTAGCTAATAAATATAGAATTAATACCATTAAATGGTTTTTTGGATATTTTTGGAAATATTGATTGCATTACGAAAACGATATAAGTTGGATTATGCGAATTAGAGGTAGCCGAAAATCTAGAAAAGAGTAGGCGTTTTTTTATTCTATATTATAATGAGTTATTCTAAACCAAAATTTAAAGAATCCTATGGTAACTTTATCAATGGGAAATTTGTTGAACCAATTGGCGGTGATTATTTTGAAAACACCTCTCCAATAGACCAAAGTTTTATTGCGAAATATGCTCGCTCTCAAAAAGAAGATGTAGAAGCAGCCTTAGATGCTGCAAACGCTGCTAAAGAAGCCTGGGGAAATACTTCTGCTACCGAGCGTGCTTCACTACTTAACAAAGTCGCCGATATTATTGAAGAAAACCTGGAAGAATTTGCGCTAGTTGAAACCTGTGATAATGGTAAATCCATAAGAGAAACTTTGAATGCAGATGTTCCACTATCGGTTGATCACTGGAGATATTTTGCATCATGCATAAGAGCAGAAGAAGGAAGTGCGACAGAATTAGATGAACATACCTTATCGATGAATATCAAAGAACCGCTTGGTGTTATTGGACAAATTATTCCTTGGAATTTTCCACTTCTGATGTTATCCTGGAAATTACCTCCTGCTCTCGCCACTGGTAACTGTGTTGTTTTGAAACCAGCAGAACAAACACCATGTTCTGCCACACTTCTGATGGAGAAAATAGCTGATGTATTTCCTCCCGGAGTTGTCAATATCATTCACGGGTTCGGACCTGAGGCTGGAAAACCACTGGCTTCAAGCTCCAGAGTGGATAAAGTAGCTTTCACGGGAGAAACAACAACCGGACAGCTTATCATGCAATACGCCTCAAAAAACCTGAATCCCGTGACGATGGAACTTGGTGGAAAATCTCCAAATATTTTCTTCAATTCCGTCATGGAAGAGGACGATGCTTTCCTTGACAAGTGTATTGAAGGTGCGGTCATGTTTGCCTTCAACCAGGGCGAAGTTTGTACATGTCCGTCGAGAATTCTGGTTCAGGAAGAAATTTACGATAAATTCATGGAACGCGTTGTGGAAAGAACAGAAGCTATCGTACAAACCAATCCTTATAATCCTAATTGCATGATTGGTGCACAAGCCTCTAACGACCAATACGAAAAGATTCAATCTTATTTAAAAATTGGTAAAGAAGAGGGAGCAAAAGTCCTTTGCGGTGGAGAAGCAAATAAAGACGGTGAACTTGCCAATGGGTTTTATATTAAACCAACAATTCTGGAAGGTCATAACAAAATGAGGGTATTTCAGGAAGAAATATTTGGCCCTGTAGTTTGTGTAACTAAATTTAAGGATGAAGCAGAAGCTCTGGAGATAGCCAACGACACTTTATACGGACTTGGAGCAGGCGTATGGACCCGAGATGCACACCAATTATATCAGATACCAAGAGCCATCAAGGCCGGTCGAGTTTGGGTAAATTGCTATCATGCATATCCAGCTCATGCGCCATTTGGTGGATATAAGAAATCAGGTTTTGGTAGAGAAAACCATAGCATGATGTTGAGCCATTACAGACAAACAAAAAACATGCTTATCTCTTATGATAAAAATAAATTAGGCTTCTTTTAATATTAGCTTTTATTCTGAAAGGTTGAATGCAATAGTGTTCAACCTTTTTTAAAATATATAAATATGCCAAAAATAGATATAACTGAAAGAGCTAAAACAATTGTAAATCAATTAAAAGAAAAGCATGGTGATCTCATCTTTCACCAAAGTGGTGGTTGTTGTGATGGTTCAGCCCCAATGATTTTTGAAAAAGATGACATGTATCTAGATGAAAGTGATGTTTTGCTTGGTCATATCGCTAAAGTACCTTTTTACATGAATCAGGACCAATACGAATACTGGAAACACACGCATCTTACTATAGATATTACTGAGGGGCGTGGCGCAAGTTTTTCTTTGGAAATTCCACTTGGTGTCAGGTTTATTGTTCACTCAAGATTATTAAAAGAAACAGACTAAAAATCAAATAAAAATGATGAAAAACATTCTCGTTTCCATTGATTTTGATAATAATGAAGACCTTCTGGTTACAAAAGCCCTTGAATTTGGTAAGGCTTTTGATGCAAAAATATGGTTCGTTCACATCGCTGCACCAGATCCGGATTTTGTAGGTTATGACGTTGGTCCCCAATATATAAGAGATGCCAGAGCTGATGAACTTAAAGATGAACATATAAATCTACAAGAATATTCTAAAATGCTTAATGAAAATGGCATTGAATCTGAAGCTTTACTTATTCAGGGTAGTACAATCGAAATGATTAACAAGGAAGCAAATAAGTTAAAAGCAGACCTGATCATTATGGGTCAGAATAAAAAAGGTTTCTTTTACAAAACTTTTTTCGGTAGTGTTTCTGAAAATGTGATGAGAAATTCACAAATTCCTGTTTTGGTCATCCCTTTCGATTAGGATTTTTTCAAAATTATTACCGCCTTATTGATTTTAAGGCTTGAATTTTCAGTCGCCATAAGAAATCCTCTGAAAACATAGTTTCCTTTTTCATCTATTGTTAGTGACGAATTCTTGCCTGTAGAACGCCATTCTACCTTTTTTCCATAAATTTTCTTTTCTTCATTTGACGTCATTGTTTTATCAAAAGGATCAATTTCCAGAGCACCATAAGGTAAACCATCTTTCAAAATTTCTACTCTAAAACGCAGTTAAACTTCACCTTCGTATTTTACATCCATCTCTGACCAAAAGTTGATTTTATCACCTTTATTCAGGGAGATTTTGCTTTCCTTCATGACTAAATTGTCTTCTCTGCTAACGGCATTAATATCTAATCTCGCGACTTCTTCACCTGTAAGGTTACAGGATAACATAAGGCTGCAGAATAAAACCGAAATAATTTTTATTGTATTTTTCATTTTAAATCAATATTCATTTTTAATTAGAACCTAAAATTTACGGCTACTGAAATTATAGATGACATAACTCTCATCTGATCTGGAATAATTTATAAATCTTGTGAAATTCGGCAAAGGTATTATTGCGCTCTTGTTGGGATGTTTATTCACGGAATAGCTATTACCTATCCAGGCGTTTACTTTTTCAATTCTATCCACCTGATCTTCATATTTTAAAACCGGTTGTTCTTTTAGAAAATTCAGATCCTTATCCAAATGAACTTTAAAGAAGTTTCCTTTCCTTTTGGCTGATGCAAATATTTCATAAACCATAAGTTGTCCGCTTTGTATCAGTCCATCGGAGTTGGTCAGACTGTTAGATGAATAGCTAAAGGTGTTTTTGTCCACATGACCAATTTCGATATCATAACCATTGTTTATGGTTTGATTTACACCAACATAAAGTTGACCATTGTATGTTGAACCTATTGCGGGTGAAAAGAAACCATTGTAAAATCGCTTAGTACTAAAATTTTCGGTTTTGTCCTTTCCATTTTTTACAACCTGATTGAAATATTGAAATTCATCCGGAGAATATGTCATACTTTTCAATAATTGCTTGCTTTTTAAATCATAAATATCAAGTTGAGCCACTTTTTTATGCATTGCAAATGTGAAAAGTAAATCTTTTGAAATAAATGCATTAAGTTGTTTGATCTTATCACCGTTTCCAACCTTGAAAAAGTTCACTTCCGACTCTCCATTGAATCTGTATTGCACTACTTTCACTCTGTCATTTTTCTTGTATTCACTCAGTGCATAAAGACTACTGCCATAATGAAATAATTTTACGTCATTAATAAAACCCTTATGAACGAAATCACCGTTATCAACTAAAATACTGTTGTCTGAATTAACTTCAGGGAAAGATTGTTCTAAGATTGAACTTTTTGAGCTGTATTTTTTTCTTATGACCTCCTTTGTATTTTTAATTAATGCAAAATCAAAATACCTTTTGCTGCTGGAATATATAAACAAGACATAATTATTCGTACTGAAAATATAGAAGGGTTTTAACAATCCTGTTACTTTGTTGACTTTTTCACTGAGGTAATCAATATCATAAATCTGTATCTCACCGTCAATTTCATTGAAGAAAGTTACAACATTATCGTTCACATTAATTCCCACATATTTTGGCTTTTCTTCGTGCACAGAAACCTTCAGCTTTTTAATTAATTCTGTTTCACCAAAGAATACAATATTGGATTCGTATTTTTTTGTTTCCTTATCCTTATTAACGATCAGATGAAATGTGATGCTGTCGTTGAACTTCCCCGAAATCTGAGCAATATTCATAAAATTATCGTCAATTTTTAATTCACCTACAATGGACTGTGCGTTTCCGGTATTCAGCAGCAGGAATACAACCAAATTTAATAACAGATAATTGGGTTTCATTTATATTTTACTTTATGTTGTTTATTCCTTTGATTTACTATCGATAAAAATAGTCACTGGCCCGTCATTTTGAAGTCTAACCTGCATATCTGCACCAAATTTACCAGACTGAACTTCGGTTGGTAATACCTCTTGAAGTTTATCAATAAATTTTAAATACATTTCTTTTGCAAAATCTGGTTTAGCGGCTTTAGTAAAACTTGGTCTGTTGCCTTTTTTTGTCGAGGCATGCAAGGTAAACTGGCTAACTACCATAGATTCAAAACCTGTATCCAGCAAACTGAGGT